>SHZD01000231.1 GCA_009692465.1 Myxococcales bacterium
AGTGCGCTCGGTACCGCCGCCATCATGGTCGCCACCGTGGTCATCAAAATCGGTCGAAATCTGGCGTCCCCAGCTTGCAGCATAGCTTGCTTGGCGCTTTGGCCTTCAGATCGACAGCGAACGGCGAAATCCACCAACAAGATGGAGTTCTTCTTGACAATGCCCAGCAACAGCAGCAGGCCAATCATCGAGAAAATATTCAACGTCTTGTCCGCCCACCACAAGGCCAATGCCGCGCCTGCCACCGACAAGGGCAAGATCGTTAGTACAGTCACCGGATGCAAGAACGAGTTGAACTGCGCCGCCAAAATCATGTAAGCGACCACGATCCCAACCAACAAGGCAAACACCAGTGACTGCATCGACTCGCGAAACGCCATGGATGCGCCAGACATGACGACGCGGGTGCCTGGTGGCATTTCCTTGCCCAGTTTTTCCACCAGTGCGAGCGCCTGATCTTGGCTGTGACCTTGGCCTATATTGCCCTGAACGGTGATCGCGCGCTCGCGATCCATGCGCGTAATCCCTTGAAGTGCAGGCCTTTCGTGCATCGTGACCACCATCGACAACGGCACCAAAACGCCAGCCTTGGTGCGAACGTGCAAGTGCGCCAGTTGCTCTGGGCGGTCCCGCTGGTCGGCCAGCAGTCGCACGCGCATATCGACACGGCGTCCATTGTGGCTGAACTTGCCAACGCGCTGACCCCCGACCAGATTGGCGACCGCAGTGGCGACATCCTCCACCGAAACGCCAATATCTGCGCAGCGCTGGCGATCAGGGACGATGCGCAGCTCAGGTTGGCCGATTTGGTAGTTGGAATCGACGTCGGTGACCACGCCCGAGTCGCGCAGCTTGCGCATGATGTCCTGGGACGCCAGCACTAGCCCATTCCAGTCCGCGCCACGCACAGAGAATTCAACGGGAAATCCCCGATTCGACGAAAACATGCTCTGCGACAAGTCGATCGGCATCGCCTTCAGACCTGGGATGCTATTGAGCTCCTTACGCAGCCAACCGATGAGATCCTTTTGAGAAATCTGCCGTTGCTCAGGCGGCACCATGGTGACAAACAGCATGCCACCAGAAACAGAACTGGTGCCAAAACCGCCAATGACACCAAAATACCGCAACACCTCAGGGCGTTCGCCAATTTTAGCCTCCGCTTTCTGGATGATTCGACTGGTATGCTCCAAATTGCTGCCCACCGCCGTTTGCATGCGGATCATAATCCGCGACTGGTCCTGACTGGGGACCATCTCGGCGGGCATTTCTTGCAGCAGACTGATGGCCGCCCACGAAGCCAGCCCGGCGCAAATCACGACCGGCAAAGGGGCTTTGAGAACCCAGCGCAGTTGCCACAAATAGGCCCGTTGCAGCACCGCCAAGGCACTATCAGCGAAGCGACCCATCCTATTGCGGCCTTGTCGGCCCACTTTGAGAAACTGCGCACACCGAGCCGGCGCCAGCGTGATCGCTTCAACGTAGGAGAGCAGCACCGCAATCGACAGCGCGACCCCAAATTGCAGAAAAAACTTGCCGGTTATGCCTTGCATGAACACCACGGGCAAGAAGATGGCGACAACGGCCAGCGTCGCCGCCAGCGCCGCAAAGGTAATCTCGCGGGTGCCGTCGAGTGCCGCCTGCACGCGGTCTTTGCCTGTTTCGCCGTGCCGGGTGATGTTTTCCAGCACCATGATCGCGTCGTCGACGACGATGCCGACCGCCAGCGACAGAGCCAACAGCGTGAACGTGTTCAGTGTCCAGCCAAGGGCCCACAGCACGCCAACCGTGCCTAGCAACGACATCGGGATCGCCATAACCACGTTGACCGTTGACGACAGCGACCCCAAGAACAACCAGCACACCAGCCCGGTCAGCGCAATCGCCAGCGCCAGCTCCCAGCCGATTTCGTGCACCGAGTCTTCCACAAATTGCGACGAGTCAAAGTTGATGCCCAGTTGCATCCCTTGGGGCAGGGTCTTGCGAATTTCCTCTAGCTTTACCTTGACTTCGCGCGCCACCGCCACTGTATTGGCGCCGCGCTGTTTCTTGATGCCCATGCCCTGGGCCGGCTCACCATTGACCCGACCTATGCGGCGGACGTCCTCAAAGCCATCTTCGACCAGCGCAACATCCTGTAAGCGTATGATTTGATGATTGACTTCTCGGATCGCCAGGTTGCGCAATGCCTCCAGATCCAGCGCCTCGCCCAGCACGCGCACATCGATCTCGCGGCCCCCCGATTCCAAGCGCCCGGCGGGCAACTCAACGTGTTCTTTGCGTAAAGCCGAGTTGATGTCGAGGATCGTCAGGCCGCGCTCTTCCAACTTGCGGGCGTCGACCCAAATACGAATGTTGCGCTCCAGCCACCCACCCATCATGACGTCGCCGACACCGGCAATAGTCTGCAGGCGTTCCTTGACGCGATAGCGGGCAAAATCAGAGAGCACGGCGCGCGGGAAGGGCCCCGACAGGCCTATCCACAAAATCGGGTTATCTTCCGGATTAGACTTTGAAATCACCGGAGAATCGAGATCGCGCGGCAACCGCTGTTGGGCCTGGCTCACTTTGGCCTGGACATCTTGCATGGCCACATCGACGTTGCGATTCAACTCGAGCTCAACCGAAATCGACGCCTGCCCTTGCCGGGCCGTCGAAGTGATGGTCCGCACCCCTTCGACTTGCATCAGGCTTTCTTCAACGATTTCGACGACGTCGTTTTCCATCACCTCCGGAGCGGCGCCTTCTCGCGACAAAGATACTGAAATATTGGGAAAATCGACGTCCGGAAACTGCGATATGCCGATGCGCTGACCCGCCAACAGGCCGAAGAGGACCGCGGCGGCCATGATCATCCAGGCCAACACTGGCTTTTTGATGCAGATTTCGGTGAGATTCATGGCTTGCTAGTGAACCGCAGGTGGTTCAACGAGCCGACGCGTATTGGCAGTCGGCGTCGGCGACGTCGGCAGGCCCATTGAGCCTAGAGCCACGGTCGCTTGGTCTCCTTTGCCATCAGTCGGCCCGACCACCACCCGAACTTGAGCCCCTTCGCGCAGGGCCTCAGCACCGACAATCACCACCTGCTCACCGGCGACCAGCCCGGCCTTGACCTCAATCAGGCCGTCAGCCGTGCGCATCCCAAGCTGCAAGATGCGTTCGCGGGCTTTAGGTGGGCCACCCGCCTCGATCACGTAGGCGATAAAGCCCTTGTCCGACGGCCGAATCGCCGACTGTGGCACAACGGGCGCAGGCCACGGGTTGCCAACAGTCATCCGGACCTCCGCAAAGGCGCCAGGTCGCATGCCCGCGTGGTCGCCACCAATTTCAGCCCACACTTGCACCAACCGAGTTGCGTCGTCGGCCTTGCCAGCGATATGTTTGATCATCGCGTGTTGCGTCGCGGCCAGCCCGCGCAGGCGAAACTCGACTGGCATTGCCGGCTGCAACCGTTGAGCATCGATCTCGGCCACGGCAAACTGGACACGCAAGGGCTCTAGCCGCAACACCGTCGCCAATACCGTTCCAGGCTGAACATACTGCCCAGTCTGAACTTTTCGACTCTGGACCACACCCGCCACCGCCGATCGCACCCGAGCATCACCCAGGTTGAGCTCAGCCAGCTCCAAAGTCGCCTGCCCTTGCGCCAACTCAGCCTGAGCAATGCGCACTTTGGCCCCAGCGAGGTCGATCTCCTCTCCTGTCGCCACCTCGATGCCCATTTGCTTTTTGCGCGCCAAAGTCTTTTTGGCGTCATCGAGCATGGCTTGAGTGCGTTGAATTGTCGCCCGCGCCTGCTCCGCCACCAAGCGAAACCGCCGCGGTTCCACTTCGGCGAGCACCTGATCGGTAGTAATGAGGTCGCCCTCGGCAAAATCGACCTTGTCGACCGTGCCAGCAACTCGCGCGGTCACTTGGGCCTCTTCAAACGCGACCACGGTGCCCAAAGCGTCGATCGCAAACTCAAGCTGCCGATTGCGAACAGTTTGGGTCTCTACCGCGAAAGCCTGCGGACTCTTGCGACCCGCTTGCCCAGCGCCACCTAGCTGACCCTTGGCACTATGAACGGGGTCCGCGAGTTTTTGGCCCTTGCAGCTAGCCGCCGACACCAGCGCGCACACAGCAGCAAAGATCGCGATTGCGAAGTCAATTGTTGGCTGTCGTCGCTGGCGGCCGAGCATCCCGTCTGTCATGTGCGCTGGCGCCCAACTACCGCGGCGCAAGAAAACGCAGCAGGCCAAGTATCCCTGCTGTTGCGTGGTCTGGCAACGGATTTATGCCTACGAATCGACAGCACTGACAACTGACCTCCTTTGACCGCTGACTGGCGACAACGGCCGTGCTCAAGCGCAAGAGCGGCTTGATCAGGCATTTGCGTGACAGGATTGCCGGCGCCAGCCATATTTGGGTGGCGCTCGATGGCCATTGTTTGGCACCATGTCGGTGGAGGCGCGCATGGAAAGTAGACGATGGTTGTTTGGACGCGTGGTTGGCGCCTCACTAGCGTGCGCCGCCTGCTCGGATCCCGCTGCCAGTTCAACCTCTGGCGCCGGTGCCAATGGCGAGCTATCCAAGTTCGGCGTCGGTGGTTTGGCCGACGGTGCCGCCAGCCAAGTGGTGGACGGCAAGGGCCAAGTACTGGATGGCCAATCGTTGGACATGCCAGCGACCGGCATCGGTGACCAAGGTGACGGCGCCTCGCCAGGCCCTGCCGATGGATCGCCTGCGACGATTGGCGACCAAGCGGCGATGATCGACGCCATTGGCTCCGACGCGGCGACTGCCAGTCCAGACGCCGGATCGCTGCCGGATGGCACCCTGACAGGCGGCGTCGGCTCGCCTTGCAGCGATCCAATGGATTGCGACAGCGGTCAGTGCGTCGAATCCAAAGACGGCAAGGTCTGCACCAAGTTATGCGCCAACTCCTGCAACGACGGTTTTACCTGCGCAGCGCTCAAAAGTGGAAGCGACGACCTCATTTACGTCTGTGTTCCCACCTACAGTCGTTTGTGCGACCCGTGCAGCAAAGCCACTGACTGCAATCCGCCTGGCGTCAGCGGCGGAGTCTGCTTGCCCGCCGGCCCCACTGGCGACGACGGCAGCTTTTGCGCCATGAAATGCGAACCTGGCGAAACCGACCCCTGCCCCGGCGGTTTTGGCTGCAAAGCGGCTTTAGGCGGGTTCGCCTGCCAAGCTACGGCCAAGAAATGCGCGTGCAGCCCAGCGGCCGCAGCCAAAGAATTGTCGACCAGTTGCGCCAGCCAGAATGCGCTAGGAGTGTGCCTAGGCACCCGGACTTGCAAGGGCGGTACCTTGACCGATTGCAGCGCAGCCGTGGCCGCAACTGAACAATGCAACGGCGCCGACGACGACTGCAACGGCAAAATCGACGATGTGGGCAGTGCGGCCTGTGAAAACAAGAATGAATTCGGAGTTTGTAATGGTACGACCAAAGGTTGTGCCGCCTCCGGCCCTTTATGCACCGCTGCACAACCTAAACCAGAAACTTGCAACCAACTGGACGACGACTGCGACGGCACCACGGATGAAAATCTCTGTGAAGACGGCAATGTGTGTACTGCGGGCACCTGCAATCCGGACGGCACTTGCAAGCAGTCGCCCACCACGGCGGCTTGCGACGATGGCAGCGTATGCACTGAAAAAGATCAATGCGTGCAAGGACTTTGCCAAGGGTCCGCGGCCAAAGCGTGCGATGACGCCAACCCCTGCACGACCGACCTTTGCGACCCCAAAACCGGCTGTTCGACCAAGGCGGCGGACCCCGGCGTCGCCTGTGCTGACGACGGCAACCCATGCACTGCCGACCAGTGCGCGGCCGGCAAGTGCGAGCACCCCTCGGTAACACCGGGAACGGCCTGCCAAGACGACGGCAATCCGTGCACAGAAGATGCATGCCAAGGCGTTTCCTGCGTCCATTCGCCGGCCAAACTTGGGACCGCCTGTGCAGACGACGGCGACCCCTGTACCGGCGACACTTGTGACGGCTCTGGGGGCTGCTCGCACCCGATTGGCAAAGGGATCTGCAAAATCGCAAACAAGTGCGTTGCTACTAATGCCATAAATCCATCTAATCCTTGTGAATTATGCAATCCCACTGCCTCTCAAGTCGCCTACGTTGCCAAAGACGGGCTGGCGTGTAGCGACAGCAATTCGTGCACGGTCGGCGATGTGTGTAAGGCCGGAAAGTGCAATGGAGTCGCCAAGTCGTGCACGGCACTCGACGCCGATTGTGCAGTAGGCAGTTGTAGCTTAGCTACGGGCAATTGCATTGCTGCTCCCAAAGCGGCCGCCACCGCTTGCAACGACGGCAACGGCTGTACCAGCACCGACGTCTGCAACGGCAGCGGTAGCTGTGCTGGCAAAGCGGTGGATTGCAGCGCACTTTCAGATGGGTGCAACACAGGCGTCTGCAGTGGCAGCGGCTGCGTCAAACAGCAAAAGGCCACCAACACCGCGTGCAACGACAACAATGCGTGTACCGCAACCGACGTCTGCTCGGCCGGCTTGTGCAAAGGCAGTCCGGTTAATTGTTCAAGTAAAACAAATGTTTGCAACGACGGGATTTGCAGCAATGGCATCTGCGCCGCCAAGGCTAAGCCAGACAATACGTTGTGCAGCGACGGCAATGTTTGTACGCTGAGTGATGTGTGTAAAACTGGAATATGCACAGGCACTTCAACCGCTGATTCTTCTGAGCCAAATAATGTCTCTCCTGGCAAGACGTTGATCGACAAGTCAGATTGCGCGGAATTGAGCCAGCTTAACGCCACCCTGTCACCGATAGGCGACATTGATTGGTACTTCTTCAACAGCAAAGACGATACGTTTTGTACCGTTAAGCCGCAGGCCAAAGTCGAGAACTTGGCAGCCGATTACGATCTCTGCGTCTACTTTGAATGCGCTAATGGCACCAAGGGCACTGACACCGTGAGCTGCGCCCAAGGTACCAAAGTTTCCGACGGCCCCAATTCCTCGTTTGGCTGCTGCTCGACTAATGGCGTAACCACTAATGAATTCGCCAAAGTCAGTCCAAAATGCTCGCTGCTCGGCACCGGCAATGACGGCGGCAAGACCTGGGTCAAAGTGCTGGCCAAATCTGGAGCAACATGCGGCGGGTACACGCTTTATTGGGGAGCCAAGGACTAGCCCTGCATTGCTGCCGCCACGCAGTCGGCCCTCGAATAGGGCTACCAAGCAGCAGACTACAGGCCTGAGGCGAATAATCCGAGGCCCGCAGGCGGCTTGACTGTCAACACCGACATGGGTAACGTGGCGCAGTATGTTGCACGAACGCGCAGGGCTCCACCCGTCGTCTTGCGCCCTGCGACTGCGGTTCGCGACAACGAGCGCGTTGCGACCGTTTGGCGGCTTAGTGGGTCGCCAAACACACGTCTTTTCAGCCGAATCGCCGCTTTTGGCTTAGTGGCTCGCTAAGCTATCGTCTGTTCATCCTACTCGCCGCTCCGATTGGAATGCGACTCGTTGAGCTCATCGTTCTCGGGTGCTAACAACCTTGGCTAGCGCTCCAGCAAGACACGGTTGTCGGCGAGTCAGGCGGTGCCGCCGATCTTCAGCCACGTGCCTTAGTGGGAGATTCCATGAACCTGAAAGCTTTCATTAGTCTAAGCGCCGCAACCGTGACTCTGGGCGTTGCCCAGTTGGGCTCCGCAGCCATCCCTCAATTTGCCGCGGTCGAAGGTGCGTTGATGGCCAGCGGAGGCTCCCCGGCTGCCGACGGTAACTACGTCATGACTTTCGGAATCTTCAAGGAAGAGACTGGCGGCAATGCGCTGTGGCTGGAAGGCCCGGTCAACGTCGGCGTCAAAAACGGGCACTGGGCCTACCCGTTGGGGAGTAGCAAGCCGCTGTCGGCCACGATTCTGAACGGCGCCAATTTGTGGTTGAGCCTCCAGGTGGCCAGCGACCCTGAATTGCCGCGGCGTCAACTATCGACAACGGCATTTGCGGTGCGCGCAGGGATCGCGGACGGCATTGACTGCAGCGGATGCATCGGCCCTACCGCGATTGACCCCAAAGTATTCGCCGGCTTGGTCAAACCAAGCGACTTGTCCCCAGTGGCCACGTCGGGCGAATTCAAAGATCTCAAGGGCGGTCCAGACTTGAGTGCTTATGCAAAGACGGCGGCGTTGGCGACTGTTGCTACCAGCGGCAATTACGGCGACATCAAGAATACCCCTGATCTCAATGCCTACGCCAAAGTGTCGGCCTTAGCGGCCGTCGCCCAGTCGGGAAGCTACAAGGACCTGAAAGATCAGCCAGTGGTCCCCGACGTAGCGAAGACTGGCGCCTACGGTGACTTGCTCAACAAGCCCGTGTTGCCCCAACTGGGCAAAGCGTGCGGGACAAACCTGGTGATGGCCGGCATCAAAGCGGACGGCAGCTACG
>SHZD01000029.1 GCA_009692465.1 Myxococcales bacterium
CCCCGATTTCGGATGCCAGTGCTTTGTCGCTCGCTGTCGCTCGCTGTCGCTCGACAAGGAGAAGTGAAGCCCAATGGGCGCGGATCAAGAAATCAGTCCTGCGAACTGATTTCCCGCGCCACGGAAACGGCCTTCGCGGCCGTTGAGCATCAGTTAAGTATGGAGCTGGGGACTGGAGCGCCGACGCAGCAGGCTTGCATTTGTGCAAGCCGACTCAACCGAGCATGTTGCGCCGAAAGCGGGGGATCGCGGCCTACCAAACGGCTTGCGCCGCATCCGCGCCGCAGGTACGCTAGCCAATTGGCGCGCGCGCGCCTTGCGGTTCGCAGACGCACGCCCGAATCGCCAACTTCAAACGGAGCTCGCACATGGACCGCATTTTCAAACGACATATGCCCGACAGTGCGGTGAGCTGCTGGTCGGCACCGCAGCTCGCGTGCTTGGCGACTGCGTACTTGTTGGTGTTGGTTTCAGCGTGCACGGAAGCGCCGGCAGGCGGCGCCGATCAATCCGCTGCCACCGTTGACGGCAATGGCGGAGTCGGCGTCGATGGTATTGGCAGTACAGATACGGTCACAGGCGGCGGCGACGGTCAGACCGCAGTGGACAATGGTACGCCTACGGGCGACGGCAGTGCCGCAGATGGCCTGAACCCAGCCGATACCCCGGTGGCCAAGCCTGATGGGGACAGTCCGGACAACGGCGGTGGCGGCTCCGACACTCCAGTTTCGCCAACCGACGCGGTTGTCGACACCAAGACCGACAGCGGCAGCAGTGGCGGCGACAGTGCAACTGGTGGCGACGCTTCCGTAACCAACGAAGATTTTAAGGAATTACTGGTCAAAGTCTTGGGTCCGTCTGGCCGCGAGTGGGTGCAAAGCATGGGCGGGGTCACCCAACTGTCGGGTATCGCCTATGGTTCGCCCGATGAGATCTCGTGGTCCAACAGCAACGGCAAGTCTGATGTGATCAAAATCGCCAAGCATTGGAAATCATCCCCAATCACGCTGGACAAAGGCGACAACCACCTGACGGTCACCGCCAAAAAGGGCACGCAGGTGGTCAGCGATACTGTCCACATTACCTACAATCCGGTGTTTGCCTTTGAAGGCGCTCCCGACATGACGCCAAACGTGCTGTTCGTCAATGAAACGGCTAAGATCGTCGTACACTTCTCCGCCGCTGCCGCGGTCAAAGATACCGAAGGCAAGAGCATTATCGACGCAGCGACCATCAGCTTGGTGGAAGTGGACGAGCTGGGCAAGCCAATCGCGGGCGGCTACACCAATTCGCTCAAAGATAGCGGTCAGGGCGGCCAATGCGACGACGTTCAGAAAGATGCGGTGTATTCCGAGTGCGTGTCCCTGACTCCCAAAGATGCGAAGACAAAGTACTTTCGCGTCAAGGCTCAGGTCGATGTCGGCGAGAAGTACGAAGCGTGGTCGCCGGTCGCTGTCGTTGACGTCGTTCAGCGTTTTGACAAGACCATTTGCAAGGGCATTGTCGATTTGCAGTCTAAGGTCAAGACGGACTATGCCGGGGCAGTAACTGCGGGCGCCGATTGGAAACAAGCGCAAGCGGGCGCCATTTTGGCGCTCAAAGCCAACGAAACGGTCGCGGACGCAGGTCCGGCCTCGGCTGGCGGCTACGGCGTGTGGATTCGCTACAAGACTGGGCAATTAGGCGCACTTAGCCTCGCTCCCGCTGGTATGCGCAGCAGTCCAAGCGCGGCTGGCCCGGGCGCAGCGTTGCCAACGTATAGTGTAGGCACCCGTCGAGCACTTTCCTTGGCACCGTTTCAAGCAGAATTCAGTAAATATGGCGGCGATGAGGCCGAAAAACACGGCGCCGACTTGAAGGGCAAGCAGTGCCCACCCTACGCGGTTGACGCTTCATCGGGCTCGCAGGCGTACTTGCGCTGGTATCGCGAGATGGCTGCCTACGGCATGATCGCAATCTCCGGCCATGCTGAGGTGCTGTTTGGCGGTCTGGACGCCGAGGTTTACAACTCGCTCGGCTGGGAGCACAAAGGCGCCCAAGAAGTGGTATGGTCAGGCGAACCTGTCAATTGTAATGCGCTTTCGTCTTCGACCGCGGCTTGCAATCAAGCTGGCGCTGGCTGCCCGACTGGTGAAAGCTGCGTAAAGACAACGCTTTCGGGCGGTGTGTGCGTGGACAGCACGCAGGCCGACATCATGCGCGGCCGGGTGGTCATCGGCGACCAAACCTACGGATTTGCCCCGGCATTTTTGCGCCACCACTTGGTTCAGAGCTTCCCCCAATCGATCATTTACCTCGGCGCTTGCCGCACGATGTACAACGGTTCGCTGGCGGCGCAACTGTGGGGCAACGGCGCGGCTTCGGTGGTGGGCTTTTCGGAATACGTGTCGTCCGAGTACGCCTATGATCAGGGCAGCAAGTTCCTCGATGGCTTGGCGGCGGGCAAGAGCGTCATTCAAGCGCTGCCCACCAACTCGGGCGATCCCAAGTACGGCGGCCGCCTGCGGCATATCGGCTTAGATGAGGCCAACTTGAACAATCAGGCCCTGATCAACCCGTCGTGGGACAGCGGCAATCTCATCGGCTGGAAGCCTGTCGGCGACGGTCGCGTCATTTCGCGATTGGGAGTGACGATCCCCGTGGCCGGCAAGTACATGGGCATTATTTCCACCGGCCTCGGTTTTACGGCGCAAAATGGCTCGCTCACTCAACCGTTCTGCTTTGAAAAAGCCGCCTCCGAGTTGTGCTTTTTCTGGAAGTTCTACAGCGAAGAGTTTATCGAATGGTGCGGTTCGCAGTTCATGGACACCTTCACCGCCTCGCTCAAGTCAGAAGCGATGACGACCACCATGGTCAACGTCTACATCGATTCACTGTGTCCCTATGACTGTGGCGGCAAATCTTCGTGCGAGCCCGGCAGCCCGAGTTGCAAATGCGGAAAAGACTGGAAGACGCTGAGCCAAGCGGACCTCATTTTTGACCAGGGCGGCGTGTGGATGACGCCTTGGCAAAAAACCTGCATTGATGTCTCGAACTTCGCTTCGTCCGGCAAGAAAATGGACCTGACCTTCTTTGCCACCGATAAGGGCGACTCGATTTACGACACGGTAATTCTGCTCGACGAAGTCACCATAAAGTAGGCCGGTTAGAATTCACCGCGGTGGCTAAGCGCTCGTAAATGAATAAATCATTCATTTACCGTGCCCGTTTGCTGGGTGGGTCGCAAGCTCGCGTCTTTACAGCCGACTCGCCGCTCCGGTCTTCGCGCAGACTGATCGAGTTGCTCCGTCGCACGCCCGAATTCGTTCGATGAGATGCAGTTTATGGGATCTCCTTTGTGGGTGGCCGAATCGTAGTGAACTCAGCGTGATCGATCAGTTTGTGGACCCGCGCCGAGTGCGTCAGCAACGTCTGACGGCGGCCATGCTGCCAGATTGCCCAAGGATTCCATCATGAAAATCGAGGTTGCGCCGCGAGTACGCGGCCTGGCTGTTGCTGCGGCTTACTTGGCGACTCTCGCTGGGTTAACTGCTGGTTGTGCAACGCCAAATCAGGGAGCGTCGACAGCCGATGCGGCTGCGGTGGCCAAAGACGGGGTGGCCTTCGACGTCCCGATTGATGGTGCCGCGACAACTTCCAAGGATGGTGAAGTCGATGGCGGTGCCGTTGGCGATAGTGGTGGCGACGCCGTTGTCGATGGCGCCGCCGCCGCTGGTGCCGCAATTCTGACCTTTGAAGTCGACGATAGCGCCAACAAGAGCTTTGCCGACGGCGAAATCGTGTGGACGGGCTCGTTTTCGTGGGACAGCAAGACCAACACCGTGACCTACTCCACCTCGTGGCTGCCGACGGACGGCCCCTATCCCGCGCTGTACGACGACGGTCCGCTGTCCAAAGGCGGCCATGAACGCGAAGGCGCGCTCAAAGGCGACCACATCTTTTCGACCCAAGTCTTTTTCGCCGCGACGCAGGACACCACCATCGAATACGGCGCCCTCAACGAGCTCGGCAACTGGATGTGGATCGGCGCCAACGGCCAAGTGCCGATCCCCAAAGGCAGCGTCGGCGTAATCGCTTTCAAAGGCATGAAAATTGGCGCGCACGGCAAAATCGACGTCAAGCTGGCGTTGGATACCACCAAGCTCAACAGCAAGTTTGCCAAGTGGAATCTCAAGGACAATTCGTTCTTTGTCAAAGGTTCCATGAACATGTGGACGCCCATTCAGTTGCTGGATGACGGCGCCAAAGGCGATGACAAAAGCGGCGATGCGGTGGTGACCTATCAGCATTCGCTCAATCTGGGTAAGCACGACGGTGGCCTCAATGCCAAAGATGAAGCGCAGTTTATTTTTGTGACAACGACAGGCGACCAGTTGCCCGACGCCGGTTTGGAGTACAAAGGCGCTACCGAAGCCTTTAAGGACGGCATCAGCGCGTGGACCAACACCGGCGTCAACGGGGCGTGGGAGCCTGCTGCAGTGGTGCTCGCCAAGGACAGTAAGGGCAAGTTTCTCAACACCGCGATTCAGATTCCTCAACCTGCCACTGGTGGTTGCGAGCCCAATTGTCCGTGTCAGCCGGCGTGCAAGGTCGAGCAAACCTGCACTGCGGGCAAATGCGTCGGCAAGCCAAATGAGTGCAATCCAGCCTGCGTCGCCGGCCAGACGTGTGTCGCTGGGCAGTGCAAAACAGCTCAAAGCCAGCCGACTCTGGATGCTGTCGACCCATCGAAAGGTTCGACGCTGGGTGGCGATAGCGTGGTTTTGACCGGCAGTGGTTTTGGCGCCGATGCGACTGCGCGGTTTGGCGGAACCTTAGCCACTGAAATCAAAGTGGAACCGACTGGAAAAATGCTGACATGCAAAACTTCGGCCCATGCCGAGGGGCTGGTCGATGTTGAAGTCGAAAACGGCGATGGCGGTGCTGCCAAACTGATGCAGGCGTTTTCCTACCAGCTGCCGCCCAAGCCCGCGGTGACGCTGCACGGCTTTCCAGTCGATGGGCTGGCCGCGGCCAATGGCCAACTGGCGTTGTTTGCCATCGCCACGATTGCTGGCGTCACTTCCGGTGCCGGCATCACCCCAGATTTACAGGTGTTTGTCGGCTTCGGCCCGCCGGGCGCGAATCCACAGCAGGAGATCCTATTCGACTGGAAACAAGCCGCGTATGCCGAAAAAGATGCCAATGGCGGTGAAAAGTTTACCATAACTTTGGCCACCGGCATGATTGGCAAAATGCTGGTTGCGGCCAAACTGACTTGGAAAGGCGAAGCGGTGTACAGCACGCCAACAGCAATTACGCTGATCGATGCCAAGGAGTTGCCAGCGAGCTTTTCGGCCCTTGTGCCGGCCTTTGCCGCGGCGTCTGGCGGGGCGACCGTCGTGTTGACCGGCGTCAATTTGGCGGCCGATAGCGCGGTCACATTTTCAACCAGTTCTGGGGTTATTGCATCTGGGTCCGGGCACAAAGTGGTGCCAACGGGTTTGCAGGTGACGGTGCCCGTACTGCCAGTGGGCCCGGTGCAAGTCACAGTCAAGTCGGGGGCCGGCAAGACGATTGGAGCGCCGTTGCCGTTTGATGCGGTGTCGGTGGCGACGCCGGTGCTGGATGCAACAATGGGCGCCGATTGGCCAGTTGGCTGCAATTTGGCGACCAACAGCGTTGTCACGGCTTGGGGGCCGAACAAGAATGAACTCAAAGGCTTGTGGATTGGATACGACAAGACCAATTTGTACATCGGCGTACAAGGCACAACAGAGGGCAACAACGCCATCGTCGCGTATTTGGACGTCGACTATGGCAAGGGGACCGGCGTGAAAAGTCCCGTGGATTTACAAGACAATAACGGCGCAGTCGACGACGCGGTGGCTGGCATTTGCAAGTTCGCCGATGGCTTGTCTGGACTGGATTTTGCGCTGGCGTCGATTGGCATGGGCAGTTTTGAAGGCACGGATTTGGCAAAATCCACTGCGGCTGGCTGGCGCGGCCTACAAAAAATAAATAATTTTGCATGGTTGCAGGGGACCATCAAAGGCGGCAGCAGCGGCCTGGAGGCGTCGATTCCGCTAACTACGTTGTATCCCCAAGGGATTGCTATCAATGGCGCCGAATTGCGCATTGTCGTGGTCCTGAGCAATGCCAACGGCGCCGCACTAAGCAACCAGTTTCTGCCCGAGCAAAAGGCGCCAAGCGATGCGGTCACCGTGACCACGACCGTAGCGATCAAGGTGTTTCAATTGCCGTGATGCGCGTGCTTTTGGTCGACAACTACGATTCGTTCACCTGGAACCTGCACGATTGGCTGTTGCGCGGCGCCGACTTGCGCGGTGTGAGCCTGACGATCGAAGTCGTACGCAATGATGCGCAGACAGCGACGACCTTGGCCAACCAACAGTGGTCAGGCGTAGTGCTGTCGCCGGGACCCAAAGATCCGCAGTCCGCCGGCGTTTGCTTGGCACTGATCGAGCAAGTGCTGGGCCGGATTCCGATTTTCGGCGTGTGTTTGGGTCATCAGGCCATCGCCCAGGCGCTAGGCGGCCGGATTGTGCGGGCCAAGCAGCCCATGCACGGCAAAGTGTCGCAAATCGCTCACGATGGGACCGGCTGTTTGCGCACCCTGCCCTCGCCGTTTGCGGCCATGCGCTACCACAGCTTGGTGGTGCAGGTTGAGACCCTACCGACGGCGGTGCGGCGGACCGCGTGGCTCGCCGATGAACCCGATGTGGTCATGGCCCTAGACGCGCCGCAGTTGTTGGTGCAGGGCGTGCAGTTTCATCCAGAGAGCATTGGCACGCCGTTTGGGGTGACCATCGCCAGCAATGTTATTCACTGGTTTGCTCAAACTGAACAAGTACAGCGAGGTTTGGTTGATGGCAATGCCTGACGGGCCGCCTGATCTATTCGGAATTGGCAAAATTTTGGGCATCGCCGCGTCGTTGCTGTTCACCCTGCGCATGGGCCAAGGACTGCGAACGTGGTGGATAAAGCGCAGACGGGCCAAGGAGTTGGAGCAGTCACGCCAGCGCCGTCGTAGCGAACCGCCAGCACCAGAGTCGTGACTACTAGGAGCGTGTCGGAGTATTCCGACTCGCTGCTGGCGCCGTCGGGCTAGACGGCAGCAACTGTCTGAAACTGCACGAATTTGATTGGGCCAGTTCTCCGGGCAGTTCTTGGACAGTTGAGAATATCTGAATGGCTAGGAGACTGTCGGTTCGTAATAGATTCATTGTGTATAACCGGATAGACATTAAAAATGCGTTTGATTTCCGACAGGCTCCTAGCAACTAGGCCGGTTGCGTTTTCGACTTCTTTTTGCTGCCCTTAGACGCCATAGTGCCCGATCGATGCGGCGCCAGCACTAACCACGCGACCAGCAAAGCCAGCACGGCCAAAGGCCAGTCGCCCAGTTGAGCGTATAGGGTGCGCTGTTCGAGCAAGGGCACGTCGTGCAACAGGGTCTCAGCGTCGGTGAGTTGGGTCTGCGCAACACGGCGGCCGACTGCATCGATGAAAACGCTAATGCCCGTATTGGTCGATCGCACCAGCCAACGGCGATACTCGACGGTGCGCAGCAGCGCCAGATTGAGGTGATGTTCGGGCTCGGCGGTGCGGCCAAACCAAGCGTCATTTGTCAAGTTGATAAATAGATTGGGATTGTGCGCGGCCACTTTTTGGGCTTGGCGTGGCAGCAAGTCTTCATAACAAATCAGGATACCCATGCGAGCGCGGCGATCGCCGGTAAAGGCGTACTCAATGGGCGAAGTCTTAGTGCCTGGGCGAAAGCGGCTGGTTTGGGGCGACAACTCGTATAACCACGGAAATCTGTCGCCAAAGGGCATGTATTCACCAAAAGCCAGCAGAAATACTTTGTCGTTGACACCGCGAATTGCCCCAGTTTTATCCAGCAATACCGCCGAGTTGTAGCAGTCTTCGCAGTGACCATCTTGCCCCGCCGACAGCGGCGCACCGTGCGACAACGCCCCAAACAGCAACGGCACCGAAAATCCGCGCCGCGGTGTCGAGCGATCCAATTCGGAAACACCCTGATCTGCCAGCACATCCTCGGGGAAAGTCGCAGCCAACGGCAACGGAGCGCGGGCAGGAAAGATGCGCTTGGCGGTCCGCGGCAAGGCCAGCGACGGGTGAGGCGTTAGGCTGGTGATTGCGGTAATCTCACCCAACGGAGCGCCACCAACGGCCAACCATCCGCCAGCGTGCGTCCCGCGCCACAGACGACCACCGCGGCCAACCACCACGACTTGGCCATCGACATCACAGGCGCCGGCCAAAACATCGGCGCCGACTTTGGCAACAGATTGAAACGACAGGCTTCCGTAGGGCATCACCGCCAATTGGCCGTGTTGACCGCCAATCCAGCGATCACCGGTCGGGCAAATCCACGCGCTGTACCAGATGCCTGTGCCGACGTTGTGCGCGCGCCACTTGAGGTCGTCCAACGTCAAGGCTACGCCATTGGAGCCCGCCGCTACCCAGCTAGTGCCAAGCGACTCTGCGGAAACAGCCCAAAGATCTTCGTTGGTTGGTGAGTCAATCGCCTGCATGGATGCATCGGACCATTGAACGATGGCGCCACGGCGCCCCACGGCAAACATACGCTCACTTTGGTCGACGGCGGCGGCGGTCAAGTCCAGACCTTCAGGAAGATGGCTTGATGTTTCATGTAGTTGTGGCGGTTCGCCACCCACTTTGGTGGTGGAATCGCCAAGCCAAGCCAGCCGCCACGCGCGGCCATTGCGGCCGACAATCCAGCCATCGCGTAGGGCCCCGCTCCAATCCGGTGGCAAGGACACGGTGGCCACGGCGGTTTGGCCGTCGGGCAAAGCGAGGACCTGCGCCCCATGCGGCCCGACGCTGATCACCCGATTGCCGCTGTCCAGCGCTCGCCACAAGTCACCGCGCACCGCGGAAAGGCCTGTCAGCAGGCCAAGATCACGCGGCAAGCCGAGGCGATCGGGCGCCGCCACGCTGAGGTCGCCGCTGCCAATGCGGCCGATGGCCCCACCAGCACCAACCACCAAAAACGACTCCAAGGCGTGAGCGATCGGCATCGGACCCATCGGCATGTAGGCGCTCTCGGGCCACAGCACCAATTCAGCGCCTTGCCGCTCCAGTTCTGCCGTCATACGCTGGTGCTTGAGCAAGTTGTGGCGGCGCGTCAGGGTGCGATTTTGCGAATCGAGGTGGCGAGCCTCTTTTTCCCAAATGCCAATATTGCCTTCGACTAGGCCAATTTTGACTTTGGGCGCCGCTGCCATCGCCGCATCGACGCTAACGATCCGTGCCGCTCCGAACAACCACGTCACCCCGACGGCTGCGCCAGTCACCACCAAAAACAGCAGCGGGGGCCGTTTTTGCTTGATTATCGCGACAACAAGCTGGGCAAGAGCGACGTTGACTGCGATCACCAAGGCCGACACCAGCGAGACCCCGCCGAGCTCGGCGATCTGAATCATCGGCAACTCGGGCGAAATCGCGTTGCCAAAAAACCACGGAAAAATCATGGGAACGACGGCTTCGCCACCCCATTGTCCGGCGAAAGCGCCTGCCGCGTCAGGAGCACCTCGACGCGCCAGCCACCGCCACAGCGCAGTACCGACAGCCAGCGTAAGACCCTGGGTGGTGGCCTGCAACAGCAGAATCGCCCAGCTGGCAATGGCCGGCAAGTGTCCAAATTCGCTGAGCATTTCTGTCATCCAGTGGAATCCACCGGCATTGGTAACGATGCCTGCCAGCATGCCGAGCCGAAAGCCCTGAGCTGGGGTGGCGTCGCGACTGGCTACCAGCAGGGGCACCAGGCAAAACCACGCCAACCAGTGCAAGTTCCAGCCTGGAAAAGCTAGGAACGTCAGCACGCCGGTCGTGATAGCGGCCAGCCAGCCAATCGCCCGCAGCTGCATGGTGCCGGTTGCCATTGCTATTCGTTACCCTTCATTTCAACAGAGCCCGCGCCCGCAAGCGTCGATCAATCCACGACGCACGTTGAGCGCCGAGTCGGCCCGCCAAGACGCAAACTTGCCCCGCACTCAACAGGCAAACTCGCCCAACGAGCAGGTAACCCATTGCTTTGCGAGCCCTAATGGGTGGTAGCCGTTGCGTTGCTAGGTTGCGCCTGTTGGCGAGCACCCGATTGGCCGGCACCCGGGGCACCAGCAGGCACGGAATGGTCATGTTGACCGCCGCCCTGAGCTCCACCGCCGCCAAACATGTCGATTGTCGGTGTCGGTGGCAGGTCTTTGGGCACCCAACCTGGCCAACTCCCGGGCTTAGTGCGCGGTGTTGCCGTGACCACGAGAGGCCGGATCATCGACAATGCACGCTTTTGATCGGGGTATTTTTGCACCGCCGCCGCAATGCGTGCCAGCAACGGCGCAGCCCGGTTTTTGCTGGCGGTCGCCATCTGCCGCTGCGTCTCTTCAGGCTGGTCAGCCAACAACCGCTCGCCTTCGGTGCGCAAGGCCTTGAATTCGCCAGCATGTTGGGCCCGGTAGCCCATGGAGGCCTCTAAAAGGGCACGCTCGTCGCCGGCGTGGCGCTCAATCATTGCGGTGGCTGCCTCTAAGTGTATGAAACTCTTGTCGACAAGCACATCGAGTGGCGGCTTGGTGCAAGCTGTCGTCCAGCCAATGGCTGCAGCGAGGAGCAGGGCCAACGGACTGGGCAAATTTCCACCCATGCCCGACTCCGACCCCAAACTGGCCGCAAGCCAGCGCCCGCGCGACCACCACGAGTCAGTGCGCGGCGACGGCCAGATTGGCGCAAGCGCGCAGGTCGTGGCAAACCCAAACTCGGGGCGCGCGCACAACATAGTCGATCTCAAACCGCCGCTCATTGCCTGCCTGATTGGCCGCAAACTAGCGACTTTGCAAGCCGATTCGCCTCTGCGTTCCTTGCGCCGACCCATCGAAGTGGACCTATAGCGATGGCCGGGCAATTGGACTTGATGTTCAAACTGGGTGCGAAAGGAGGGACTTGAACCCTCATGGGCTTGCGCCCGCTAGAACCTGAATCTAGTGCGTCTACCAATTTCGCCACTTTCGCATTCCGCCGTGATCCAGTAGGCAGGCCCAAGAGCCAGACCCGCCCCGATTGGCGACGCACGTGGCTCGCGCGGAGCCAAATGCGGAGCGGCAGTCTGCGGTGGCTCGATGCAAATGTCAAGGTCGTTTCCGGATGAGAATTGGCTGCAAACCAACGGCAAGACCTCTGGAATCACTGTTAATTTGGTCTGGGTGGACCGCTAGCGGCGGCGTCTAGGCGGTGGCCGATCTTTCTTGGCACCCGTCGAGCGCTGGGCTCGCATCGTCGCCCCAAACGAGGGACCGAGGTCGGCCAGCATCTGCTCAGACGTCGCTACTTGGCTGGCAATTTTGGTGCCGAGATAGCGCTCAATTGCAGGCAAGTTTTCGACTAGCGACTCGTCAGCCAACGACACGGCACGGCCCAGTTGCCCGGCGCGACCGGTGCGGCCAATGCGATGCACGTAGTCCTCTGGATCGCCTGGCAGGTCAAAATTGACCACCAGTTCCACATCGTCCACGTGCAAGCCGCGAGCCGCCACATCCGTCGCCACCAGCACTTCGACGCTGCCTTTGCGGAAATCATCCACAATTTTCATTCGTTTCTTCTGAGCAACGTCGCCTGACATCAGCTGTGCTTCCCAGCCGTTGTGATACAGCTTGAAGTCCAACCACTCGCCGGCCTTCTTGGTATTGACGAAAACCAGGCAGCGCTTGGGGGCGGCGTCCTCCAACAACCACAACAAGAACGGGAGCTTATCGCGCTCGCGCACGTGCCACAACTCCTGCTCGACAGACTCGGCGGCAACGTGATCTGGGTCGACTCGAATCTCGACCACGTCACGCGTGTGGCGCTTGGCCAGATGCATGACCTCATAGCCTAACGTCGCAGAAAACAACAGTGTTTGGCGGTCCTGACTGCAATGCCCCAAAATGAAGCGCACGTCGTCCACAAAGCCCATGTCAAACATGCGGTCGGCTTCATCAAGCACTGCCACTTGCACATGCCGCAAGTCGACCATCTTGCGCCGCATGTAGTCCATCATCCGACCGGGGGTGCCAACCAGAAGATCGACTTTGCCTTCAAGCTGTTTGGCCTGCCGCTCCCAATCTACCCCGCCAAATACCGCCACCGTCTGAAAGTGACAGAATTTGCCGACATCCGCCGCGTCAGAGGCAATCTGCAAGGCAAGCTCACGGGTCGGCGCCACTATCACAGCCCGCGGGGCCGTAGGATGGCTGCGCTCGGTCTCGAGCAACTCCTTGAAAATCGTAACTAGGAAGGCAGCAGTTTTGCCGGTTCCCGTTTGCGCCTGACCAGCAATATCTTGCCCTTGCAGTGAATGCGGCAGGGTCTTGGCCTGAATCGGCGTGCAATAGGTAAAGCCGAGGGCATCCAAGCCGCGCAACACCGGGGCTGGAATCGCAAAGTCGGCAAAGCACGACTCGCTCAAGCTGATCGTGCGCGCCTTGCGAACGGGCGGTGACGGCGGAGCCTCGGCTTCGACTGTGGTTTCGACTGTGGTTTCGGCTGTGGTTTGCACTGTGGTTTCGGCTGTGGTTTGCACTGTGGTTTCCACTGTGGTCTCGTCAATAGCAGCTAGATCATCGGTCATTTCGTTCCTAGGGCCCGGAGCATGCGGGCCCGGGATGATGATGGCGAAGTAGGGGGAGTCGAGTTGGCGGGACGGTGATGCGACACAGTGCACCGTGATGCGGAACTGCGGACCGTGCAGCACGACGGAGCGTCCCCGACAGGAATCGAACCTGTGGCCTTTCGCTTAGGAGGCGAACGCTCTATCCTTCTGAGCTACGGGGACAGGTGCAGGGGCACCGGAAAGGTGCAGAGTTACGGGGAACTTGTGCAGATTTCGCTCGCGGAATTTCCGCTGTCCGAAATCGCGCCACAGGGTACAATTGTCATGCGTTTGGCAACGGTAACGTGCGATTGTCAACGGCAACGTACAATTGTCAACGGCAAGGTAGGGTGAACAAAAAACAACTCGATCGACCTTCAAGCAGAGCGGAGCGGCGAGTCGCCCATAAGAGGCGCGAGCTTGCGAGCCGTGTAAAGACGCGAGCTTGCGAGCCGTGTAAAGACGCGAGCTTGCGAGCCGTGTAAAGACGCGAGCTTGCGGCCCGTCTAAAGACGCGAGCTTGCGACCCAACCACCAAGCAAACCGGCAAAGTAAATGAATGACTTATTCATTTACGAGGCCGTATGGAAATTTTTCCGGCACGAACGGCTGGCGGCGACGCGGTGAGGACCACAATTGGGGCCAGCGCGAGCAGCTCGCAGTTCGGGCACAACGGTTGACGGGCAGCGCTGGCAGGGTGGCCGGTGGGCAGCGCGTGCGGGCGCAAAGTAGCAGCAGCAAACGGGATACTCAAGCCTTACCAACAAATACTGGCAAACATGTTGATTTCGTTGGCAGCCGCTAAGCCGCTGCACTTCGTCGTTGGAAAAGACGCTGCGGGACGACGGGGTCGTTGGCGATTTTGGCGCCGCCCAAATTCCCCACACGAAAACTCCGCGGCCCCCGATTTCGGATGCCAGTGCTTTGTCGCTCGCTGTCGCTCGACAAGGAGAAGTGAAGCCCAATGGGCGCGGATCAAGAAATCAGTCCTGCGAACTGATTTCCCGCGCCACGGAAACGGCCTTCACGGCCGTTGAGCACCAGTTAAGCATGGAGCTGGGGACTGGAGCGCCGACGCACAGTTGCGCCGAAAGCGGGGAATCGCGGGCCGCACCGAGCCTTGACTGCCAGCGCTGGTGGCGTACACTTCCGCCGCCCGCAGGCTCCTTGGACGGTCCGGCGGGGTCGCCACAGTCGTGGCGGCGGTCACAGCACAGCGCATGGCAAGATTGGGCGGCATAGCAAAGCGGTAATGCAAGGGACTGCAACTCCCTGACCCCCGGTTCAAATCCGGGTGCCGCCTCCCTGCCCTGCGCACGTGGCTCCTGACCCTAGATTCAGCGGCCCTTGGCCATTTGGTTACCGCCAACTGGTCACCGCCGTTTGGCTAATTGGCCCGTATTTTCTGGGTTAATTAGGTTGTGATGCCGCCGCTTCCGCCTCAAGTGGATTTGTGGCGGGTGATGGCGCCCAATGGGCGATTTCATTCGGAATTTCACCGATATCGCGCACCAAAGAATCAGTCCAATGCCGTGTCTCGCGGCCGACGATCACCTTTTGGATTGTTGGTCGCAGCTTGGCGCAAGTGGCAAATCGCAAATCGGTTTGACCGCACTGCGCCTCAGCTTGCCGGCTCTCTGCTGGAGTTCAACGACTCTGGGGAGCGGCGAGACAACTGGCAACCGCGCAAACGCAGCGATCCGGACACGGACAACTGCGGCGGAGCACTCCGGAAATTCCAGAATGCCCCGCGCACCGGTAGATCTATCCGGACCTCGGGGTCAATCTGCGCTGAATTGGGCTAAGTCAATACTGATGCGGGCAAAAACTGAGCTCACGTCGGTAGGATTGCGCTGGATTTTGGCGTTCGATCTGAATACTAAACACTGCTAATGGCACTTGTGCAGGTGAAAACCTTGAAGTCCCGTGGTCACGCCAAACACGATCGCAACAAGCGACATCAGACCGACGCAGTTGATCTGCGCCGATCGGTTGGTGATCTGACTGGACCAGTGAGCGATCGCAAGGACAACGGCGGGCAGGTCGGCAGCTTCCGCCTCGCCGCGGACATGCGCGCCACGCTGACTGAAGTGGCAACCGAGATCGTCGCCCAAGCCAAGCTTGATCTGGTGGTCTGTGAAATCAAGCCTGTGGGGCGCGATTGGCGACTGGTGTTGCACGTTGAGCGGTGGCCGGGTTTTGGCGGCGTCACTCTGGGCGAATGTGCACTTATTGCCAAGGCTTTACAGGCACGTCTGGACGGCCCACCCGTCGTGGTGGACAATTTCGAGTTGGAAGTTTCGAGCCCGGGCATGGAGCGTCCCCTCCGGCATTATTCCGATTTTACTCGCTTTATTGGCGCAGACGCCCGAGTTTCATTTCAAACTGAAGCGGGCGAATTGCAAGTTGTCGTCGGCTTGATTCAGGCCGTGATCGGGGAAAGCAGCGCGATCGGGCCACAATTGCCGGCCATCGTGATGCTACTGCCTAATCCCAAAGGCAAGCGCGCACCGGCGGTGCCGCTGACGATTGCATTGGCTGCGGTGACGACTGCGCAGTTGGCCCCAACGTTGGCGCAATGGATCGCCATCGGCGGTCGTTTGGCCGCGGAAACTCCTGACATTAAACTGGATACAACTGGCGGCGAAAGTGCCAACGCAGATTCCCTAAACAGCAGCATCGACGCCGACACCGAAGCGGCCGTGCCCGCGATTGACTAACCTCGATTGACTAACCTCGATTGACTAACCTCGATTGACTAACCTCGATTGACTAACCTCGATTGACTAAAACTGACTACATCAGCGCTGAACGGCACAGCCCGGCAGCAGGAGACCACTGTGATTGCTAACCTAAATCAAATCATTGACCAAGTATCCAAAGAAAAAAATGTGGAGCGGGCCGTTTTGGTTGACGCTCTGGAGCAAGCCATCGTTTCCGCGGCTCGCAAAACATTTGGCCAAAGTCGTGAACTGGAAGCGAAATACAACGACGAAGATGGTCAGGTCGAGCTGATGCTCTACATGACGGTGGTCGCTGACGAGGCCTTAGAGGATTACGAGCGCCAAATGGAGTTGTCGACCGCGCAGTCGGTGGATCCAGAAGTGCAAGTGGCCGATGAATTGGGCTTTCAGATTTTTTATCTGGATCGCGACCGGGCCCGTGCCGAGGAAGAAGACCGCAAGTACGGAGATGTGCTTGGTATTCGCACGGCGCGGCAGCAGTTTGGCCGGATTGCGGCGATGACGGCCAAGCAGGTCATCATGCAGCGGGTGCGCGAGGCCGAACGCGATGTGGTGTTCAACGAATACAAGGACCGCAAGAGCGAACTGGTCACCGGAATTGTGCGCCGGTTTGAGCGCGGCAACGTAATCGTCGATTTAGGCCGCGCCGAAGCGGTGTTGCCGGTGCGCGAGCAAATGTTTCGCGAATCGTATCGAGCTGGCGATCGTGTGCAGGCCTACGTCAAGGACATCAAGCGCGAGGCGCGCGGGCCCCAGATCGTGTTGTCGCGGACCGACGATCGCCTGATTGAGAAGCTTTTTGAGCTAGAAGTGCCTGAAATCTATGAAGGCATCGTCAAGATTATGCGCGTCGCCCGCGAACCGGGAGAGCGGGCCAAGATTGCGGTGGCCAGCAAGGATAGTGATGTCGATCCGGTCGGCGCGTGCGTCGGCATGAAGGGCTCACGGGTTCAGGCGGTGGTACAAGAGCTCAAGGGCGAGAAAATCGACATCGTGCCGTGGAGCCCGGACACCGCCAAGTTTGTGTGCAATGCCATCCAGCCGGCCGAAGTCAGTCGGGTGCTCATCGACGAGGACAACCAAACTATCGAATTGATTGTGCCTGATGAGCAGTTGAGTCTGGCGATTGGCCGCCGTGGCCAAAACGTCCGGTTGGCTTCCAAGCTTGTCGGTTGGAAGATCGACATTCAGAGCGAGTCCAAGATCGAGGAAAGCAAGCAGGCGCTGGCGGCCGCGCTGGTGGCGGTGCCGGAGTTGGACGAATCGGTTATTTCCTACTTGTTTAAGCTGGGTTACCACAGCCCGGAGAATTTGCTCAACGCGCATGTCGAAGATTTGGCGGCGATTCACGGCATCAACGACGACAGTGCGATGCAAATTCAGCAAATTGCCTATGAAGTCAAGAAGCGCCGCGACGACGAACAACGCCAAGCCAAGGAACGCGCGGCAGCTGCCGCTGCAGCCGAAGCCGCAGGTCTGGTAGCGGCAGAGGATACCTTGGTAGCGGCAGAGGATACCTTGGTAGCGGCAGATGGCACCTTGGTAGCGGCAGATGGCACCTTGGTTGGGGCAGGGGGCAACCTGATAGCGGCAGAGGACACGGACGCTGAGCCCGAGGTGTCGGCGACGGACGAAACTGCTGTCGAGGGCGCTGGAGTAGCCGCGGATCGTGCAACGGAAGAACCTGCCGCGATCGCGCTGTAGTCGATGTACGCTTTTGGTCAACACAGGAATGAACGGTTTGAAACAACTAGCGAAAGTCGCCAAGCTCGCAAGCGTCTCAACGGCAGCGCGCGGCCGAGTCCAGCCCGTCGTGGCCGGCTCGGTGCGCACTTGCGTCGGCTGTCGCAAGCCAGCGGCAATTCAAGCGCTGTTGCGCGTTCGGCGTCTTGATCATGCGATCCTGCTGACACGGATCGGCGGCACTGCTGTGCACGTTCCGGTGCTTTGGCCACTGGACGGCGCAATCGATCCGTCGACGAATCCAATAGGCGAATCCTGTGCGTTGGTGGATATTGACGCGGGAATGTCACTTGCCACCACAGCCTATTCCGCTCACACTACCGCCCCCCGCTGGCTGGCGCAGCCTGCAAGGGTTGGCAGTTTTGAGCCCCATAGCGGGCCGAGAACCACGCCGACCGGCCGCAGCAGCAACGTGTGTCCACAGGCAAAGTGCCTGAGGATCTGGTTGTTGCAAAGTGCGGGTCGCGACAAGCGCGGCAAGAAAGAGCAACGCGGCAAGAATGTTCAGCGCGGCGCAAACGAACAGCGTGGCGCAAACGAACAGCGTGGGATAAAAGAGCAGCGCGCTAGGCAAATGCAGGCTGGCGACAAGAACCTGCTGGGCGAAAAGGTCGTGTTGGGCGAAAAGGTCGTGTTGGGCGAAAAGGTCGTGTTGGGCGAAAAGGTCGTGTTGGGCGAAAAGGTCGTGTTGGGCGAAAAGCTGCGGCACGGCGAAAACACGCAGGCTGGCAATTCAGTCGGCGGCAACTGCAAGCGCTCCGGCGCGATGAAAGCAAGTCCGGCAGGCCAGCGAGCCGGTGGGGACTGGGGACCGAACGACTGGCAGGCAGCCGCAGCTTTGGCTGTTCAACTGGCTGATAGTACCGGCAGGCTGCGGGGCATACGCATCGCTGGCTTACGGCGACGAAAGATTGGTCCCAGCGGCGACGCCTGCACACAACGCTGGGAAACTATTGAGGGTCAGCTGCGCAATTCGGCAGTGAGCCCTGAACGCCGGCCCGGCGACGATCCGGGACGCGCCAAATCACATCATGGCGCGCGGGAGTAATTACTTTGGCGGTTGCAAAGATCGGCGTACGGGAATTAGCGAAAGAACTCGGGGTGACAGACCGCGAGTTGCTCGATTACGCCTCCAAGATCAATATCAGGCCAGTCATGGCAATGCTCGAACCGGCGCAAGCAAATATCTTGCGCAACCGGATTCGGGCAGCCCACGGCAATGCGACCGCGGGGCCTGCTCTGGCGGTCAAGGCCGTCATGCAGCCAACGCCACCTGCCGCGGCGGTGATCCCGTCGCGAGTGGCGCCCGCTGGCGTCAGGACACCGGTTTCCGGCAAGCCAAGCCCTGCGGGTAGGGCCGCGCCGATCCCGGTTCCGGTGCTGCCGGCAGCCCCGCCCGTGCTACGGCGACGCTCAACTGGCGCTGAAACTGCCGAATTGGCCCCGGCGGACCAGATGATGGAACTGGCGCCGCCAGAGCCCGTCCAGCCGTTGCCCTTGGTCGAGGAGCTTGCCAGCGAGCCAGTCGAAGTGGAAGCTGTGCCTGAGGTGGTGGTCGCCACTACCGTCGATGAGTTGGAACCGATCATCGCGGCGAGCGAGCCGGTTGCTCCGCGCCAGCCCAGCCGCCCCGACAACACGCCGCGCATCAAGCGGATCAAAGCCTCGGACTTGGAGATTCCGCCCGAACTGCAGTTGCGGATTCATCTACCCGCGCCCAAGCCGGAGAAAATCGCAGGGGCCGAAGTCAACGTGTCGGTTGCGACGCAGGGGTCTGCGCTTCATGCCGGCGATTCGGCGCTCAATTCGCTAGACGCTGCTACGGCAAATGCCAGGACCGCGCAAGACGTTGCCGCACCGGGAGCGCGGGATGCGAAGGCCGGACACGATGGCAAACTGGCAGACACCAAACCCGCGCCGCGCGCCGCGGAAGTGCGCTACGCCGACAACGACCCGCGCGCTTTTGCCGCCAAACGCAAAGCGCTAGAAGCTGCCGCTGAAACCAGACCTAAGGGCGTGCGTCTCGAAGACATCGGCAAGGCCTTGGACGCGTCCACGGCGCTGCCAAGTACGTCACGCAAGCCGACTTTGCGCCGGATGGCCATGCCGGACGCTTTGGTCAACCTGCCGCCCAAGCCAGCACCAAAGCCAGTGGCAGAGACTCCAGCGCCGGCTGCTCCGGCCGCGGCGGGTGTCGACGCCTTTGGGGCCCGCATCGGCCGCGATCCGGCAACACCTGATCCGGCCGGAGCCGGGCGTGGACGCAAGCTGATTTATGACCGCCATCGCGATTCGCAGTCATCGGCGGCGGATGTGCGCGGTCGCGGCAAGAAAAAGGCTGGAAAGGGCTCCAAGGCCCTGCCCATTCCAGTGGCCGTGGCCCAGCCGACCAAGGCTGAAAAGCGCCATTTGCGGATCGAAGACACGATCACTGTGGCCAATTTGGCCCATCAGCTGTCGGTCAAGGCGACTGAAGTTGTCAAAAAGCTGTTTAGTTTAGGGATGTTGGCCAACGTTAACCAACCGCTAGATCTCGACACAGTGGAACTGATTGCGAACGACTTTGGCTTCACCGTCGAAAACGTCGGCTTTGACCTCGAGCAGTATCTGCAAAAGCCGGACGAGGCCACCGCCGCGTTGCCGGTGCCGCGCTCTCCGGTGGTAACCGTGATGGGGCACGTCGATCACGGCAAGACGAGCTTGCTGGATGCGATTCGCAAGACCCACACCGCTCAGCGGGAAGCCGGCGGCATTACGCAGCATATTGGCGCGTATGTCGCTCAAGTGCGCGGCGATCAGTTCGACGACGGCAAGGCCCGGCGGGTCGTGTTCTTGGACACTCCCGGCCACGAAGCCTTTTCGGCGATGCGGGCGCGCGGAGCCAAGGCGACTGACGTCATTGTGCTGGTCGTTGCCGCCGATGACGGGGTGATGCCGCAGACAATTGAGGCGATTAGTCACGCTAAGGCCGCCAAAGTGCCGATTGTTGTTGCGGTCAACAAGATTGATAAGCCGGGTGCGGATGTAGAAAAAGTTCGGCGCGAGCTGGCTGACCACGGGGTTGTTGCCGAAGAATGGGGCGGCGATGCGATTTTTGTCGAAGTGTCGGCCAAGACTGGTCAAAACTTGGATAAAATGCTGGAAATGTTAGCGCTTCAGGCCGACCTGATGGAGTTGACGGCCAGGGTGGATGTCGACTCGCGCGGATTGGTGATCGAGTCGCGCTTGGAGCGCGGCCGCGGTCCGGTGGCTACGCTACTGGTGCAGGCCGGCACGCTGAGAAAAGGTCAGTTTATCGTCGCTGGTCCGCATTATTGCCGGGTGCGGGCGATGCTTGATGATGCTGGTAAGAGCCTTGAATTTGCTGGACCTTCGACCCCGGTGGAATTGATTGGGTTCGACCACGTGACCGTGGCTGGCGACGAATTCTACGTGGTGGCCGACGAGAAGCGTGCCAAGGCGATTGTCGAGCACCGCATCGAGAAGTCGCGGGAAAAAGAACTGCTCAAGACAGCGAAGCGGACCTTAGAGGACGTGTTTGGCACTGCAGGCGAGCCGCAGCAGAAAGAGCTCAACGTCATCGTCAAAGCCGATGTGCACGGTTCGGCGGAAGCGCTCAAGCAGTCGTTGGCCAAGATTGGCCACGAGGAAATCAAGGTTCGGGTGTTGCATGCAGCGGTCGGCGGCGTGACGGAGAGCGACATCAACTTGGCGGCAACGACCAAGGGGTTGGTGATTGCGTTCAATGTCAAGCCCGAAGCCAAAGGCAAGCGGCTGGCCGATGAACTGGGAGTGCAAATTCGTCAGTATTCTGTTATCTACGATGCAATTGACGCCGTAACTCTGGTGCTCGAAGGCATGCTGACGCCGATCATCGAAGAGGTGGTTCTGGGCCACGCCGAGGTTCGGCAAATCTTTGCGGTGCCCAAGCTTGGTGTGATTGCCGGCTCGCATGTTACCGATGGCACGATCTTGCGCAATCAGCGCTTGCGCTTGCTGCGCGGGGCCGAAGTGTTGCACGACGGCGAGTTTGCCTCGCTCAAGCGCTTCAAAGATGATGCGCGCGAGGTGGCTCAGGGCTACGATTGCGGTATCGGCGTCACCGGGTTCACCAAGTTCCAAGTGGGCGATGTTGTGCAGTGCTACGAACTCAAGAAAATTCCGCGCAAGCTCAAGCCCGAGCCGGCTAGCGGTCGGTCGGCAGCGGCGGCTTAGAGGTCAACCGAATTGCCAAAGTGGCGACCGTTGGACACGTGGAGCGCAGAGTCGTTCTTCATATGAACGCGAACTTGCGACCCGCCCAGCCGGCAGTGACCGCGGCAGAGAGCCATTTCCGCCAGACGTCCTAGTGAAAAAATATGCGACGCAAGCCTTCATTTACGCGGGCGGACCGCGTCGAACACCTGCTTTTGGAAGAAGTCGAGCGGTTGCTTGCCTACGAAGTGCGCGATCCACTTGCCCATGCCATCAAGGTGACGGCGGCGCATTTATCGCTCGATCTTGGGCACTTACGCGTTCAATATGTCCTGTATTCGGGTGGCGAGCCGTTTGAGCCGCTGACCGCCATGTTGGTGCGGACGTCGCCGTTTCTGGCGCGCACCCTACAGGGCTCCCTTCAGTTGCGCGGTCGGCTGCAAATTGCTTTCCATTATGACCGCGACGCGGCCCATGTAGAGCGCGTGCGTGCCATTCTCAAGGCGTCGACGCCCCCAACAGCAGTGGCGGTTGCGGAATCTGCCAACGCTGAGGTCGAGGCCGGGCAGCCGGGTGCGAATGCAAGTTCTGCCGCGGCCTTAAAATTTCCCGATTCGGAGGCGAATGGAACTGGCACCTGAACTTGAACCCTGCGGCGTGGTGGTCATCGACAAGCCTTTGGGCTGGACTTCACGAGATCTCGTGAATAAAGTCGGGCGCTTATATGACACGCGCTCGGCTGGCCATGCGGGCACCTTGGATCCGCAGGCCAGTGGCGTGCTGACTGTCGCGATGGGCGAAGCCACTAAGCTCGTGACCCGGTTGATGGACGCACCCAAAACGTATATTGCTGAAATTACGTTTGGTTCCGAAACATTGAGCGATGACGCATCGGGCGCGGTGGTGCGGACATCGCCACTGCCTGTCGGGCTGACTGTGGACAAATTGCAAGTCTTACTAGCGAGTTGGCTGGGTGAATTGCCGCAAGTGCCTCCGCAAGTATCGGCCTTGCAGCGCGGCGGTGTTCGCGACCACAAGCGGGTTCGGATGGGCGAAGTGGTCGTTCGCGAGGCGCGGCCGGTGCAGCTGTACGAGGCCGAAGTGCTGTCCGCGTCACCGGTTGCAGCGACTTTGCGCCTGCGCGTGGGCGCCGGCTTCTATGTTCGTGCATTGGCTCGCGATTTGGGTAACGCGCTGCAGTCAGCGGCTCATTTGAATACCCTGCGACGAACCCATGGCTGCGGCTTTGATGTGGCCGAAGCGGTTACTGTCGAGGCGCTCGCAGCGATGAGCCCGGAGCAGCGGCTGGGCAAATTGCTTCCGCTTTTGGACGTTGCTGCTCGCTTGTTGCCGGTGGTTCAGGTGGACGCCGCGATGGCGCTCGCTTTGCGCCAGGGTCGACGCCTGCCGTGGCAAGCTGAAGCGAACACTGAGCTTTTGATGGCCCACGGCTCGACGGCGGTGGCGATGGTGCGAGTGGACGACGGCCATTTGGTGGTGTCACGCGGTTTTGCGCACGCGTCCTTGCCACGGGTCACGGCCGTAGACGAAACTGTGGCATAGCGCAGTTGCCGCACCCCGTGCTAGCCTGTGCCACCGTGGAGGCACGCCGTGCACGAAATCGACTTTGAACATGTAGGCAAAGCTGGGCTCTTTTTTGTCGCGTCGATCGCGGTCGTCGCCGTGGCGAAATTGGCACGCGACGGCTTGGCGTTTCGCAGCGGTCGCGACCTCAATGAGTTGATTGCTAAGGACGACAACGTGGCTGTCGCCATCGAACAGTCGGCGTTTTTTGTCGCCACGGTCGTGGGTCTGCTCGGTGCTATCGTGGTCGGCAGCGCGACGGTCCTCGATCAAGTCATCGACTTTTTCATTACCGCCGCCTATGTGGTCGGCGCGTTGTTGGCGTGTGAACGCTTTACGTTGCGCTGGGTTCTGCCCAAGCTCGATGCCGCCCGCGAGGTCATGGACCGCGGCAACGTGGCGGTGGCCATCGCGCGGTCTGGTGGCCTGATCGCCACCGCCTTCGTGGTCCGTGCTGCGCTGCACAATGACGGGCACTTGTGGGAACGTTTGGCGTGGATCGTGATCGGCCAAGCCGTTCTGGTCGCCATGACGCTGCTGTACCAGAAGTTGACTCCGTATGATGATGTGGCGGAGCTCAATAAGCGCAATATAGCTGCAGCTTTTCCGCTTTTCGGCCTGCAGGTTGCGGTCGGCATGATCGTCGATGCGGCGCTGCAAGGTGAGAGCGGCGGCTGGCGCGCGGACTTGATGTCTGTGGGCCTCGATCTGCTGGTGGCCGCGATTTTGTTGCCGATTTTGCGTTGGCTCGGCGACGTGCTGCTGTTGCGCGGCTCTACATATGCTGAGGAAATTGCGCGCGATCGCAATGCCGGAGCTGGCGTTATCGAAGCGGCCTCGTATTTGGCTGGCGGCTTCGCGGTTGCCTATTTTTTGACCTAAGGAACTGTCCCAGAATAAGTCATTCTGGGACGGGTTCCGTTTGCTTGCTTTGTTGGTCGCTAAGCTCGCGTCCTGAAAGGCCGACTCGCCGCTCCTGTGTTGCCCAGATCGATCGAGTTAGCTGAGGACAGTTCCTACGCCAACCAGTCCACGGCGTTGCCCTCCGTAGGGCCCGTGCAAAATCGAGTCGATTTTGCATTCAGGCCCGTTGCTTGCTCAGTGGGTCGCTAACTCGCGGCTTTTCAAGCCGACTCGAGGCTGCGTTCCCATCGCAGATGGATCGAGTTATTTTGTCACGAATCCTAACTAGAAACTCGGGGCGCGCCGCCCCACGTGTGCTGCGTAGCCGCGCGGGCGCCCGGAGGCTCGGTCGCCATGCAGCACGCTGAAAAATTTCATCTATCGAGGGTGCCGCGCGCGGCGTGCTGCAACTCTGTATGCGAGAAGCCGATGAGTGTTAGCCAGTTCAGGCGGCTTCGGTGTGTGATGTTGGGACTGCCCACGGCGCTGACGATGGTGTTGGTGTTGGCGGCGCTGCCCTCCTGTTACACCGCGCAGCCGCCGCCCAAATTGCGGGTTCTCGATCTGGCTGGCACGCCCTACCAGCGGGGCGTTCAGCATGGCAAAACGCTGTCTAGCGAGATTCGGTCTTTTTACACAACAATGCTAACGACTTCGCTGTTGCCGTACCTCAATCGCGAGCAGCCCGATATTTCGGCCGTGCTCAAGGCCTATGACCCCATTTTGCACACGGAATACGGCAACGGCCAGTTTTCGTTACGGTTATTGACCGACTCCGCCCTGGCAATCGAGAAATTCGTCAGCCAAGACCACCGCGACGAAATGCATGGCATCGCCGATGGTGCGCAAGTGCCGTACCAACAGGTCCTGCTGCTCAATACCTTTGTCGATTCAACGCTGGCCACCCGGGCTGTGGCCTATTATTTGCGGACTCTGCAGGCGCCAAAGCTGAACTTTGTGGAGTTACAGGCATTTTCGAACAATGTCGGCGATCAGTTGGAAAGCGATGGCATCGACAATGACGGCGACGGCAAGACCGATGAATCCAAGGAAGGTCGGCTGGATTATGCCGCTCGACCGACCGCGACTTTTGTAGAAGTTCCTGTAAATACTCATTTTCGCCTGATGCTGGAGGATAGTGACGGCGTCGATCCGGCCAGCGTGCGCGTGCAGACGATTATCGACGGCCAGATAACGCTGTTTACCGTTGCGTCACCCGAGCTTAAGGCTGCCGTGTACGTCAATCCCGCCGGCATCAAGTCCACAGAACTACTGGAAGTCATTCTCAAACTTAACAATCCGCTGCCAAAAGCCGCCGTAGTGACCCTAGCGGTTCAAGCCAGCGACGCCAAAATCGTGACGAATCCGCCGCCCGCCAAGGCGCGCACGATGCGCATTGAGCAAATTACGTTCACAACGGTTGGTGCTGCCAAGGCCATCGACCAAATCCCCAACCTTGGGGTGTCAGACGGCACGACGTCGCCCACCAGTTTGGCGTTCGCTGTGCGCAATTCGGCGACGGCCGATGCCCAACCGTTGATGGCCAATCACTTTGCCCTGCTCGACGCCGGGACTTCGCACAAGCACTGCGTGTTGCAGATCCATCGACCGGTGGGCAAACCTCCGTATGCGTTTTTGGGTTGGGCGGGCGTGGCTTATGGGTTTTCGGGCGTTTCTTCGCAGGGTGTCGGGATTGCCGTCACCCAGTCGGACACGTTGAACAATTCGATAGCGATCCAGTTTGAAAAAGACCAGTTGAATGCCAAGCTGGTCACTTCGGGGATGCCAGTGGGATTTGCCGCGCGGCAGGTTTTGGAACAAGCGACATCAGCGGTCAAAGGCGCGGAATTGCTGCTGTCGATGCAACACACCTTTGGCTGGAATTTTTTGATTGGCGACGCCCAAGGCGAGTTGCGGGCGGTGGAAGTTCATTCCGCGGTGCATCCTGATTTGTCCAAGCCGGTGGCCTATGGCCCAAATACCACAACGAATTTAGGGGTTTTGACGGCTAGTGTCGGCGCCGACGATCTGGCCATCGGCGCCCATTTTCGCCAGTTGGCCACCGACATCGACGAACCGGTGTTTGCCTTCCTGATCCCGCCGCAGCGCGCGTGGTCGACCTATTACTACCCGTCGTTGCGGACGCAGGCGACGTTGCTGGCGTCGATCAAGACCCACTACGGCAAGCTGACGGTGGCCATTGCCAAGCAGGTGTTGCGAGTGCCGACACTGGTGGACCGCAATGATTCGATGCAGGCGACTGTCATTGAGCCAGCCAAGCGCACGATTCACGCCGCTGCTGGCAATGTGCCGGCCACGGACGGCGAGTTCACCGCATTTTCGTTGCCACCTTGGCCGGTGGGCAAATGAGCGCGAACATGCCCGAGCCGACCACTATACACAGTCTCCCAATTTCGAGATCAACCTTGGACTGGAGCTGCGAGTCGGCTGCACAGCAGACGCGAGGTTGGCGACCCACCCAGCAAGCACGAGATCGCCGATCCGGCACGTGGTGCCGGACTTGGGCGATCGAGTATAGCGCTGTGAGCCTGGGCGCGAAGACTGGCGCCCGCTGGGTGTGCCTTCTGTTGGCTACCTTGGCGGCGCAAACAGCCTACGCGGGCAACACGTCTACGCTGCCGGCCGGCGCGTTCATTTTGGACCAATCGTGGCTAGAGGCTGACACCACGGTGCAGTGGTCGAGCACCCGTAAACCGTTGACACTGTTGCCAGGCATCGACCGTTATGAACCCGGTGGCGGTCTGCAGGGCACGATCACGGCCAGCCCGTTTGTGCGCTACCGGTTCCTGGTTAGCCAGCTGTTCTTGGGTTTGACCGACAAGTTGACGCTAGCTGTTGGTGTTCCATTGGTGACCAGCACCACGATTGCCCCCAATTTTGGCTGGAAACCGGGGGACTACCAGAGCAACCTGGGCCGCAAGTACAGCGAGGATGATTTTTGGCAGTGGGCCAAGTCGATGGGCCAGCCCAAGCCCGCGGCTTTTGACGGCAATCACTACACGTTGGCTGATATTGTGGTGGGCTTGCGCTGGCGCCTGCCTGACTCTTCGGCACTGGAGGCCGCAGGTGTTCAGGCCGCAGTGGCTGCGCAAGTCGCGATTCCCACCGGTGTCACCCAAGATCCAGAGCAACTGGTGTCCGCCGGTACCACGTTATGGGAACTCAACAATTACGGCGATGCCGAGCTGCATCTGGCCCTCGATCGACCCTTCAAGGTGGACGGCGTGCAGCGCCTGAGCTTTGGCATTGACGCCTGGTATTCATGGTTTCGTGAACGGACCTACGTCACGCCCAGGGGCACGCACAGCCCGCTGTTGCTGACCTACGCGCCCTATGTGGGTGAAACCTATCGCGTTGATCCGGGTGATTTTGTTGCGGTGACCGCGATGGTTGAGGTGGCGCCACTGCTAGGTCCAACGTGGGCTACATTTGCTAGTGGGTATAGTCTGGAAAAAGCCAACAATTTTCCGCCATTGCTCAATCTGACGTTCGGCCACAGCTACATCTCCGTCGGGCAGTCGCGCTACTATTCGCAGTCGGCAGTGTGGAGCTGGGATCGCGAAAAGCTGTGGCTGCCAGGCGACAAGAACACGGTCCGTTTGGGCGCCGACATCAGTCTGTTGCGCATGGGTCTGCCGCTGCAGTTTTACACCCAATACCGCAATCAAGAATGGGTGGCGGGGCGCAACACGCGAGCATCCAACATTTTTGTCGCTGGCGTGCGCTTGATCATGAAGTTCTGGTAGGTCAGGCTCATCGCTGGGTGGCGTGCACATGCAACCGTCTATTCTGCAACAAGACTTCTACGCCCAACCGGCGCTTGTTGTGGCCCGCGAGCTCCTTGGCGCGGTGCTGGTGAGCCGTTTGGACTGCGGCGAAGTGATGCGTGCCCGGATTGTCCAAACTGAGGCTTATCATCAGCACGATCGCGCTTGTCACGCATTTGGCGGACGCAAAACCAAACGCAATGCCGTGTTGTTTGAGGCGGGTGGGGTTGCCTATGTCTATTTCGTGTACGGCATGCACTGGATGTTCAATGTCGTCACCGGTGACTGCGGAACAGCCGAAGCAGTGCTCATCCGCGCAGTAGTACCCGTAGACGGGGCGACAACGATCGCAAGAAATCGTGGATTCACGTCTGCTAACCCTGCGCCGGCGGTGCCAGAGCGCTGGCTCGATGGTCCGGCCAAATTGGCCCAAGGCTTGGGCCTGAGCGGTCGCCATAATGGTCTGGTCTTGGATGGCTCCGCAGCGGTTTGGCTGCAAGTCGGCGCCCCGGTTGCCGATGATAGGGTGCGGACTGGACCCCGGATTGGCGTCGACTACGCCGGTGCCGACGCGCTATTGCCGTGGCGATTTTGGCTCGCTTGATCAAGACGACTGAGCCCTGTAAGCACGCCGGGCGCCGAGAACCGCCGTGATTGCATTGGCGACGCCGACAATTTTGCGCAGTTTTGTTTGCGGCCACTGGACGGTCGGACGTCGATCACATTGGATGGATTCGGCGTTGCTGTGCTTGTTTGGCTCAGTGCGAGCGATGTGCAGATGCCCTACAGTGTGCGGCGCCATGGAGTTCCTTATTGATTTCATTGGGAAGCTTCCCATTTTGGTTGACGATGGTTGGCCGGAAATGTGCAAGCCAATCGGAGTTTGAGCGACTGTGGAAGCGAACCGCGGTAATACTACGTGAATTCCTTTAGTTCTGCTGGCCGCGCTGGCCCTTGTCGCGCCCACTTGTTCGCCCAGTTGCACAGCTCCATGCTTGGAATGGCTTAGATAACTAGAATGTATTCATAGGACTCCAGATCAGACCTTGAATTGTTTGGCTGCGGCTGCGGTGTGAATTGGGAGTCCGGGCATTATTCGTTTTGAGGAAAAACGGTGGCAACACGGCAGGCTATGCCGGACAGGTTATGTCGCCTTGCGTTTTTGGCCCGTTTCGTTAGACAATAGGAGGATGCGGATGCTGCCGCTTGGAGTCGTCGTTGCCGCCTGCCCCTTCCAATTCTGATCCAGCATCGTCGACCATCTCGGCTGGAAATACCCCGCAAGATGGCGCCACGGTGCCGTCGCCGACCACACCTGCGTACTCGACACCCTCACAATCCGGTGCCGGCAGCGCTGGGTCAGCGCGGCCGATCTATGGCATGCCAAGCACCTCGCGAGGCGGAACAGTCAGCACCACCGAATCCGATGTGGTGGGCACCTTGCCGACGGCCCAAGCCCCACAGCCCTACGGCAGTTCGGCGATTGGACGACCCATTAGCCAACCCTCGGCGGACCCTAGGGCAGCGCGCCCCACTCCAGTGAGCCAGCCCGGCCACGATCCGGCGGCGCCCAGACCATCGTTTGACCGGCCGCGACCGATCAGCCAACCAGCCTACAGTCTGGCAGCGCCACCGCGCCCGATTACCCGGCCGGCCAACGAGCCGTACTCCGCCCGGGCGCCTGGGCCGCCTATGGCCGGTTCGGGTCGGCTAATTAGCCATGCTGCTCATGATCCCAGTCGGCCAGTTAGCCATCCCGCCCACGATCCCGGTCGTCCGGTCAGCGGACTGGGTCACGACCCTTTCGCGGCGGTTGGTCGAGGTGCACCGGTCAGCCGAACGACAAGTGATCCATTTCAGCCGCAAGGGCCACACAATGCGCCACGACCGCAGTCTCAACAACCGGCTCATGCATCGCAGCCCGGTGCGGTGATTGATCCCGAGTTCTGGGCACTGGCGCGCGGTATGGCGTTTTCGCCCAGTCTGGTTGAGTCGGAACTCCATGATTTAGCAGCTATTGTTGGCAGAAAAGTGGTTGAGCCGGGCCAGACCATCCTCAAGCAGGGCCAACCGGCAGATCAGGGGGCTATTGTCGGAAGCGGCGTTGGCCATATGAATTACGCAACCCCAGGTCGCCAACCAGTCGACTTTGGCGAGATACAGCCCGGTGATATTATTGGTGATGGTGCCGTCAGTGGCGGCGGATATCACGGCTGTACGGTCATTGCTGACAGCGCCTGTGTGGTTTGGACTTTTTCTGCCGCCCAAATGGTCGATCTCAACCGGCGCAATCCGGCGTTGACGGCCAAACTCAAAGGGCTGGTACTGCTGCAGCAAGGGCGACGCTAGCCCGCGATTCCCCGCTTTCGGCGCAACATGCTCGGTTGAGTCGGCTTGCACAAATGCAAGCCTGCTGCGTCGGCGCTCCAGTCCCCAGCTCCATACTTAACTGGTGCTCAACGGCCGCGAAGGCCGTTTCCGTGGCGCGGGAAATCAGTTCGCAGGACTGATTTCTTGATCCGCGCCCATTGGGCTTCACTTCTCCTTGTCGAGCGACAGCGAGCGACAGCGAGCGACAGCGAGCGACAAAGCACTGGCATCCGAAATCGGGGTTCGCGGTGATTTCGGTGGTAAATTTCGGGTAGCCGCAGCAGGCCGAGAACCGCGCAAATACGCCGACCTAGGTTCTACTCACACTTTGTAGTTACTGGCACGATCATTGGCCCGGTCGCAAGCCCGGTCAGTGGCACGATCACTGGCGCGATCACTGCTGCGATCACTGGCACGGTTACTGACAGGCGCCGCCTAGGCACACCTTGCCGGGGCCGCAACCGCTGCCGTTGTTGCCCGCCAAGTTCTTGCAACCGAGCGCTTTGTCGCAACTATCCACGGTGCAGGGGTTGCTGTCGTCACAGACGGCCACCGTGCCGGGTACACAGGCCCCCTTGCCGCAAGTGTCGCCGGTGGTACACGAATTGCCGTCCGTACACGCCGCCTTGTTGAAGGTGATCTTGCAGCCAACGGTAGACGAACAGCCATCGTCGGTGCACGGGTTGGTGTCCGAGCACGAGGCTTGGGCTAGGGGTTTGCAGGTCTTGCCGTCGCAGGCCTCTCCGACCGAGCAGGCGTCGCCGTCGTTGCACGGTTCGCTGTTGGCCAGATGGGCGCAGCCGACAAACTGGATGCAACTGTCATCGGTGCATTGATTGGCGTCGTTGCAGTCCAGAGTCTGGGGGCCAGTGCATAGGCTGTTTTTGCACACGTCGCCCAGCGTACATGGGTCGGTGTCATCGCACTTGGCACTATTGGCGGAATGCGCGCAACCGGTGGCTGGCTGGCAACTGTCGTCGGTGCACACGTTGCCGTCGTTGCAACCAATTGGCTTTCCCGACGTGCATTTGCCCTCGGCGCAACTATCCCCGCCGGTACATTTGTCGCCATCTTCGCACGGCGCGGTGGTGGGCGCTTTTAGGCATCCGACCAGAACATTGCATGCGTCGGCGGTGCAGGGATTGCCGTCATTGCAGTCCAACGGAGGGGCGGCGACGCAGACACCCGACTTGCAATTGCCTGGAAAGCATAGGCTTCCCAATTCACAGGCTGTGGTGGCGTCGACGCTTTGACAGCCCTTGCCGGCATCGCAGCTATCGACGGTGCACCCATTGCCATCCGTGCACGCGAGCACCGAAACGAATCCGCAGGTGCCTTTGGTACAGTGATCGCCAACGGTGCACTTGTTGTTGTCGCTGCAGGCGCTGGCGTTTGGCGAAAAGACGCAGCCTTTTGCCGGCTGGCAGCTGTCGTCGGTACATAACTTGTTGTCGTTACACACGATTGCGATGCCGGCCGTGCAGGCCGACGCTATGCAGGTCTCGCCACCGGTACACGCATTGCCATCGCTGCAAGCCGCGCCATCGACTGCAGGCTGACCGCTGCAACTCGCTGCAGGCAATGCGCAATCACCAACGGTACACGAATTGTTGTCGTCACAGGCTGCGCACTGCGGTCCGGCAGTGTCGATCTTGCCGTCCGTGCTTCCATCTGCGGCTATGTCGGTGATCCCGTCGCCACTGGCATCGGCCTTGGAGTCGGCGATCGGTGCGGAGTCGGAGACGACAGTTGTCTCAGTCGCGCCGTCGGCCATCGGAATGGTTGAGCTATCAAGGCCCAAGTCTGCAGTACTATCAGTCGCTTGGGCAGTTTCGCCTTTGGCGTCGGCCAAAGAATCGGCGACTGCGTCTGTTTTGGCTGAATCAGCAAGAGCAACCGTATCCACTGCACCAACTGCTGAGTCGAAGGCATCGACCGCAACTTCGCTGTTTGAGTCGCCAGCCGCCGGGGCGTCGCCGCCGCTGTCTGCAGCAGAACTACCATCGGGGCCGGCAACGACATCAGCCCCACCGTCTGTCGCCGCAACCGTGGAGTCGGCCTCAGAGCTATCCACAGACAATTCATATGTAATAACAGTTACTTCTGCTGGGCCAACTCCAGCGTCATCACCGGCAACGGCATCGAGGGCTCGCTCAACACTGTCCAAATTGGGCGCTTCGCCGTCCGTGCTCAAACAGCGGTCGCCAGTTCTGGCGAATCCAGCCGGGCAACCGAAAGCCAGGTCAGCTTCCGTCACAGACCCGCAGCGTGGCCCAAGGACCGCGACTGCCAACAGGGCCAGAACAGAATTTGCCCTTGCGTCCATCAATCTAGACCATCCGACCTGCCAGTGGATTGCCGAACCGCCGTCCCCGCCGGATCCGGGTCGCTGATCAACCACGCGCCGGTGGTGATGCCCGTCGCCCCAAGCATGCCGCTGGCCAGAGCTGCGTTCCACCAATCGACGACGGCGTTGCTGCGGATCACGGCCTGCGATTTGTCGATACGAATCAGGTTGAAGGTTTCCGATTGGGGCAACTTGGCAGAATTCAAGGCGTCAGCGCGGTCCGTTGCCCGCGAGGCAAAATACAGCGCTGCGACCATCGCGACGCCAGCGACCACGAAGGCGACCACGGCGGCGGCCGTGTGGCGCTCAGGTTCGGGCGCGGTAGGTGGCGGTTTTAGCTCCGGTTGTGGATCTGGCGGCCGAGTGTCGATCTTCAGGATGCGCGGCACATCTGGAGGCGGCGGCACCGCGGGTGCGGTGATTTCGGTCACCGGCTTCGGTGGCGCGACCGTGGGGGTAGCAGCAAGTGGCGGCGGAACCGGCTTGAGCGGCGCAGGCGGCACGGATGGCTTGACGACGGCCGGTGGTGGCGTCGGCTTGACGGTGGAAGGCACTGCGCGTTCCGGAAGCGCTGGTCGGTGGGTCGAACGCTGAGCCGATAACTGCGAGATCTCCAGACCCGCTTGAAACTTCAACGATTTTCCAGCCCAACTCAGTTCCAGAACTCGGCGCCAAGTCGCTAGTGCTCGCTCCTGCTCTCCGGCCATCCACAGCGCCCGGCCCGCACGATACAGGTAGCCAGCTTTCCACGGACACTGCTCATAAGCTTGGCGAAACTGCTCTGCAGCTGCGGCAAACTCGCCGCCACGATCCAGCAAGTCTGCGGCACGGCCCGTCGCCCGCGAAGTGCCGTTGTCACACCGAATTGGCGACTGCTGCGCAGCGAGGACCGTCACCTGCGCGCCGAACATGGCCAGCCCCGTCACAACGGCAATTACGGCGATGCCCAGTTTTACTTGCGCGCGACTGAGCGTCCGAAGTGCTGGTACTGGCGGCCGTGAAGTTTTCGCGATGGGCCCGGGCAAGTTGCTCACGGCAGCGCTGAGGAAGCGCGACTTCTCAATTGTGCGACCCGCGCTCGGCTCGTCAAGTATTTTGGGACGTCCGTAGCCGGCATTGATGGGTCCATTGATGGGTACACAGGGACTTCACAACATACCGCGATGATTGTAGATTCTGACAGCGACGCGCCGATTTCTTGGGCGATGAGGCAATTGGTTGGCGCTGAAAATCGGGGGAAAATCGAGCGAACGGCTGCACGGCAAGATCGAAAAATCAGGTACGCAGGGACATAACAACATGCTGATATATTTGTGGATGTGCGGCCAAAGGCTTTAATTCGCCGACGACGAAGGTAGGCGGTGCTCTCGCGGGCGGTGCTATGGGTTGGCGATGGCGCCGCTTGACCGCAAATGCACGCTAAGTCTTCGCAAACCCTCATTAACATCGACGACAGGCACATAGCCTAGGTCGCGTCGCGCGGCGGAAATGTCGTACCAATGCGCCGTGGCCAATTGACGCGCTACGAATCGCGTCAACATCGGCTCGTCACGGCGGCGCAGCAGCAACCACAGGGCCTCCAGAACCGCACCAGCCGCGTAGGCGAGCCAAGGTGCGATGTTTTTTTCGCAAGGTGGCAAGCCGGCCGCCGCTAAGATCCCGTCAATCAACTGCTTTTGCGGCATGGGTTGGCCTTGAGTGATGAAGTAGGCCTTACCCGCACAAGCCGCGTCGGGGCGCAGGCCATCCAGAGCCAACAGATGTGCCGCGACCGCATTGTCGATATATACGGAATCAATAAGTTTTTTTCCGCCGCCAACCAGTCGCAGTTTGCCAGCCCGCGCGCGCGCCAGAATTCGGGCAGTCAACTGGGTGTCGTTGGGACCCCAAATCAAGTGGGGGCGCAGGGCGCAGGTGGCCAATGCGGGACCATTGGCCTCTAGCGCCAGACGCTCAGCCAGCGCCTTGGTGGTCGCATAGGGAGAAATACTGCGTCTAATCGTCGGCGCGGACTCGTCGACACCCGCCACATCGCCGCCGGCGTGAACCACCGACGGCGTGCTGGTGTAGACGAAACGACTGGTAGCCGAGTTTTTCTGACAGGCAATCAATAGGTTGCGCGTCGCGGTCACATTGGCGGCAAAATAGTCGGACCAAGGCCCCCACACGCCCGCTTTGGCAGCGATGTGGACGACTGCATGGGCCTCTCCCAAAGCGTCGGCCACCGAGGCGCGGTCACCGCCCAAATCGATGCGGACCACCTCGGCACCCATGGCGCGCAGTTCAGGGACGTCACTGCGCTGCAAACAGCGGACCTTATCGCCACGGGTTAGCAACGCCCGCGCCACTGCTCCGCCCAAAAAACCGCTGCATCCGGTGACGACAATCACGATCCGCCGACCTGATGTTGGGCCCAGACAGCCAGCTTTTCGCGGCCAATTTTGGCGTTATGCCGAATATCGACGGGAAACCCCGGATGCTGTTCGAAGCGAGTTATACCGCGGGTCATCGTATAGTTTTCAGCCAATTGGCGCAGCTCGCTTGCAAGTGCCTTGCCGCGGACTTTGGCGTCCTGATGCAATTCAAGGCAAATTAGTGGTTCTGTCCGTCCCGCAATGCGAACGCCAACAAGCGCGCTGCGCCGCACACAGGGATGGGTATTGAAGATCTCCTCGACCGGCGCCGTGTGCAGGGTGCGATCGGCCAACTCGACCCGATGGCCTTTGCGACCGCAGTACCACAGTCGACCGCGGGCATCAAAGTAGCCGACGTCGCCCATCCGGTGCACTGCGCGGCCGTCGCGGGCGATCTTGGCCAGCGCCGTCGCAGTGGGTTTGCCAAAGTACGCTTCGGTCGTCGTGGGTCCAAGCACGCAGATTTCGCCAATCTCGCCGGTTGGCAACTCGCTCACTTCTTGCCACTCGCGCAGCACGGTATCGGTGATCGCAATCACGCGCACGTCCACTTGCGGAGCGACCAGACCGACGCACACCCCATGACCGCTTTCTGTCAGCGCGCGGGTCTCGGCCAGCACTTCGACACTGCCGATACTGGCTACGGGCAGGCTCTCCGTCGCACCATACGGGGTAAAAACCTGAGCAGACGCGGGCAAAATGCGCTGCATCGCCTCCAGTACGGCGGCCGGCACCGGAGCCCCCGCCGAAAGCACGCGCTTGACAGTCGGCCAGCGCACCCCCAGTTGCACGCCATGCGCGGCCACCGTCGCCAGCAGCGCCGGCGAGCCAAACACATTGGTCACGCCCCAATCTTGAATAAGTTCCAACAACATCTGTGGATCGACGGCGGCCGGCCGCGAGAAGTCCATGTCCGGCACAACGGTCGTCATCCCCAGCGCCGGGTCAAAGAGCGCGAACAACGGAAACGTCGGCAGGTCGATTTCGCCAGGTTCGATGCCGTACATCTGGCGGATCAACTCCACTTGGGCCACAAAGTGCCGATGCTGGTAGATGGCGCCCTTGGCCGGTCCGGTGCTGCCACTGGTGAATAAAATGGCCGCAGTTTCATTCGGTTGAGTGCCGGCAAGCACTGGCTGGCCGCTGGCACCGAGTTCGGCGATCTCGGCCAGAGTCGCGCCGCCCCAAGCTAGACGGGTGCCGACAAAAATCTGGTGCCGCAGGGTCGGTCGCCCCCAACCGAGGACGACACGGGCCATGTGAGCCTTGGCGATGCCAATAAAGGCCGTCGGCTCGGCGCCGTCGATACAGTGGCGCAACTGGGCGACCCCCAACCCCGGATCGACGAGCACGGGCACGATCCCGGCCTTGAACAGCGCAAAGGTCAGGGCGAAAAACGGCAACCCCGGGGTGACCATCAACACCGCGCGGTCGCCACGCTGCAGACCGTACACCAGCAGACCGCGAGCAATCTGGTCGCTCCAGACGTCCAACTGCGAGTAAGTCAAGTGACTGTAAGTTCGGCGGCCCGTGCGATCGCGGCCGTGGGGACACACCACCGCCAGCGCGTGCGGGCGCTCGCGGGCCTGCTGCGGAAGAAACGCCGAAATATTACACACTTGCGCCATGACTAGCCTTCGCGGACGAAGGCGCAAATCGCTGGAACTAGCTCGCTCGCGGCATCCTCCAAGACGTAATGACCTGCATCTGCAAGGTAATTCACTAAAGCATGCGGAAAATAGCGGCGCCACTCAGCCAAAAAGTGGTCGTCAAACACAAAATCCTGACCACCCCAACCCACATACGTCGGTGTCGCCGCAAATAGGCCCAGTTTCGCGGCCGTCGCCCGGACAATGTCAAAGCCCGGCTGCCCTGCAGCTAGCGGAATATCTTGGACAAAACGCAAGGTGGCAATCCGATTGGTCCACGAATCGTAAGGCGCGGTATAGCCACCGCGCACCGCGGCGGGCATCGAGTTGCGGGTCATCGCCGCATGGGTCGCCGTCCACGAAAACATATTGAATCCACGCACTAACAGCGCGCCCAGCCACGTGCGGGTCAAGCGCAACTGCCAGGGGAAAGGCTTGCTCGGCGGCAGTGGAAACGCCGCGGTATTGAGAATCACCAGCTTACCGATCAGTTGCGGGTGCTGTGTCGCCCACGCCATCCCTATCATCCCGCCCCAATCGTGCACCACCAACGTCAGCGGCTGGGCAAGCTGAAGTGTTGCGAGTAAGGCCGTCAGGTCGTCGATGCGCGCCTGCAAGGTGTAGGGATAGCCGCTGTCGGGCGGCTTGTCCGACAGACCCATGCCGACATGGTCCGGGGCTATGCACCGGTGCGTTTTCCGCAATTCGACAATCAAGTTACGGTAGTAGAACGACCACGTCGGATTGCCATGGACCATGACCACGGCGGGCCCAGCGCCCTCGTCGATATAGTGCAGCCGCACACCCGCGCCGCGGTCAAAATACTGGCTGGCGAACGGGTACAGCGAGCCCAGTTTGGGGGTCAGCGCCGCCAAATCGGTCACCACACGACCTCGGCCATGCTGCAGTTCAGCCCGCTGCCGATGCCCATCAGGGCCACCCGGCTGCCGGTTTTGATGCGGCCGGCTTGGACGGCCTTGGAGAGCACAATCGGCACCGATGCTGGGCCAATGTTGCCAAATTGCGGATAAATCGCAAGCACTTTGGCCATGTCGAGACCCAACGTCCGGCACAGGCTGTTGGTATGGGTGCCGCTAACTTGATGCAAGACAAACTCGTCAATATGCGCGGCTTGCCAACCCAGTGTGGCGACGGCGTGCTGCCAAGTGTGGCCGGCCAGTTCCAACCCGGCGAAAAGCAAAGTTTTGGCGTCGGTGACCATCTTGTCTAATTGCCCTTTGCACAGGCCATGGTGCTGGGTCGCCGCGCGGCTGACCCCGCCCAAGAAGCGATGGCCGTCGGGCAACAGTTCCGAGCGGCCCAAGATCATGGCGGCAGCGCCCGAACCAAGGGTAAGCGTGGCAAACTGCTCGCGAAACTCGGTTTCAGTCGCGGTGTCGCTGGCCAACCGGGCGATTGTCGATTCTTGAACGAAGCGGCTGCCTTCACCGTCGACGATGAGCGCGTAGTCGATTTGACCGCGCTCTAGCATGTGGCCGGCAATGTCCATCCCGTTCATAAAGGCGAGGCAGGCGTTGCCTACGTCGAAATTGAGGCAATGGGAGCCCAGACCCAAGTTGCCGTGGACAATGCAGGCGGTCGACGGTTCGATGTAGTCGCGGCACACCGAAGTGTTGATAAGGATGCCGATTTTGTCGCGGGCGATGCCGGTGGTGCGCAGGACTTCTTCTGCTGCTTGGGTTGCGGCTTGGCTCGGTTGGGTACCGACAGGCCACCAGCGCCGTTCGACCACGCCGGACGCCGAGGCCAGCAAGTCGGCGCGCAAGCCCAAACGCGCCATGGTCGGCGCCAAGCGCTCGCAAAGTTGAGCTGAGGTGACGACAATTGGCGCGTCGATGTGGGCGATGCCGGCAATAGAGACGTTGTAAAAACCCATGAATATAAGCCAGTTATACCCGCAGCATCCCGTGCGGAAAGGGGCGTTAGTAAACGGCAGGCGCCGCCAGATGTCCAGCGTTTGCGGGCAACAAAATTAGGCGGAAGGACTGCAAGCGCAGAAATTTCGCTCGGTGGTCAGGGCGTGGGCAGTGACTGAGAGCCAATGGCGTCCAATGCCGTCTTGGCCTCCGACCAGTCATGCTTGGCCCCCATTTGGTCCAGCAGTGCCACGGCTTTGTCCAACATCGCCCGCGATTGCTCTGCGTTGACGTCGGGAAATTTGGCCAGTTCGCGCCACGCCAGGCCTTGCTCGTACGGCTGACTCACTTGCACGGCACGGTCAATGGCCTGGTGCAGACGCCGCTTGGCCGCGGCAAACTGCCCAACCCGACGAAGGTAAGCGCCCATCCACAGATGGCCATGGGCCACCCCAAACGGAAAAATCTTGCCAAACGCCACCATCGCCGTCGCTAGGGCTTGGGATCGCTGCTGCAAGTCGATGGCCTGCGGTGAACCCGGCGCCGCCTCATCCCACAACCCCATGTACGTCAAACATAAACTACACAGCCCGTGTTGGGTCCAATAAGCGACTGGGCGCTTGCCGGCGACCAACGGGTACCCTTCGTCCGCTTGTTTGCGGGCCTCAATCTTGTCGCCGCAGCGATACAAGGCCAGCGCGTACAGCCCGACGGTGGTAATCAATTCTCCACTGGAAGCGCGGTATTTCACGCCGACGGCCAGATGTTTGCGCGCCAGCTCGTTGCGCCCTTGCCGCAAGAACCCAGCGCCGCCACCGGCGTGGTGCCAGCTTTCGACCTGCGCGTCGTCAGCCTCGCGGGCCAACACCCCGACTTGGGCAAAAACCGGCTCCATTTCCGCGAGTTTGCCCTGGTACAGCAAGGTATAGCCGAGCACGGACAGCGACTCGACCCGCAACCAGCGATCGCCATAGTCGCGCGCCAGTGCAATCGACCGGCGCAAGTCGCGCTCGGCACTCGGCCAGTCGGCGACGCAAATATGGTAGACGCCCAAGCGCGAGGTAACGTAGGACAACTTTGCTGGATCATTGGATATTTCTGCCGTCTTGATCGCGCGCTTGGCCCACGCCTTGCACAGATCCGCCAGCGGAATGGTGGCAAACACCACGGTCAAAATGGCGTAGGCGCGCGCAAGTTCGGCACTGGGACCCACCGGCTCAGCGGTGTTCAGTTCGCGCATTGCGCTGTCGAGCAGACCCGGCGGGTTTTCGCGGTAAATATGAATCTCGGTCAAACGATTGAGGATATTGGTCGCCCACAACCGATCAGGACGCTAGTGAAGCGGTGCCGTCCCTGCCAACTTGGGCAGCCACTTGCGCCACAGCCGAATCGCTACTTGCCCCAAAAAGCCGACCGTAGCTCCCAGCGGCGTCGTTGGCACCGGCCGTCCGGCCAACCGCAAGGCTTTGCGGCCACTTTGCTGAGCAGCGTCGATGCGACCCAGCCGAAAAGAGGCTTCGCCGATCGACCATTCCCACCGCGCCAAGCGCAGGGGATCGTTGCCGATGACGTGGTGCTGGCGCTCAATGTCCTGAGCCCGCGAAAAAAACGTGATGGCTTCGCGCGACGCCCAGCGCTTCAGAGCCTGATCGCCGGCCTGTTCGACACAGCGCAGAGCTTTTGGCCAATCTTCAGCGTTTTGCCAGTGATGGGCCAACACGGCAAAGTCCGCGCCCGCTCCACGCGCCTCATAGTACTCGGCCACTGCCCGATGTAGCGCCCGCCGCTGGGCAAATAGCATCAGGCCATACACGGCCTCCTGAGTCAGCACATGCTTGAAAATATAGCCATTGCGCCCGCCAATCTCCTCCGGACGCAGCAGGTCGGCTTGGACCAAGGGCGGCATCAGGGCTGGCACCTGCGCCCGCTCCTCTTGGGCCGGATACACGCCTTGGAGGACGTCGAGCGCAAACAGACGATCGATGACGCTGGCCACTTTAAGCGCCAATTGCTGGCGCTGATCGAGCCGGTCCACGCGGCTGACAATCAGACCCTCGACCGTGGCCGGCAGCGGCAACCGCGACAGTTCTTCGACCGGCACCGCCAGCGTACAGACGCCGTCGCGAATCAATAGGCAGCCGTTGTCGCGCAACACCTGCGCCAACTTCTCGATATACAATGCATTACCGTCAGCACGGCCCGCGATTAGGGCTGCGACCTGCTCAGGAATGCTGATGACGCCCAGGCACTGACTGGCGAGTTGCGCGGCGTCGTCCTGGTTTAAGCCTTGCAATCTATGAACTTGAGTATTGACCTCGCCAGAAATCGGCCCGTACATTTCGGGAACCGGCTCTGCCATCGGCCGCGTCGCAATCAACAGGCCCACGCGCTGGACCGTCGTCTGCAAGTCGCGCAACAACCGCCACGATGCCGAATCAAGCCAGTGCGCGTCCTCGATCACCACCAGCAGCGGCGCGTGGTCCGCGGTCGCTTGCACCAATTTGGTGACAAGTTCATGGGTTAGACGGGCGCGCGCTTCGCCTTGTAGCAGCAGCGTGCGCTCGTTGTCTTCGATGTCGAGCGGCACGATCGCCT
>SHZD01000232.1 GCA_009692465.1 Myxococcales bacterium
GACCAATTAACGCCGAACCTCAAAGAATTCCCAAACAAAACGGAGCGGCCTGACGCCAACCCGCAGGCCACTGAACAAGTGCCGCAGGCTCGCGACCCACAAAGCAAGCACTGAGACGCCGAGCAAATCTTATTTGATCGGCTCTCTAGCGCGAGCCCACAAGTCGGGACTACCGACGCCCGCAAAGCGTCCGCGTAGCAACTGCGACTAATTTTTGCCGGTAATCTTAGCGTCGTCAACGCCACCACGAACGCCCGTCAAGCGAAAGATGGTCGTTTCCATCAGCTCAAAAAAGCGAATCTTGGCCAAAAGCGGATTTAGCCAGCCGGTCGTGATGCAATAGTAGGTCTCAAACGGGGCCTTGTGATGGATATCATGGCCCGGCGTATCGAGAATCAGCCGCCAGCGCTGCAAAGCTTGTACCCAATGCGGCGGGTCGTCTTGGTGCGCCCACTTGTGAAACTGGTTGGTCCCAAACACGAATAGGCACATCGCCCCCAGAAAGCACGACGTAAATACGGCAAACGCACCCCAACTCGGATCGATCGAGGCCGCGCCGGCCAAGATTGGCACTGTGACAATGCAATTATTGCCGTTGGTTTCGACAAAATCGTGGTAGGTGATGCCTTTGGGATCGGTGTGATGCTCGCGAAATGGCAAAATGAAGTTTGGCCCAAAAAGGGGCGTATCCACAGAGCCATAGCGATCAAATGCCCAGTGCACCAGCCCAGACATAAAGTCCGCCGCCACAAAACCAACCAGAACAGCCCCGACGATCACTAACGCATCCAAAACGGACTGGCTGTGGGCGATCGCTCGCCAAGCAAGAAACATCTCAAGCAGGCAAAATCCAGCAATTCCGAAGATTTCGAGGAATCGATGCGCAGTACTCGTGGTCTTGGCGGTTGCGCTCATGGCTTCTCCGCTGGCGATGCTACCGTGCAGCCGCCCCTTGTTGCAATTGTCGATGGAAAAACAGCGCCGCTCAGCCTACCAGTCGCTTATGCCGCCCAAGTTATACGACTTGGCAAACCCCATGCCACGCAAGATTTTGGCCGCCATGTCGCTGCGCATGCCTGATTTGCAGTAAAGCACAAGTGTATCAGATGGTTGGGCGTGGCGGTCGATCTCACCAGCGATCACCTGCACCGGCAAGTTGATCGCTTCTGGTACGGCACCAGTGGCGAATTCCTGCGGGCTGCGGACGTCGATGAGTTTAGCGCCGCCAGCCACCAGTTCGTGGGCGCGCGCGCGGGCAATGCGAATGTCGTCGGTCATGGATTGCGCTAATTCTCGGCGGCCATAGTGGCCGATGCGGGCACATCGTAGCAGGTGTTGGGGTGCGCTGGCGATGTTAAGGTTGCAAATCAAAGTGAAATTGCTGCTCTACGTTGACCGCTACCGCAACCCCAGCACGCCGGGCCGGCTCAAACCGCCATTGCGCAAGGGCCAGGCCCACCTCCGCCGCAAAACGTGGATCACCTGCTGTCACTCGGACTGACAGCCGTTCGACCTTTCCCGCCGCGGTCACCACAAAACTCGCAATTACAGTTGCGGTTTCGCCTAATTGGCGGGCCCAATGCGGGTAATGCGGCGCAGGTTGGACCTGAGCGACTGGCAACGAATCAACCTCGTCGGCGTCGAACACCACAGCCACTGGTACCGGCTGTCCAGCGCCCGCGCTGAGGTTGTTCAAAGGGGCAATTGGCGCCGCGATCGCCGATTGGGCGGCAGCACCCCCGCCGGACGCGGCATCCACGACGACACCAGTTGAGGCAGGCCGTACTCTGACCGTGGCAGCCGTTGGGTCCACCGTCTTGGGCCGCTGCGACGTCTTGTGAGCAAGCCGTTGTAGCTGCAGTGCTGGCTTCGGTAGTGGTGTGGGCTCGCTTGGGGCGATTGGCGGCGCTACGGGCGCAACAAGGGGCCTTGGCGGTGGCAAAATCTCTTGGGCCTGTACCCGCGAGGCCAGCACCGGCACCGGTGGCAGTACCACTGGCCTAGGGCGCAACTGCCGCACCGTTGCCAATCCAGCGCCAGCGCAGGTCAGGGCAACCACGACACCAATCATGAAATTGCGGTCGATAACACCGTTGTTGCGCACGGTCGGCCCCAAAGTGCTCAGTCGCGCTGGCGCCGACGCCGTTCAACCAACACCAAAGCCATGGCCAAGAGCAGCGGCGCCGGCCAATTCGACGCCGGTGTTCGGTTGGTAGAACAAGGTGAACTGCCACTGGCGCCGCTACCGCTAAATCCGGCACCCGCGTCGCTGTTGATGGTCTCAAAGCGCACGGATTGCAGGCTGTCGCCGCCGAGCGATGCATCGCCCTTGTTCGCGTCTAGACGCGGTTGGCTGCTCCCGCCGCCGTCCGTTGCAACCGTTGCAAACGCGGCATCCGCTGCGACGGTGTCTGGTTGTTTGGGAACGACAACGGCGTCTGCTGCCGGAGATCCGGTTTGGTTGCCATCCGTTGCGCCGGCGTCGGCCTGCGGCGGGCAGTTGCCGTCATGTTGGCATTGACCTACGGTACAGGAGTCCGCCGAGCAAGGGTCGCCGTCGTCACAGTCTATGGCTCCACCGGCCAAGCACAAACCTAACCCGCAGTAATCGTTGACAGTGCACGCGTCGCCGTCGTCACAATTGCCACTCAACGCCGCGTTTACGCACACGCCTGCATTGCAAGCATCGGCAGTGCATGGGTTTTCGTCGTTGCACACATTGGCAACCGCGCCAGAGCAGGCGCCACCGGCGCATTTTTCACCGGTTGTACAGGCGTCACCATCGCTACATGGCCCGGACTTGGGCGAGTGAGCACAGCCGCTGGTATCGCAACTATCTGAAGTGCATGGATTATTGTCATCACAGCTCAAATTGCCGGCGCCGCTACACTGGCTATTTTGGCACAGGTCACCCGTTGTGCAGGCGTTGCCGTCGTCGCAGGGCGCGTTGCTGTTGGCATGCGTGCAGTTGCCTGCAACACAACCGTCTAGCGTGCACGGGTTGTTATCATTGCAATCTTTGGTGATTTTGCCGCCAGTGCATGCGCCATTGCTGCACTTTTCGCCAACGGTACAAGCGTCGCCATCCCAACAGACGGCACCGGTATTGGCATTGTGAACGCAGACCCCGTTTTGACAGATGTCGTCAGTGCACGCTTTACCATCATCGCAACTCGCCGGGCACACGGGTGGCGGCGGAGGCGGAGGCGGAGGTGCAGCCATTGCAGTCAGGCGCACAGCGTCCACGCCCAAAGTAAGGGTCTTACTGTACGGTTGTCCAGTATTATCACCAACATAAACGTACTCATTGCAATTTGCCACAAAATCGTAAGTACCCAGATCAGCCCACACATCGCTCAGTGGTTGCTGGTCGACAGTGACAGTGGCCACTTTGCCCGCATAGTAGATCTGGTATTTCGCGTTGGCTCCCGCCTTGTTATTCGGAATAAAGGCTTGAACCTTGTATTTGCCAGCCTTCTGAAAAGTGAGTCGCCACCGCGCGTAGTTTTCTGCCGCAGCGTCAGCCGATGTGTAGGTGTAGCTCATCGACCCGCCCCAACCACACGGACCTCCGGATGGACTTGCGCTGTTGGTCCACCATGCGGTCGCCGGCCCCAGTTTTTGGATGCAGTCGTTGCCTGTGTCGTCGATGATGGTTTCGCCAGTCGCCTTGATGCTGGTCCCGCAACAACCGACAGGCCCGGGTGGCGGAGGCGGAGGAGGAGGTGGTGGCGGCGGACCGCCACTGACGCAGGCCTGGACTTTGGCGATGTAGCTGTCCCATGGCCAAAAGCTGCCCGGATCGGTGTGGTTTTGGTTGGGCAATTCGACATGGCCCTTGATGGCCGCTTTGGTCGCAGGCAGCTTGTACTTCTTGACCAAGTAGCAAGTCAGCTTGGCGCTTGCGTCCACCATTTGCGGCGTCGCCCACCCGGGATCCGAGACAAAGCCTTCGTGCTCAATGCCGACGGTGTAGCCGTTTTCACTGCCTACGTGCCAACCGATGTCCTTTTCCTTGACCATCTGGGTGATGGCGCCGGTCTTGGACACCACGTAGTGCGCTGAAACCTTGGCTGACGGATTCTTGAACCACGATATGCAACCGGCATAGCTGCCCTGAACAGTATGGACAACGACGGTCTTAATGGCGCCAACACCGCGATTAGCCACCGAATAATTCACCGAAGCCTGCCAATCGGCCGGCTCGTATTCGGCGCCATTGAGTGCACCCTCCCGTTCTGCATAGGAATTGGCCATGCCCTCAGTCGGCTCTGCCCATGGAGCCCCTGGGTCGTCTGCACAGCCGCCGATAGCGATTAGCGCTAGCAAAGCCCAGCAGTGGACGAGCGCTTTGGCGAACACACTACTGCGGTTTGGCACAGTGAACTCCGGTCGAGAGTGCTTGAGGAACTAATGAGCCGCTCAAGGCGAGCCGATGAAATAATGTGCCCGTCGCTACCTTTCGTCGTTTCAGTCGGGCTGGCGTTCGATTAGAAACTGTGTCGTTAAGTTAGGGCCAGAGCAAGAATTACTCGATCGAACCGCGATAGGAACAGAGTTCCGCATGCCGCCAAATCGGCACCCACGATACATGAAACTCCTTGAGCGGCATGTGGAATGTGGGCCGCAGCTGCGAACCACCGCGGGGGTCTGGGGGCGGCGCGCCCCCAAGTTTCTAGTTAGCGTGCAGGCGGCTTGAAAAGCCGCGAGTTAGCGACCCACCAAGCGAGCAATGGGCCGAGGTGTAAAATCGACTTGATTTTACACGGGCCCTGACCTTGTCGCGGCTGGCGTTTCGGCGCGGCGGCGTTGACGATGGACGATCCAAGCGGCAAGGCCAGCGAGGATGGCGGTCCACGGCACTGTGGAAGTGGGCCCAGTCGAACAACTCCAGCCAGCCTGATCTCGGGGTACTTGCAGCGGCTCAGGGACTTCGCCAGGTGACCCATTGGCGCCGATGCGCGTCAGGCCATTGTCACCACTGGCATCTTTGCCGCCGGTCGATCCGGCGTCCTTGCCACCTGTTGCCTCACCATCGTTTGGCGCCCGCTTACTGGCGTCACTTTTCGCCGCATCCGCGTCCGTTTGGGCATTGGCTGTGTCTCCAGCGGCATTGGCTGTGTCTCCAGCGGCATTGGCTGTGTCTCCAGCGGCATTGACCGCGTCATCGGCGGCACTTGAACCAGCATCTGGAGCACTGGAGGCATCTGCATTTTCGGTGTCAGATTGGCTGGTTGCATCCGCGCTGCTGCCAGCATCTGCGCCGCCCACTGACTTGCAAGCCCCCGCTAAGCACGGCGAGCTCGCAGGACACGTCTTGGCCAATTTTGTGACCCCACAACTGTCCGCTTGGTGCACATCTTTGCCCACGCACACGACTTTAGGTGCCACGCCGCCTTCGTGCATGCACACGCCTTGCTGGCAACTGTCTTGGGTGCAGGTCTTGCCGTCATCGCAATTGAGCGGATTGCCGCTGCAGGCATTGTTGACGCAGGTGTCGTTTTCGCTGCAGGCGTCGCCGTCGTCGCAGTTGGCGGCAATGGACGCAAACACACACTGGCCGCCCAAACAGGCGTCGGCCGTGCATGGATTGGCGTCGTTGCACAACTGCGCGATACCAGTGCAGAAGCCGGTGGCACACGAATCGCCGACGGTACAACCATCGCCGTCATTGCACGGACCGGCCAAGGGCACGTTGACACACACGCCAGATTTGCAACCGTCATTGGTGCAAGCATTGGAGTCGTCGCAGCTCTTAACGACCTCGGCTTTGCACGCTCCGCTGTTGCACTGGTCGCCAGTGGAGCATGCACTGCCGTCGTCGCAAGGTTTTGTGTTGTTGGTGTGGACGCACTTGCCACTGGTGCTTTGGCAACTGTCATCAGTGCAGGCGTTGTTGTCGTTGCAATCCTTGGATTTTCCGGTCACGCACTGCCCACTGTTGCACATGCCAGCCGCACCGCACAGGCCGCCGTCCCCGCAGGCCTTGCTGGTGTTAGCAAACTTGCAAGCGCCGGTCGTTGCTGTGCAACTGTCGTCAGTGCAAGCGTTTTTGTCGTTGCAGACTTTCGCTATGCCCGCGCACTTGCCGGCGCCACACTTGTCGCCGCTGGTGCAAGCGTTGCTGTCGTTGCAGGTCGCAGTGGTGTTGCTGTGGGTGCAGGCGCCGGACTTGGCGTCGCAGCCGTCTGTGGTGCATGCATTGTTATCATTGCAATTTTTGGCCGGGCCAGCGGTGCACTTGCCGCCACCGCACTTGTCCCCGCTGGTGCAGGCGTTGCCATCATTGCACGCGGCGGTGTTGTTGCTGTGAGCGCACTTGCCGGCAGTGCAAACGTCGTTGGTGCATGTGTTGTTATCGTTGCAGCCGTTGGGGCAAACCGGTGGCGTGCCGTTGACGCAACTGGCGACCATGCCGATGTATTTATCCCAAGGCCAGTATTTGCCAGGATCGGTGTGTGTTTGTTTGGGCAATTCCACGTGCCCCTTGATATTCGCTTTGGTCGGCGCCAACTTCCATTTCTTGACCAAATAGCAACTCAACTTTGCACTTGCATCGAGCAACTGCGGCGTCACCCAATTGGCGTCGGCGACAAACCCTTCGTGTTCAATACCAATTGTATAGCCATTTTCGCTGCCAACGTGCCACGCGATGTCCTCTTCCTTGACCATCTGCACCACTTCGCCCTTCTTGGAGATGACGTAGTGCGCAGAAACTTTGGCCTTTGGATTCTGCATCCAGCTAACGGCGCCGGCAAACGAGCCTTGAGTGGTGTGCACAACGACAATATTGACGTTGCCGACCTTGCGCGAGGCGTTGACGTAATTGACCGTGGGTTTCCAAACCGCCGGGCCATACTCAGCGGCACCCAAGGCCAGTTCAGCGACGCCGGATCGCAACTCCAGTTCGTTGGGCATGCCATCGGGCGATTCGGGCAGACAAGCCGGGGCTGTGATCGCCAGCAGGGCCAACAAACGCAACCAAGACCGATTCAATTTCAGGACCTTGCTTGCCATGTGACCCCCCAGCGTCCCCAGACCGCCCAGCCCAAGGGCCGTTTTGGTCGCAAGAGCATACCATTGGATTTTTCGGTGTCCGTGGCCGACTGGCGGCAAACTTTCCGGTTGGGGCATTTGCACCCCAAGGTTTGGGTCGGCGTATTTTGCCGCCTGTGGCCTTTCCGGTAGGCACACCCGATGTCTTTTCTGCGCGTCCCGGCTGTCAATTCTCGACAACCTGCAGCGCCACGCCGTCGTCGAGTGCGCTTGGGGCTTGCAGACCCCAAGCGCTCGTTGCTACATTGCGCCGCTGCGCCATCGGCCACCCATGCCGACGCAAATCATAAATATCTAGAATCATGGAGAAATTCAATGGCCAAACCTCCGGCTGGCATGCAACTCAGCAAGGACGAAGTCATCTATTTGGAGCGCACGCTGTCCGCCCTACCGCTTTCGAAGAACGACGGCGCAGGCACTGGCGATGCAGACGGTCTGCTCAAATTTAAATACCATCAAAATCCTTACTTGCGCGTGTATGCCAACGTGCTGTGGAGCGGATACGCGGTGGCGCGCGGGCAAATTGCTGAAGGGCATCAACGCTTTTCTGCGGCTCGACGCGATGGACAAGTTAGCGCCGTTGACGCAGTTACCGCCAAAGCGATGCAAGATGCTCAGGAAGCGCTTGAAAACGCCATGGCGCCGGAAGGGACGATTGCCCAGTTTCTTGCGGTATTGCGCGAGGCTACGGTCCAACGCCTGTGGGCACGGGTTTGCGAGACTTCTGGACTGCCTCCACCGCGGTTTGGCGTGCTATTTGGCCAAGGTCGAGGCGCCTCAGCGGCCGACAATGACGCCGCCGAGGAGCGCGAACTCGCGGCACTGCGAAAAGTGGCTGCACCATCAGTTCTTCCTGAAATCGACGATGACGATGGCAACGAGGACGGCGGCGAAGACGAAGCGGCAGACGACGGTCAGGACGGCGGTCAGGACGGCGGACAGCCCGCAGGCGCTCCGGTCGAACTCAAACTGACCGCGAGCCAACGCGGCGGTGCCGAGGTCGCTGCGGAGTTAATGCTGGCGGCAGTCACCGATGTCTTGCGCCAACTGCGCGGCAAAGGCGCCACCGGTACCTTGAATGTCACCGTAACGGTTGAAGGCCATGCGGGCGCACAACGGTCAGACACTGGCCAACGCCGTCGCCGTCGCCGTCGATAGGAACTGTCCCGTAATGAGTCATTCTGGGCCTAGGAGCCTGTCGGAAATCAATCGGTTGTGAAATGTCTATCAGATTATACACAATGAATCTATTACGATCCGACAGGCTCCTAGCCAGTCAACTATTCTCAACTGTCCGAGAA
>SHZD01000030.1 GCA_009692465.1 Myxococcales bacterium
CCAAGTTCGCGCGCACTCTCAATATTGTCCTGACGGCTGGCATCGACGTATTGGGCCATCCACATCAGATCAGCCCCTGCACAAAACGTCTCGCCTTCGGCGTCCACAACGATGACGCGCACGTTGTCGTCGCTGCCAAACGCAGCAATTGTGGCGTCGATAATCTGTAACATCTCGCCATTAAATGCATTTTTCTTCTCTGGCCGGGCCAGAGTGAGGCGACCGACTCCGTTGTGTACTTGAGTCTTGATCATCGTTGCACTTCGCCCAAAGGGCTGTTGCCGCGCAATGCGGTGGCTGACTGGGGGCCAACGGCAAAGCTGACGTCAATTTGGCTGCAAGTGGGGTTCCGTCAGCTGAACGGCTTACATACGAATAACCCCAGGCTGCCACGGCCCAAATGGGGCGTTGTGGCAAACAGACAAGGAAAGGCCAAGAATATCACGGGTTTGGGGCATGGCAATCACACCGTCGTCCCACAGCCGGGCGGTCGCATACCAAGGATTGCCCTCGCGCTCGTAGCGTTCGATCACCGGCGCGCGGATGCCGTCTTCGTCCGCAGGCGACAACACTTTGCCATCTTTGAGCAATTGCTCGCGCTTCACCGTCGCCAGCACGCTGGCGGCCTGCTCGCCGCCCATAACGCTGATGCGGGCGTTGGGCCACATGTACAAGAAGCGCGGCTGGTAGGCGCGACCGCACATTCCGTAATTGCCGGCGCCATACGATCCGCCGATAATCACAGTAATTTTAGGAACATTCGCGCTGGCCACCGCGTGGACCATTTTGGCGCCGTCTTTGGCGATGCCGCCGTGCTCCGCTTTGCTACCCACCATGAATCCAGTGATATTTTGCAAAAACAGTAATGGTGTCTGGCGAGTACAGCACAATTCGATAAAGTGGGTGGCCTTGAGCGCACTGGTCGAAAACAACACGCCGTTGTTCGCCAGAATGCCGACCGGCATGCCATGGATGCGCGCGAATCCACACACGATCTCGGTGCCATAGCGCGGCTTGAACTCGTGCATCCGTGAACCGTCGACCAACCGGGCGATCACCTGCCGCACGTCGTAGGGCTGTCGTAAATCCGCGGAAACAATACCAAACAGCTCGTCGGCGTCGAACAACGGATCGACAGCGTCGGCGATTTGCCCAGTCATGGTTTTGGTTCGATTGAGCGTCTCCACGGCATTGCGCGCCAAATGCAACGCGTGCAGGTCGTCGTCAGCCAAATGATCCGCAACTCCAGAAATCCGGGTGTGGACGTCGCCGCCGCCCAAGGCCTCAGCGCTGATTTCCTCGCCAGTCGCCGCCTTGACCAATGGCGGACCGGCCAAATAGATCGTTCCCCGATTGCGCACGATGATCGCTTCATCGGCCATCGCCGGCACATATGCGCCACCAGCCGTGCACATTCCCATAACTACGGCGATTTGCGGTATTCCCGCCGCTGACAACCGCGCCTGATTATAGAAAATGCGGCCAAAATGGTCGCGATCTGGAAACACTTCACTTTGCAACGGTAAAAAGGCGCCGCCAGAGTCCACCAGGTACACGCACGGCAGGCGGTTCTCCGCTGCAACCTCTTGCGCTCGCAAGTGTTTTTTGACTGTCAGCGGATAGTAGCTGCCGCCTTTGACGGTCGCGTCATTCGCCACGATCATGCACTGGCGACCAGCGATCTGGCCGATGCCGGTGATTAATCCAGCGGAGGCTGCCTCGCCGTCATACAGCTGCCACGCAGCTAATGGCGACAGCTCGAGAAACGGGCTGCCAACGTCGATCAGCGCATCGACCCGGTCGCGAACCAACAACGCCCCGCGCTCCGTGTGGCGCAAACGAGCGCCCGAAGGTCCGCCCAGACGAACGGTCGCCAAGTCTGCCGCCAGCTTAGCGTGCAACTGCGCGTGATGAGCGCGGTTTGCTTGCCATTGCGGTGAGGTTGGTTCGATGTTGGATTCAAGGACGTCCATGCTGGCGCGGTTTGTAGCATGGTCGCGGTCGGGTGTCAGTCGTGCTCAGAATTCGATGGACGCAGACGCCGCTCCAACCAGCCCGAGGACTTCGGCATTGGTGCAGACAGGCCGGCAATGACGGCCGGCGGCGCCACAGACGGCAGCCGGCAAAGTGGATTCAACCTAGAGGTGTCGTCCAAATAGCGTCGCAAAATCATGCTATTATCCCGCCTTAATTGTCACTCAACCGCTTTTACGCGACTCTGCATTCGACAACGCCGCGGTCGCGCGCTTGCTGTGGTATGCTGTGGCGCAAATTCGGGTATACTATGCTGAATATACAATACAAACCCTCCGCTGATGCCAGCTCACCGCCGTGGATAGTGGAGCGCCTCAGCACCTCGATTGGCACCTTGGCGGTGTTGAGTTCGGCGCGTGGTCTGCTGGCGATCGATTTTGACGGTCACGCCGAGACAATTGTCGAGCGGGCTCAGCGGCGCCTCGGAGTTCAAGCCCAAGTAATCAAAGGTAAAACCAAGGAGGCGGCCCAGCTGGTTGAGTATTTTGCGGGTACCCGAGAGCACTTTGATCTCGACATCGATCTCAGCGGATTGCCACAGTTTCAACAGGCAGTCCTTACGGCTCTGTGTCAGGTTACAACAGGTTGCACCGTTACCTATGCCAGTCTGGCCCGAGCGATTGGCAAACCGAAGGCGGCGCGAGCCGTCGGTAATGCGTTGGGCCGCAACCCGATTCCGGTCGTGGTTCCCTGCCATCGCGTCCTGCAAGGCACCGGCGCGTTGGGTGGCTTCACCGGCGGTCTGCACCGCAAGATCGCGTTGCTCAAGCTAGAACACCCCGATCCAACCAAACTGCCGCTGCGAACGCAGCTTGCGTTGCGCGGTGCTGTCGATGGGAATTGACTCTTCGCTAGTCCCCGGTCCATTGTCAATTTCGCGAAATTTTGCCAAAACCCGCCGCCCCCTTGGATAGGGGCCGCATCGCCTAGCGATTGCGCCTGCTAGCCACCTAAAAATGGAGAAAATCATGCAGTTAAGTAATGTCATTGCCTTAGTAACCGGCAGCGCTTCGGGATTGGGACGGGCTACGGCGCAGCGCCTCGCTCGTGGCGGTGCAAGGGTTGTCATTTGCGATTTGCCAGTCAGTCATGGCGCCAATATCGCTGAAGAAATAGGCGAAAACGCCTTTTTTGCCGGCTGCGACGTCACCAGTGAGGCGGACATCTGCGCTGCGCTCGATCAAGCCGAGGCCAAGTGGGGCAAGGTTAACGTGGTGGTCAACTGCGCCGGCATCGCGATCGCCAAGCGCACGCTGTCCAAAAGCGGGGCTCACGACTTGGGCATATTTCTCAAGGTGTTGCAGGTCAACGTCGGTGGTTCTTTCAATGTAATTCGGCTTGTGGCCCAGCGTCTGGCCGAAACTGAGCCGGGCGTTGATGGTGAGCGCGGGGTCTTCATCAGCACCGCCAGCGTTGCCGCATTTGATGGCCAGATCGGCCAAGTCGCCTACGCTGCCTCAAAAGCGGCAATTCACGGCATGACCTTGCCGTTGGCCCGCGATCTCATGCACTTGGGCATGCGGGTGTGTACGATCGCCCCTGGCTTGTTCAAGACGCCGATGCTGGCGTCATTGCCAGAGCAAGTCCAAAATGAGCTGGCCAAACAAGTGCCGTTTCCGCAGCGACTTGGCGATCCTGATGAATATGCCCAACTTGCGGAGCACATTATCACCAACCGCATGCTCAATGGCGAGACGATCCGGTTGGATGGCGCCCTGCGTATGCCGCCCAAATAGGCCGCGCGGCGAACTCGCTGGTCCTGCTGACTTGCCCGCCAGTTCGGCTCAATTTCGAAAAACTGCACGCTTGCGCCCCGGCTATTTCTTCGGCCTTGCCAGTCGCGCAGTTCCGTGCTAATCTCGTGTCGCCTTCGGACATGGGAATTGTACTCGAGGGTATAGGCACGGGCGGCGTGGGTTTAGGCAAGTGGCCTGATTTCGCGCAGTTTGGCAAGACAGTCTGGCAATCTGGCAGATTTTGGCAGTTCGGCAGTTGTGGAATTGGGCGCAGGCCCACCATCCAATTACCGGTAGCACGGGTCAGGTTTTCGGCGGCATTCGGGCGTACCCTAACAAGGGCGCTTGTGGCAAGGGTGAGATAGGCAATGGGAAAGAAGCTATTCGTGGGCGGTTTGAGCTGGAACACGGAAGATGCGTCGCTTCGTGCGGCGTTTGAGCGCTTTGGCGCGGTGGCCGACGCCAAGGTGATCAAAGATCGCGAGTCCAATCGCTCGCGCGGATTTGGTTTCGTCACCATGAGCGACGACGAGTCGGCGCGCAAGGCAGTCGAAGGTATGGACGGCAAGGAGCTGGACGGCCGGGTTGTTAAAGTCAGCGAAGCGCAGGAGCGTCCGCCACGTGCGGGCGGTGAGCGCAGCTTCGGCGGCGGCGGTGGCACCGGCGGTGGCGGTGGCGGCTACGGTGGCGGCGGTGGCGGTGGCGGCTATGGCGGCGACCGCGGCGGCGGCGGCGATCGTGGCGGCGGCGGTGGTCGCGGCGGCTACGGCGGCGGCGGCGGTGGTCGCGGCAGCTACGGCGATCGCGGCGGCGGTGGCGGCTACGGCGGCGATCGTGGCGGCGGCGGCGGTTACGGCGGCAACAGTGATCGCGACAAGGATCGCGGCAGTAGCGACCGTTGGTAGGTCGTTAGCGATCGCTGGTAGGTCGTTAGCGGTCGCTGGTAGGTCGTTGGCGACCCTTGGTAATCAGTTAGCGACCCTTGGTAATCAGTTAGCGACCGTTGGTAATCAGTTAGCGACCGTTGGTAATCAGTTAGCGACCGTCGGTCGTTCAGCGATTACTTTGGGCAACGGCAAGCGATTGACCGAAGCCCACAACAAGTCAAACACCGAGGCCGGATCAGTACACGCTGATTCGGCCTTTGGTGTTTTTGCTTGCCGGTGGTTTTTGTACTTGCCGGTGGTGTTTTTACTCGACCGCCAGCGGCAGATGACTCGGCTTGGACCTCAGCTCAAAACGCCGGCGCCCGGTCTTTAGGGTCAAAGAAGTACCCCAACGGCAAATGCATACGCGCGGCCCACGCCTTTTCGCTGTGATCGCCACCGGCAGCCTCATAGTAGCCAAGAGTCTGGTTTTCCACCCATCCCAGCTCCAGCAGCACCTTGCGCAGCGCTTGGGCGTCCTGCAACCCGTCCTTCACTGTGCCGACATCCAACCAGATTTTGGGATGTTGCGCTGTTCCAGCGGCCGCTGCGATCCAAGTCAGCGTCTTGAGATCGGCCCACCACCATGATCCGCTCATGGCGATCGCACCGCTCCAGTGCTCAGGGTAAGCGCCGACCGCGTACAGGCTCATCAACCCGCCGAGTGAAGACCCGCCAATCGTACGAGCGCTAGCCCCGCTTTGTAGGCGATATTTGGTCGCGAGCGCTGGCAGCACCGCGGCGTGAACCCACTGAAAAAACGCAGGTCCACCGCCTCCTTGGCCCGATGCGTTGGCCCATGGCGTGTACTCATTGATGCGGGCCGCCCCAGCATGATCGATGGCAGCGACCACATACTCCTCAGATTTAGCCGCCAGCATCGCCTTGTCGATGGCTTCGTCGACTTCCCACGCCACACCAAACGTTGCGGTTTGGGCGTCGAACACATTTTGACCGTCGAGCATCACTAACAAACGGTAGGTGGCCACGCTGTTTTCGTCGTAGCCAGCTGGTAGGCGCACGCGCAAGGTGCGCGGTTTGCCGTCGGGTCCAGCAACGGCAAAGTCATCGCGGCGCGGTGCAGCCAATTTGGGGTCAAAATAGGGATAGATAGTCCGCTGTTTCTTCGCAGTCACCACGTAGTTGCCGCCAAGTGACCACACACCCGCCAAAAGTGGTTTGACGGCGAAAGAGGCGGCATCCCCAGGTACTTCAAAATAGGCGGCTTTGGGGGCGATTGACTTGGACATCCAATCGTCCGTCCAGCTCAAGGGCGACGCACTGCCCCGCAAAGTAAGCGTCAGCGGCTGCGGATAGTGAACCCAGATCGCGGTCGTTAGAGATCCGCTGTCGGCGGCCTCGCTTTGGCTAGTTAGGTCTGAGGCAACGACAGATTCGCCGGCAACATCGCCAACAGCGACCTCACTGCTTTCGTCGAGCTTTACTGTCGCGTCGCCCTGGTCCAACCCAGCCAAGTCAGAGGCGTGTTGCCCGGGCGCGTCCGCCTGAGCGCCCGCAGAGCCAGCATCGCCGGTTGGTCCAGTGCAGCCCCAAGCGGCCGCGACGACCACAACGAACAGCCACCACTGCGAGCGCGGCCCGCTGTCGTTGCACACGGGCACTGCTTACCCCCACTTTGTGGCTATTTGCAGGTCAATCAATCGCATCAGGGACTCGGGTCTGCCGTGCCTCACCGGCTCACGGCCCACCCTGTTGTTGGCCGCATTGAAGCGGTTCGGCTGACCGTTTCAGGCCTCACGGTGGCGGCCAAGTCGCTCCGCCAGCGCATTTTGGCGGCTCAGGTACACAAGTTCCAATAGCCGTTCCTCGTCCGCTGAGCCCAGCGTCACAAAACGCACGGCGATGCGATACTGAAGGCCTCGCGCTTCGCGTCGAACCACCACACCTGAAGCCCGCAGCTTGGGTCCACTTGGTGCGGCGCCGATTTCTGCATCGACGACCGCACCGAGCTCAAAAACGGTTTGCGTCAACAGCCCAAAACCACTAGCGGAAATATCGATCTCAGTCTGCTGAGAGTCGATCGCCTTGTGGCCATCTTCGCAAACCAGCGACACCCACAGCCGCAAGTGAGCACGGACGAAACTGCGACGCTCTTCAAGAGACGGCGGCCGCACGCTCACCAAGAAAAGACTGCTCGGCAGCACTTCTTCCACCCGCATCCGCCAAAAAATCAGCTTACCCGATTTCTGGTAGGCAACCGTCACACTCTCTTGATTCGCCAGTATGACATCGATTTGGCTAACCATCAGGCTAGTCCGCGGAATCAGTAAGCTTTGCGCATCGACCCGGCCAGCCTTGCCCCGCATGGTGAGGGCGCGACCGCTGACCGCGCTGACCAAGACCGTCAACTCGTCGCCTTCGCTCGGCCAGACGTTGGTGATGGTCACGCGCCCTCAACGGCGGCCCGCAAATCGCGCACCAAGTTCTTGATCACTTGGCTGCGCTCTGAGCAATTGCCAATGGCCTCCTGCATTTGGCTGAAACCCTCTTCGCGTTCGGCTTCGTCTTCGCTGCGCACTGAAGCAAATGCGTCGACAACTGCTTCAAAATCATTGCGAAAACTTGAAACGATGCCGTTAAGTTCCTGCACACTCTTGACCAGTTTGGGTGCAACCCCGCCACCTTGAGCTGCCACCGGTGCTGCAACTGAAAGCTGCCGAATCTTATCGTTCGAAGCCGTCAGTTCGCCTTGCAATTTAGTGACTTGTGCTTGCAACGTCGCCGAGTCGCCGCCAGTCGTGGCCTGAGCCGTCAAGCGCTGAATTCGCTTGAGGTTGGCGCTGATCGTCTCTTGAAGCTCCTTGTTGTTCGCCGTAGCGCGCTCGACTTGACTGCGCAGCTCGGCCACCTCAGCATCATCCGCCGGTGCTGCCGCCACAGACTGGGCGTCACTGAGGTTTTTGCGCAGCTGCGCGACCTCTGCTTTCAACGATGCGGCCTCACTGTGGGCACGCTCGAGATCTTCCGCGCTCGCCTCGCCCTGCGCCGCTGCGCCGCCACTGGCCAGAACCGCGTCCAACTGGCTCTGCAAATCGGCAGAGCGGCCCTTTTCAGCCTTGAGCTGCAGCCGCAGCCGCGAGGAGTCCGCGTCGCCAGTTGCTGCGTCTGAAGGCGAATATGCCTTGATTTCCGAGGCTTTAGCTTCGGCTTGGCTCGCACGTTGCTCAGCCGCCTTGAGTTTGTCCTGCAATTCGGTAAGCGCACTGGCCGAAGCGGACGCGCCGTCGCCCTTGGCCTTGGCCAATTGGGCTTTGACTTGCACCAACTCCTTTTCTATCTGGCCGGCGTGTGTTTCCGCTTCTTCGCGTGCAGCAACTTGCGCATCGTATTCTTCAGCGCTGACGGTCTCGCCAGCCGGAGCCTGCGACGCCATGGACTGCCAATGGGCCACATCGCTCTTAAGCTGGGTAATTTCACCTTTGGCTGCAGTGAGATTGGCCTCGTTGCCTTCCGCGCGCATGCGCTGCAAAGAGGCCAACTCCTCAGCATTGCGGCGGCCTGCGCGAGCTTCTTCAAACTTATCTTGTGAAGCCGTGAGGTTGTCGCGCAAGACTTGCAATTCCATTTGCAGCGCGGCGATATGCCGTTCGTCCTCCACCCGTGAACCACTGCTAGCATCGGCCGCCTGCGCGCGCATCCCTTCGTTTGCGGCATTGGCCTCGGCCAAAAAGCCTTCAAGTGCGGCTACTTCACGCTGCAACTTGTCAGATTCAGCAATCGCGTTGGAGGCTGCCCGCCGCGCGCCATCCAGATCGGTCTGCAGTTGCCCTTGCGCCTGGCCTTTGCTGCTGGCGTCATTGCGGGCTTCATCGAGTCGCCGTTGCAGCGACTCGATCTCGATTTTTTGTTCCTGAATGCGCGCATCGCGCTGACCAACGTCTGCCCGCAAGCCTTCAGCCTGCCCGGCACCAAAATCGTCGCGCGGTTGCACCGGTGCTGCGGCCGGTGCGCTCTGCCTCGCCCGCGGTGGTTCAGGGACCGGCGGCGGGGTGCTGGCGACGGGCGGTGGAGGCGGCGGCGGCGGCGGCGGCGGCGGCGGCGGCGGCGGCAGGTACGCCTCGTCATATGACTGGGCAAATCGGGTGCTTTCGTCTTCTTCGGGAGGCAATTCTTCGTACTGCGGCGGCCCCGACGGTGGCGCACTCATGCGGCCATGATCGTCGTCGTCATAGTCGAAACGCATTTCAAAGTTGCCGCATTGCAAGTAGTGCCCGTCCTCTAGCGGCTGCGGTTCGCCAGATTTAAGGCGCTGATTCTCATAAAACGTCCCGTTGACGGACTCGTTGTCGACCAGATAATACGCTGAGCCGTCAAAAAATATCCGCGAGTGATACCGCGACACCGATTGGTTGCTGGTGCGGATATTACAGGTGCGGTGCCGACCGATCATAATATCGGGATCGGTTTCGCCGATGCGGTAATTGGTTTCGACGTTTTCGTCGCTGATGTACGTCAGAGTTGCCACAGCAATCCCCCAATAACCCGGCAATTTTAGACAATTGTTGACATTCGGCCAACAGATGTGCGGGCGCGAAACTAGCACGCAAGGGCGGCGCTGCACAATCCCGACTCGAATCCTCAATTTCCGCATCAGTTTCGACAGCGCGCCTCGATTTCGCTGGCAAGTGCTTCTTCGCCCGCTGTTGGGCGACCTCAAACAGCCTTCGAAAACACTGAACATCGACCAGAATCACTGCCAAAGCGCACAGGCAAGGACCGCCGCCACTCAAGGCCGACTCTTTCCAAACCGACAGACTCGCCCAGTCCGCGCCGAAGACGTGGCCCGGCGAATCCAGGATTTCCCATCGAAATTGTCGGCGGCTCCCGATTTGGGATGCCAGTGCCCTGTCGCTCGACAAGGAGCAAGGAGCATTTCGACTGAGGCGTACTCGCGTACGCCGCAAGGACAAAGGCGGCGCCGCGACGCAGAGATGCGCCCAAAGCGGGGGATCGCGGGAATCCGTGCCCCTTGACAGCCAGAATGCGGCACCTACTTTGATGTTGACGGCGGTCGCGAGGCAAATGCCGTTTGGTTGTGCTGGGTTGACTGGTTCATCTGGCGCTTCTGAGCGGGATGCTTCGCATTTTCCGCTGCCGTAGTCGAATTCAGCGCTCGCGCGGCCGCAGCTTAAGCTAGTTGCGGCCGAGTAAATTTGGCCAGAATTGCCATGGGTAGGCTCTTCAGAGAGCCGGAGTTTGGAGAAAAAAGATGGGCAAAATTATTGGAATTGACCTTGGCACCACCAATTCGGTCGTCGCTATTATGGAAGGCGGCCAGCCCAAGGTCATTAGCAACCAGGAAGGCAACGCGACCACACCGTCCGTTGTCGCGTGGAATGACAAGGGCGATACCTTGGTCGGCCAGATTGCGCAGCGGCAGGCGGTCGTCAATGGTCGCAACACGATCTATTCGGCCAAGCGCTTGATTGGGCGCAAGTATTCCGAAGTTGCGCCCGAACAGGGACGGTTGCCCTACAAGCTTGAGCCGGCAGACAACGGCGACGCCCATGTCCTGATTAACGGTCGCAAGATGAGCCCGCCGGAAGTTTCCGCCAAAGTGTTGGCCAAACTGAAAGCAGCCGCTGAGGCCTATTTGGGCGAAACTGTGACCCAGGCGGTGATCACGGTCCCGGCGTATTTCAACGACAGTCAGCGCAGCGCCACTAAAGATGCCGGCAAAATTGCCGGACTTGAAGTCATGCGCATTGTCAACGAACCCACAGCGGCGGCTCTGGCCTATGGTCTGGACAAGAAGGCTGACGAATTGGTGGCGGTGTTCGATCTGGGCGGTGGCACTTTCGATATTTCGATCTTGGAAATCAGCGACCACGTCGTCGAAGTCAAGGCGACCAACGGCGACACCCACTTGGGTGGTGACGATATCGACAATGTCGTTATCGATCACTTGGTTGCCGAGTTCAAAAAAGACCAAGGGATTGACCTCAGCCTCGACATGATGGCCCGGCAACGGCTCAAAGAAGCTGCCGAAAAGGCCAAAATTGAACTGAGTCAGGCCAGTGAAACCGAAGTCAACTTGCCGTTCATTACCATGGACGCCTCGGGGCCCAAGCATTTGCAACTGCGCATTTCTCGGGCCAAAATGGAGCAACTGTGCGAATCGCTGTTTGCGCGGGTGCTCGAACCCTGCCGCAAGTGCATGGCGGATGCCGGAGTCAAGCCGTCGCAGATCGATGAAGTCATCATGGTCGGCGGCTCGACGCGGATTCCCAAGATTCAGCAAATCGTCAAAGATTTCTTCGGCAAAGAGCTGAATCGCTCCGTCAACCCAGACGAGGTGGTGGCTTTGGGCGCGGCGGTACAAGCTGGCGTGCTGGCTGGCGAAGTCAAAGACATGCTGCTGTTGGACGTCACCCCGCTGTCGTTGGGCGTGGAGACTTTGGGCGGGGTGTTCACCGCCCTGATCAAGCGCAACACCACGATTCCCCACCGCAAAGCCGAGGTGTTTTCGACTGCCGACGACATGCAAACTGCGGTAACCGTCAAGGTCTTTCAGGGTGAGCGCGAGATGGCGCGCGACAATAAGTTGCTCGGCCAGTTCAACCTGGAGGGAATTCCGGCGGCGTCGCGCGGCGTGCCGCAGATTGAGGTGACATTCGACATCGACGCCAACGGTATTCTGCATGTGACTGCCAAGGACAAGGCCACGAGCAAAGAGAACAAAATCACCGTGCAAGGTGGATCGGGCCTGGCCAAGGACGAGGTCGAGAAGCTGGTTCGCGAGGCCGAGTTGCACGCTGCGGAGGACAAAAAGCGCCGCGAGGAAGCCGAGGTGCGCAATCAGGCCGAGAGCGCGACCTACCAGATGGAAAAAATGCTCAAGGAGAACGGCGATAAGCTCCAAGGCCCCGACCGCGAGCGCTTGGACAAGGCACTGGTCGACGCCAAAGAAGCCGTCAAAGATGGCAATATTGACCGCATCAAAGCGACTCAAGAGGAGCTCAAGCAGGTCGCCTTCAAGCTCTCCGAGGCGATGTATGCCAATGCAAGCCCCGATGCGGCTGCGGCGCCGGCGGCTGGCGGCCCTAACACGGGCAACAACAAGACTGGAAACAAGGGCGACAGCGATGTGATCGACGCTGAATTTGACTAGAATTATCGCGCATTTATGAAACGAACGGCGAGGAGCGCGGCGATGAACAATTGTCGCGCTCCTTGGCCGTTTTGGGCTGCAATTGCCTGTGATACTGCGGAGGTTTCGTGAAAACGGATTACTACACCCTGCTTGGCGTCGCGCGCGATGAAACTGGGGAGCAAATCAAGAAGGCCTACCGCAAAAAGGCCATGCAATATCATCCGGACCGCAATCAAGGCGACAAACAGGCGGAGGAAAATTTTAAGCGCGTGTCGGAAGCCTACGCGGTGTTGTCGGACCCAGCAAAGCGGCGCCAATACGATTCTTTTGGCAGCGCCGAAGAGTTTTCTCAGAGCGTGTCGGTTGAGGATATCTTCAAGGATTTCAACTTTGACGAACTGTTATCGCAGTTTGGCCTGAAGAGCTCAGGGTGGGGCAACTTCCGCGGCCGCAAAGGGCAGGGCGTAGGCTCGATTTTCGAGGATTTCATCGGCGGCGGCGCTCGTGGATCGGCGACCCCCAGCGGCGCTGCGGCGGCAGCTTCCCAGCGCGGCAAACCAGCACCTGCGAGTGGCAAGGGTCGAGATGCTGAAGTGTCGATTATGATTAGCTTTTATGAGGCTATGCACGGCGGTGAACGCCAATTGCGCCTCAACATCGATAATCAGGAGCGCGAGCTCAAGGTCCGAATTCCGGCCGGTATTGTCACAGGTAAGCGGCTGCGCGTGCGCGGACAAGGTCATGCGGGCGTCGTCAGCAGTGGCGATCTGGCACTTTTGGTGACGGTCGAAGAGGATCCTCGCTTTGAACGCCACGGCGACGATTTGCACACCGTTGCCAATATCAAAATCAGCACTTTGCTGCTCGGTGGCAGTGTTGAAGTCGACGCCCTCGATGGCAAGAAGTCGATTCGGGTGGCGGCGGGAACGTCGTCCGGATCGATGGTTCGGATTCGCCACCACGGAGCGCCAACGCTGGGCAAAACGGACGAGCGCGGCGATCTGTACGTCAAGCTCGAAGTGGCTGTGCCTGCCACGCTCACGGAGGAGCAAAAGCAATTGGCTGCGGCCCTGCGCGATTGCGGACTGTGACGACTGCGTTAAGGGCACCAACAAAATCTAGTCGATTTTGTTTGCGCCCGTTTGCTTGCTGTGTGGGTCGCTAAGCTCGCGTCTATTCAGCCGACTCGCCGCTCCAACCCAGACGAGCGTCGTCGAGTTAATTGTGCTGGGGCCCTAAGAGGACCACGTATTTTCCTGCCAGCGCAAGCGCCACTGACCGCGGCCTGTAGCCCAAACCTGGTGTCCCGACACCAAAATACGATTAGTTTTCATTGTGAATGGAGCGGCGAGACGCCAACCCGCAGGCAAGTGAACAAGTGCCGATCGCTCCCGACCCACAAAGCAAGCAAGGAGACGCCGAGCAAATCTGATTTGATCGGCTAACTAGAAACTCGGGGCGCGCCGCCCCACGTGTGCTGCGTAACCGCACGGGCGCTCGGAGGCCCGGTCGCCATGCAGCACGCTGAAAAGTTTCATCTATCCAGGGTGCCGCGGGCGGCGTGCTGCAACTCTCTAGTGCGGGCGGACCGCCGGCGCATTTGCCCGCAACCAGCTCACCGTATCCGCCAGCGTCTGCCGGGCCGGCCGCGGGTGGTAGTCCAGCTCGCGCTCGGCATGAAGTGACGTCAATCCCCAATAATGGCGCGCCATTTCGATGACCACGGGATCGGGAAGCGGCGACTTCTTGTGCGCCGCATGAGCCACCCATTCTGCGCTTGAGGCCAAACGGTGAGCCACGGCAAACGGCAGCACGTTGGCTGGAGGCATGACGCCCGAAACCTGATGACATAACTCGAAAAAGTCGACCACGGAGCAGTCGGTGCCGTGCAGGTGATACACCGGTCGCGCGGCTGGATGATCCAGCGCCCGCAAGATCGCCAGCGCCGCGTCGCGAATGTCGACAAAGCTCATACCGCCCTCGACCAGGAACGGGAACCCTAAGCGCAAGAACTTCAGCACGTGGCCAGTAGACCGAAAGCGGTGATCACCCGGACCGAGCAGGATCGGTGGCCGAATAATGACCAACTGCACGCCCAACTGGGCTGCCATCGCCCGTGCCTGGCGTTCAGCCTTGATTTTGCTGTCGTAGTAGGGCCAGTTGCCTACCGTGGGTTCGACGTAGGGGGCGTCTTCGTCCGCTTTTTCCAGCGGATTGTCGAAACAGCCGACGGTACCCGAAGTTGAAACGAACACCATCCGACAGTTCAGTTGCGCCGCCAACCGGACCATGCGCAAGGTGCCATCGATATTAGTTTCATAGACTTCCGCCGTGTTGCGGCGACTGTGTTTGACGACTGCGGCCAAGTGAACAATGCCCGCGCAGCCCTTGAGTCGCCGATCGCCCGTCCAGCCCTCTGACCCGGTCACGCCACCCTCGATCACGTCAACGTTTTCTAGCGGAGCGGTCCAGGTCTGGCGATTCCAGTCGGCACGGCGACGACACAAGACCAGCGCTTGGGTGTGCGGTTGCCCGCTGTTCAGCGCATCAAGGACGTGGCGACCCAGAAAGCCGGTGGCGCCGGTGACAAGGATCTTGCGTGGTTTGGGCATAGTGGACCTATCCGGCGACAAAGTTCGCCGCCGTCGCTACGGCCTTGGCGATCGGGCGAAGTTTTGGCTTTGGGGTCGTCAAGTCCGGCAGTTTGCAGCCTTCCCGGTAGGCGGCGATAGCTGCGGAGCGCGCACCCCACGTGTGTTTGCCACCCGGACCCACGGCCAAGATGGAGCGGGCGACCAAATCGTCGAACGCCGCTTGAATGGTCGGCAAATAGGCGTCCGGCAATTCGTGAACTGCGGTGCTGGCTGTGGCGTAACGCGGCGCAAATTCTGGCGATCCTAGCGCGTGGGCCACTCGGCCATAGTCGCGCGCCACCGGCTCAAACAGGGCGCGCAGCAGCTTATGCAAGCGCGGATCGTGCAGTTCTGCGCCCGTCGCCGTGTAGTCTTGGCGGTGATAGCTGTTGGTCGCCACGTGGTGGGTCAGCGCCATATGCTGGGGCCACAGCGCCAACGCCTCGTCCATAAACAGGTGTTGCCATTGGTAGCGCAACGAGTGCTCGGTCACCGGATCGAGGCTGTCCTCGCCGCCGAGCGGACTGTCGATGACCTGACCGCCGCGCCGCTCGATCGCATCGCGCAGCCACGCCAAGTCCATGCCCGCGACATCGCCGTGGTGCAGGAACGCCCTCAGGTGGTGGGTCGTCGAAGCCGTGCGCGCTTGCAGTTCAGCTACGACATGGTGGCTAATTTCATGCACATCGGTGTCAGGGCGCATCACAATCGTATCGCCACAAGTAATGTGAACGCGACCCAAAGACACTTCGCCCCGCGCCATTTTGGCCGCCCAATTGAGCAGCGCCGACAGCTTCATCTTTGACTTGGGCGCGCCCGACAGCTCGCGAGCCAAGGCCTGCTCTTCAGGCACGCGATCGTAGCTGATTGCAATGGGCAACAACGTAAATGTTTCACCGGTTTGCTGCAGGCAGCGCAACAGGCCGGTCTTGGGTGGCAAAAATTGCCGACTGCGCGAACGGGCGCCTTCGATGAAAAACTGAATAGTTTCTCGATTCTTGACCAGTTCGTGAATGTGGCGGGTCAGCTCCGGATCTGGCCTACCTTGACCGCGTTTGAGGTAGAACGCCTGAGTTTTCTTGAACAATTGCCCAAGAATTGGAATTCGCGAAAATTCCTCGGCGGCGGCGATATGCGGGATGGCAATTCCTAGGTCCGGCCGGGCAAAAAACAGGTACGACACCACCAAAAAATCCATGTATGAGCGATGGTTGGGCACAAGCACCAGCAAGCTTCCTGGCGCTGCGGCGTCGACCGCACGCTCAAAGCTGGGCCGATCAAACGTGACCGAGTGGGTAATCTGCCGCATCGCCTTGCGCACGGTGAGCGCCGACAGCCGAATCGCCCAATTGCCTTGCGGTTGATTGAGCGCCCACTGCCAATCCGTCAGGGCGGCGTCCTTGTGCTTCTTGCCGGCGAGCAGCATTTCGCTGTCGTCTTTCTTTAGCAAATACCGATAGATACCCCGGCACGACGCTTCGGCATACTCTTCGCGGCGAAACAGAGGGTCGTCGAGCGGCTCAGAAGCGCGAAAATCAAAGGTCAAAGTCGTGAAGTAGGGAAATTGATCGTTGAGGCTCTGGAGTTTGTCGGCTAAGCGAGAGGCTTGTTTTTGAAGAGCTTTATTGCCGGACAGGGTCGCAAAAGTCGCGGCCAATTTCATCGGCACGTCGTGATGGCGCATCGCCACTGCCTTGAATTGGGGATCGCTGGCTTTACCGATGTAGTACAGGCCCGGCGTGCGGTCGACCGGATGGCTGCGAAAATAGCGGGCAATAATCTCCGACAAGGTGTCGACCCGACACGAATGCTGCAAACCGGCCACAGCGTAGCGAATATGCGGATGTTGCAGCGGTTGTTCGTCAAAAGTCGCGGAGATCACCCGGTCGGACACGACGTCACACGGCACCACATCGAGGCGACTGGAGCGCTCCCCGACCAGAGCCCGCATGTAGCCCGCGCCGATCATCAGGGCAAAACCGGCGAAAGCCGCGGCGGAATCGATCCAGCCCGGAAACGGATGCCGCCACGTCGCCGACACCACGCTGGGCCGGACAATCGCGAGTTCAACCGTGCCGCGGCGCTCCATCAATAGCGACTCGGCGACGCATTTGGTGAAGGTGTAGGTGTTCGGGTGGCCCGTTTCGGCCAGCAGCGCCTTTTCGTCGGCGGTGCCATCCAGAATCGACTGGTAGATCGCCTGCGCCGATTTCGGCAGCGGCGCCAAGGTTTCTGTACACGGCTGCGCGCGCCACGCCGTCACGTAGGCGGTCGACACACTGGTCATGCGCACCAGTTTGGTGCAGCGTTTTGCCACCTCCAACATGTTGAGAGCGCTGGTAATATTGGAGGCAGCCGCCTGGGCAATCGGCAGGTCAAACTCGACTGAAGCCGCGCAGTTGACGATGTGGGTGATGTTTTGGGCCACAAGGTCCAGATCTTGCGCCGCAAGACCACAGTCGCGCTGGGTGAGTTCGCCAGCGATCGGCCGCACATGGCTGGTCCAGTCGCTGGGCAACAGCTCAAAGCAGCGCGAGCCAGCGATTTCGTCGCCAAACCGCTCAGTGGCTGTCTTGCCCTTCTTGGTGCGAATCAGCACATAGATGCAGTCGATGCCCAACTCGCCGCGACGGCGCAGCAATTCCTCCAAAACTACTTTGCCGACAAAGCCAGTAGCTCCGGTCAAAAACACTTGTGCGGCCAGGGGTTGCGCGATGCGCATGCGATTCTCCTATTGGGGATCTATCGACTGGGGATCTATCGACTGGGGATCTATCGACTGGGGACCTAACGGCTAGTGATCGCCGAAAACTCGAGCGATGGCTGGGCGACAAAGCTAGATGTAGTCGCCAGCACTGCGCCCGGCCGTCTGGTTGCCGGTGCCAAAAATATTTTGCGGATCAATGGCTTTTTTCAGCGCGTCTTGCATTTGGATCGCGGCGGGGCTCATGACCTGATCCATAAAATGCTGGCGCAATTTGCCGACTCCGTGATGGTGCGACAGCGAACCGCCACAGCGCAGAATTTCCTGGCGAGCGATGTCTTCAACTTCGTGAAAGGTATGGGACGGGTCCGCTAAGCCTTTATAACTGAAGGCGAAGTAGAAATAAACACACGCCCCGGTATCGTAGATTTGGGTTACGCGAGCCGTGATGAACGGCACTCCCGGCAGACCGCGGGCTTTGTGCTCGGTCAAGATCCGCGATTTGACGTTTTCGACCAGCGGCACCAGCTTGGACCACGCCACGCTTGTTTCGAACGATTCGGCGATGACGAAGTGATCCATTACGAAATCGCGAATGTAGGCAATGCCCCACGTCAACTGGTAGCCGCGCTGGCCATTTTCCGCTCCGGCAGCAAAGCCGTCGTACTTCTTGGCAATTTCGTAGACCAGCTGCTCTTGCGCCGCGACGTCGCGCTTACTGCCCTCAAAAACCAACGTGCACGCTGTCATTTTGGTGACGTCAAAGCCTTGGACTTTGGTGATGAACAACTTTTCTGCCTTAGATTTATGGACTTTCCAGCCCTTAGCCGCAGGCTTGAGCGCTTGGCCAAACTGAAACTGCAAGTTGTCCATCAAGCGGACACTGGCCGGCCAGTTGCCGGCTTGAGCCAGCTCGTACATGAAGCCGACCCCAGTTTCGAAGTCCGGAAAGAGCACCGAGCCGTACTTTTGGACCTCGGGCAGCGGAAACAGCTTGACCACGCAACTTGTGATAATACCTAGCTTACCTTCGGATCCGAGCAGCCACAGGCGCGGGTCGATGCCGATGCTCTCGCGCGGGGCGGCACAGGTGCGCTGGATCACGCCTTGAGGAGTCACGGCGGTGATGTCGAGCAGTAAGTCCTCGATATTGCCGTATTTATTCTTCTTCATCCCCGAAGCGTGGGTCGCAATCCAGCCGCCCATGGTGCTGAACTCGACGCTGTCCGGCTCGTGACCCATGGTAAAGCCGGCTTCCTTGAGGATTTCCAGAATATGGCGGCCCACGGCGCCGGCTTCAATGCAGGCCATGCGGTTGACGGGGTCGATCCACACCACCTTGCTCATGCGCCGCAGGTCGACGGAGCAAATGGTCCGTGTTTCGCCCGTCGGGCAGCGCAAGGCGTCAGTGACGTTGGTGCCGCCGCCATACGGGATCAGCACCACGTTGTGGGTCATCGCCGCTTGAGTCAAAGCGACGACCTGCTCTTGGTTATCTGGGTACACCACCATGTCGGGGACGCGCGGTAACGACCCGTATTTGATGGAGTACATCTCTTCTTGGGTGTGGCCGTGGCCGCGGCGAAGGCGCGCTCGATCGTCGTAGCTGATTTGGTCGCTGATCAGGAAAGCAGCCAGTGCCGCCTCAAACCGAGTATGGCGAATCGGTTCAGGCACTTGCGGCGGAAAGGCGTAGGGATGCTTGTCATCGGGCCGGAGCTCTAGTTGCATAACACCGCGAATCCATGGCATTAAGCTCGGCAGCGGCTCGCCGCACAGCAGGTAGCGATTGCCGGTCAGCACCACCGACGAATCGGCACGCGCCTCGAACCGGGTATCGGCAAATCCCCAAGTTGCGTCGCTTTCATCTTCATTGACAGCGACTTGTAGCGGTGGTGGCACAAAGCGCGTGTCACCACCACCGGCCTTCGTTAAGGTCGTGGCGGCGCGCGGTCCGAGCATCTGCCGCAGTTGTTTGGCGTGCTGCAACGCTTTGGCGCTGGCGGCGACGATTTTGTCGGCTTGCAGGAGGTCGGCAAGATTCATCAGTTCCGGTTGTTCCGGCAGCGGGCCGGGGCGTCAGTTTGCCCAGTAAATTGGGGCCGAGATTTTAGACCCAAATGCCGCAGCCTGCAATGCGTTTTTTCACACTGAGCCCTCGCGCTTGCGCTGCCAGATTTGCGGCACTTGACGCAACTGCGACGCGATGGTGACGCTACGGTGACACAAAAGCGGGGCGCTGGCAATGCGGTTTGGCTCCCGCGATCCCCCGCTTTGGGCGCATCTCGGCGTCACTGCGTCACTTTTCTGTCAGGGACGTACGAGAGTACGCCCCTGACAGAAAAGCTCCTTGCTCCTTGATCTGCATCCCAAATCGGGGGCCGCGGAGAATTTCAATGGGAATCCTGGGCTCGTGGGGTTTGGCGACCGGCGTCGGCGCGAAGTGCTACAGATTCAGCATTTCCGTGCACAGCCGCCGCACCTCGACTGCCAGTCGCTCGCGCCGGTAGTCGGCATCGTAGGGCACATTGGGCAGGGGTCGGCAGCGGTCAAAGGCCATTTGGCCCAACGCCTTGGCCAAGTCAGCGTCGATCGTGCGCCCGGCCAGCGCCTTGAGATCGATCACCCGTGGCCGCGGTCCCAGCACGCTGACGACGAGCAGGCCCGCGAGCAACGAGCCAGTGTCGGAACGCTCCAGCCGCAGCGCTACCGAAATCAAAGGAAAATCAATGCTTTTGCGCACTGCCCACTTGCGGTAGCCCACATGGACGTTGGCGCTCGGAAGCGGCACACGGACAGCTGTCACGATCTCAGCGTCAGCCAAACGCAGGTGGCGAACCCCATCACTGTCGTACAGGTCGGCCAGCGCAATGTGCCGCCGCACCAACGCACTGTCCTGCCAGCCGGCAATGTGCACGCAGGCGCCATAGGCAATCAACACCGGCGCCGTATCACTGGACAACGCGGCGACACAGCCCTGACCGCCGGGAACCACATGGCATTCGCGGCCGTGGCTCTTGAGGCAACCGCCCAGAGCCTGCCGCCACAGTTCCGATTGGTTGATGTAGCGGCAGCGCGTGTCTAGGCACAAGTTGCCGCCTAAGGTGCCCATGGAGCGAATTTGCGGGCTGGCGATCCGGCTGGCGGCAAAGGCCAACGCTGGCAGATGTGCTTGCACCTGCGGATCTTGGGCCAGTGCGTTGAGCCCGGTCGCCGCGCCCAGTCGCAGTTCGCCATCGTCGAGTTCGATGCCGTGCAGTTCATCGATCCCAGCCAAGAGCACCGCGTGCTCGAGCTTGGTTTGGCCCAGCTTGAGATTGGGCACCAAGTCAGTCCCGCCCTGCATGGGTCGCGCTTGGCGGCCGTGCTTGGCCAAAAGCGCAAGCGCTGCGCCCAGTTCGTCGGGTAGATGCACGTCAAACGGCGGCAGTCTCAGCACGGTTTTCTCCCGGCTTGGTTGCGCAGCCCGCGCAGGACTTTTTCTGGAGATATCGGTAGGTTATCGATGCGAACACCAACCGCGTCAAAAACAGCATTGGCGATCGCCGGGATCGCGCTGTGCAGCGGTCCCTCGCCGGCTTCTTTGGCCCCATAGGGACCGCGCGGATCGGGCGCTTGGACGATCAAAGCCGTCAACTGCGGCACATCGAGCGAAGTGGGCATGCGGTAGTCGAGCAGCGACGACGCCATCAGCAAGCCATCGACGCCAGGTCCAGAATCGCGGCGCCGTCCGTCGGTGCGCAGGCCTGAGGGCAGGGTGTCGTGGTGCTCCATGACCGCTTCGGCGGCGCCCATGTAGACCGAGCCTTCGATTTGGCCTTCGACCAACACCGGATTGATCGCGTGACCGCAATCGTGGGCGCACCAGATGTGCTCGATGGTCACTTCGCCTGTATCTTCATCGACTTGCACTTGGGCAATGTGGGCGGTGAACGAATAGGCGGGGCTGGCGCCAATCGTGCCGCCGCGGTAGTCGCCATGCACTGCGCTTTGGGGGCTGGTGTACGAGCCCGTCGAACCGAGCAAACCCAGCTTACTCTCGGTGATAATGAAGGCTTCCTGAATGGGCATCCATACTTGGGGATTGGTGAGGCTAAAAGCGCGCCGGTGTTCAAGGCGAATATCGGCAGCGGGGATGCCCCACAATTGGGCCAGAATGTCGCGGATTTTGTCGCCTAAGGTGCGGGCCGCCGTCAAACAAGCATTGCCGGCCATGAGCGTTATGCGTGAACTGTAAGCGCCTAGATCGACGGGGCACAGGTCAGAATCCGCTGCGAGCACCCGCACGTCGTCCAGTTCGACCCCTAATTCTTGGGCAGCGATCGCGGCCAACATAGTGGTGCTGCCTTGGCCAATCTCGCTGGTGCCGGCAAAAACCCGGACCCGACCGCTGCGATCGAGGCACATTTGGACCGCGGATTGTGGCAACTCCGTGGGATAAATGCAGTAATTGGTCCCGCTGATGTAGCAAGAGCCGGCGACCCCGATGCCGTGACCGCGCGGCAGCTTGCCCCATTTTTCGGCCCACCCGCTAGCTTGCACAACGGCTTCGAGGCACTGCAAAAAGCCGTTGGAGCCGATGTGAAAACCGTTGATGGTGACGCTGTTTTCTCCAATGAAATTGCGGCGGCGCAATTCTATCGGGTCTAGGCCCAGCGTCCGGCTGGCCTTGTCGAGCTGCACTTCCAAGGCAAAGCGCGGCTGCACCGAGCCGTGGCCGCGTTTGGGCCCACAGGCGGGCTTGTTGGTGTACACGCGGGTCGAATCGAAGCGATAGGTCGGAAAACGATACGGCGCACCCAGCAGTTGCCCCGAATAGTAGGTCGTCACCAGCCCAAATGAACTGTAAGCGCCGCCGTCGAGCAGCGATTTGGCGTCGATGGCCAAGATCTTGCCGTCGGCAGCAAACGCAGTGCGGTAGTGCATATCGAACGGGTGGCGACCGCGGTGGGCCAAAAACACTTCTTCGCGGGTATACAAGCACTTGACTGGCCGACCGGTCTTAAAGGCCAGCTTGGCGACGCAGAACTCCAGCGCAAATGGCTCGGATTTGCCGCCAAACGCACCGCCAACTGCGGGTTGAATCACGCGGATTTGCCGCATCGGCAACTCCAGCACTTTGGCCAGCTCGCGTTGCAGGTAGTGCGGCACCTGGGTCGCCGACCACACTGTCAGCAAACCCTTGCCGTCGACCGAGGCAATCGCGCAATGGGGCTCGATCGGCGCGTGCGTCGAGCCGTGAAACTGGTAGTCGCCCTCCACCACTAAAGCGGCGGCTGCCAGCGCGGCATCGACGTCGCCAAACTCAAGATGCACGTGCTTGGTGATGTTGCCGTGCCGGTTGTCCTCGTGGATTTTCAAGTCGGCGCGGGCCAGCGCGGCTTGGGGCGTCACCAGCGCCTCCAGGACTTCGTAACGCACCACAATACGTCGGCACGCCTCAATGGCGACCTCTTCGCTCACTGCCGCCACCGCCGCCACTGGGTCACCGACGAAGCGCACCTTGTGGAGCGCCAGCGCGTGTTCGTCGGGGGTCCACGGGATAACGCCATACGGAATCGGCATTTCACTACCGATCACTACCGCGTGCACGCCCTCCAACGCTTCGGCGCCGCTGGTATCGATCGCGATGATCTTGGCGTGGGCATGCGGGCTGCGCACAAGCTTGCAGTGCAACATTCGCGGCAAAGTGATGTCGTCGGTATAGCGGTCGATGCCGCTCATCAAGGGCAGCGCGTCGTGTTTGCCATGGCGGCCGCCGACTATAGGGCCCGATCCCTCAGCGCCGTCGGTGTCCAAACGGTGCAAGTCGCGCGCGGTCTTGTCGCTGGAAATGGGCCTACTCACGAAGCGTCATCCGTCGATGTATCCGCTAGAGCCTTTGAGCGCTGCAAGATCTGCGTCGCGGCAGCATGAACGGCTTCAAAAATCTTGGTATACCCGGTGCAGCGGCACAGGTTGCCGCCCAGTGCCGCGGCGATGTCGGCCTGGCGAACCACGGGTTCGGCAGATGAACTCAGTTCGTCGAGGTAAGCGGCCGCCGACATCAAAACGCCGGGCGTGCAAAACCCGCACTGCGCTGCACCTCGCTCGGCAAATTCTCGTTGTAGCGGATGCGGTTCGCCGCCAACGCCCAAGCCTTCGACCGTTTCAACGCAGCGCCCTTGGACGGCGACCGCCAGCGTGATGCACGACAACGTCGGCTTGCCATCCAACAGCACGGTGCAGGCTCCGCAATCGCCTTTGTCGCAGCCTTGTTTGCTGCCAATCAGGCCCAGCTGATAGCGCAGCAATTCCAATAAGGTCCAATGAACCGGCGCGACTACCGCGACGCCTTCGCCATTGACCTGCAACCGGCAAATGACCAAGCGACGCGCGCGGGTCGGCTCGGCGGCGGTGGTGTCCAGGAATGTAGAGTCAACTGGTGCAGTTTCGGTCACTTGGTCACAAACTCAACAAGAGGGCGGTCTGGGTCCAACGGCACCGGCACCGGTAGCGGTTACTTGGCGCCTTTCGCTGGCTTTGATTGCGGCTTTTTGCCCTTCGGCGGCGCCTGCGTGGGCGGTATCAGCGCGGGTCTTTCGCCGAATTCAAAGCGCAAAAGCACGGCCCCCAGCGCCACATCGACCGGTTGAAGGACGCGAAACGGCTTGCCGCGCTTAAGTGCCGTGCCCGCCGCCAGTGTGCCTGACTTGCTGCCCAAATCTTCAATCGAGATGACCCCATCGGCGTGGCTGAATTTGGCGTGCTGGGCGGTCACCGTTTTGTCGCTGATCACCACGTCTGCATTGGCGTCACTGCCCACGATCAGCACCGGTTTAGTCAACTCCCAGCGCTGTTTGCCATCGACAGTGACCAAGCGGCCCCACGCCTTAGTCGGCGTAACCGGTTGTATTTCTTTAGGCGGTGCCGCCACTTTGGACGTGGACGGTGAATCGGGGACTGCTCGCACGGTCGCTGGCTGCCCAACAACTGCCGCGGTGACAATCAACAGAATGCCGAAAAGTGCAGTGCGCATGGCCAACCCTTAGGAACTGTCCCAGAATAAGTCATTCTGAGACTGGTTCCGTTTGCTTGCTTTGTGGGTCGCTAAGCTCGCGGCCTCAAAGGCCGACTCGCCGCTCCAATGTTGCGCGAGTCGATCGAGTTATTTAAAGACACATCCTCAGCCGCACGCGCACGAAAAACAGGCGACAATTGGGCGCCGCGCGGCCGCAACACGATGGAGCAAACGCGGCGGACGGTCAAGGCTGGGCAGGCGATCTGCCTTATCTGCAACAACCTGCGGCGCACAGACAATCTACAACGCAGAAACGGCCAGGCCCACTGCGCTTCAAAACGGACCCAGGTTTACAACCCCGCCAAAACATGCAACACCATCGCGCCGCGCAGCTTGTTCTGCGCCTGACGAGTCTGACTATGAGCGTCCGAATTGCTGCCGCTGTCGCCAGTTGCGCGCTGCTGGCCCCTGCCGCCGTTTGCGCTGCCTCTGATGCGTGCGTGGCGGTACTCGACCATGCTGCCGGCAAGGATCCGCTCGCACTCGCCGCGGAATTTGAAAAGCAATACGGCAGCGATTCCAGCGATGTTCGGCCACTGTGGGCGGCTGCGACTTTGCTGCGCTGCTCTGCGGTTTCGATGACTGACGCGGCTTTACAATGCGCCACTGTCGGGCGAGCGCGGGCCCTATACGGCAAGTTTGATGACGCCGCTACCGCCAAGGGTGCCAAACTCTGGAAGAAAGAGCTGGCAGACGCCAGGAAAACCACCGGCGTGTTGACCACTTCTTATGCAACCGGGTGCGTGCAAGCGGCTCATGCCGCCAAAAATGCCAATCAACACGAGCAAGCTGCCAACCTGTTTGAGGCGACCTACCAGCTGACCGACAAGGCGGTGCACCTTTACAATGCGGCGCGGGTGTGCGAGCTAGGCAAATTGCGCAATGAAGCCGTGGTGTTTTACACGGCGTATTTAGCCCTGCCGGGGCCTTGGCTCGATCGGCGCGATGCAGTGGGCAAACTCGTGCAACTGCAGCGCCAACTGGCGACCGATGTCGGCGATCTGGTGCGGCAGGCCCAACAAAGTGCAGATCTGGCTCGATCGAGTGGTCAGCGCGCCGAACAGACCGCGGTCTTGGCCCAACAACAGGCAAAAGTGGCCGATCAGCGCGCATTGAGCGCCGAGACTAAGGCGGTCCAAGCGGATCAGCGTGCTCAAAAAGCGGAAATGCGCGCCAACAACGCTGAACAGCGCGCCGCTGGTGCCGAAGGTCGTGCCACTTCTGCCGAAGCCCGCGCCCGCAGTGCCGAAACCGCCGCCGCCGCTGCCCAACGCCGCGCCGCAGAAGCGAATCAGCGCGCAGGAGAAGCCGCCGCCAAGGCCAGTCTTGCCGCTCAGCGCGCCGAGGCGGCAGAGGCGCGGGTGCGACAGGCGCTCGAACACAGTGCACCCGCGGAGCCAACCGCGCCGGGAGGACGCTAGGATACCCATGGCTTACTGGTATGTGCGTACAATTGCGTGGTTATTTGAGTTGACGTCGCCGTTCGCGCACACGCCGCCTAACAAAGCGCGGGCCGGCCTGAAACAATCGCTCAAGCTCGCGCCGTGGCTGGTTGGCCGCCCTCAAAGCTGTACTGCGACTGAAGATCGCGAAATTGCCGGTGTTCCGGTGCGCGTCTACCGGCCATCGGCAGGAACACTGCCGGTCATCGCGTATTTTCACGGCGGCGGCTGGGTCGAAGGCGACTTGGACACCCACGACGTGCCGTGTCGGGCGTTGGCCAATCTCAGTGGTGCTTTGGTGGTGGCAGTCCACTATCGGCGGGCGCCAGAGCAGCCATTCCCAGCGGCAATCGATGACTGCGAGGCTGTGGTTCGCTGGTTGGCCGCTCACGCTGACCAACTCGACGGCGATGGATTGAGGCTGGCGGTGGCGGGCGAAAGCGCCGGCGGGCATCTAGCCGCAGTTGTCGCCCAAAAGTGCCGTGATCTGCCCCTGCGCGCGCAATTGCTGATCTACCCTGTCGTTGATTGCTCCAAAGAAACACAAAGTTATGCTAAGTTTGCCACCGGAAATATCTTGAGCGCCGAGCGCATGCGCTACTTTATCCAGGCCTTTGTTCCCGATGCGAAGCAGCGCGCCGATCCGCGAGCTTCACCACTTTTAGCTAGTGATGTCAGCGGAGTAGCCCCGGCTTATCTATCCAGTGCCCCCGAAGATGTACTGCGCGACGAAGGCCTTGCCTACGCCGAAAAGCTGCGATCTGCCGACGTTGTTGTCACGGTGGTCGACGCGCACGGGCTGCTGCATGGTTACGTCAATATGCTCGGTTTGAGTGCAGCGATGGACGAATTCACCCGCGCTGCCCAGTGGTTGCGCGACAGGCTGGCATGACACAGGCTCACAGCACAAAGACATCTGAATCTGGCAGTCGTCTGCCGTGGCGCTGGCCGCTGTACGTGCAGACTTTGGTGGCCATGCTGCTCGGTGCGGTGCTTGGCTTGTGGTTGGGCAAGCAAATTGCCCCGATCGCGGTGATTGCCAAGTGGATTGTCGAGGTGATCAAGTGGCTGGCGGTGCCGCTGTTGTTCTTGGCCATTTTCGACGCCATCGTCAAGCAGGAGTTTCGCGGCAAAGGCGTCGCGGCCATGTTTGCGATTTCGTTGGGCAATGGCCTGTGTGCGGTGGCCATCGGGCTGGCAATTTCCAACGGTTTTCACCCAGGTCGCACCATGGATTTGCGCGGCGCGGACGCGGCAGCGTTGGCGGGCAAGACCTTCAAGGGTGCCGACACCACCCCGGTCCAAGCGCTGTGGATGATGGCGCAAAGCCCGATGGTGCTGGCGATCGCCGCGGCAATTGGGGTTGGGTTGGCGTTCGTGATGCTGACCCGGCGGCCATTGCTGGCCCACCACCCGCTGATTGTGCGAACGCCAGAGCTGGCCGAGCGCGGCTTGCGCTTGTTGACCCGGATCTTGGAGGCCATCGTTAAGCTGACGCCGCTTGCGGTGTTGGCCTCGGTGGCCAAAGTGTTTGGCGAGCACGGCACGTCGCTGGTGGGCGGCTTGCTAGCCTACCTGCTGGTGTGTTTGGGCGGCATGGCCCTGCACGTCGGGCTGGTGTACCACGGTTGGGTGGTGGTGATTGCCCGCATCGGCGTGCGCCGGTTCTGGGCGGCAGCGCGCGAACCGGTGGTGTATGCCTTTGGCGTCAACAGCAGCTTGGCTACGCTGCCGGTGACGCTGCGGGCGCTGGAGCAAATCGGCGTGTCCAAGGGGGCCGCGCGTCTGTCTGCCTGTGTCGGCACCAACTTCAATAACGACGGAATTTTATTGTACGAAGTCGTGGCGGTGCTGTTTCTGGGTCAAGCCTACGGCGTCGAGCTGCCGCTGGCCGAACAACTGCTAACAGCGTTGATTTGCGTGGCGGCGACCATCGGCGTCGGTGGCATTCCAGAGGCCGGGATCATTTCACTGGCACTGGTCCTGACCGCTGTGCACTTGCCGGTCGAGGCCATTGCGCTGCTGCTCAGTGTCGATTGGCTGATCGCGCGGACTCGTTCGGTGGTCAATGTGCTGGGCGACATGACGGTGGCGGTCGCGATCGATGTAGTGCAAGGTCGTCAACCGCCAGCAGCGGCCGATTCTGCCAGTTGACCGATCGCCAGCGGCTGCTGAAGATTTCCGTTTAGGGCTCGTGAAAAAATAACTCGATCGATCCGCGATTGAAACGGAGGGTCGAGTCGGCTTGCAAAGCCGCGAGTTAGCGACCCACCAAGCAAGCAATGGGCCGGGGTGCAAAATCGACTTGATTTTGCACGGGCCCTTACCAAGCCTCTTCAGGCACGTCCATCAGCAACAAATCCGACGCTTCGACCATCTTGCGCGCCAGCGTCACGTTGGGAAACACGTTGCGGCACCACCACTTAGCCGACGCCACCTTGCCGATGAAATAGGCCTTGTCGCTCGCTTTAGCGGTCTCCATCTTGCTTAGAGCCAGCGCCGCGTGGCGAACCAACAACCAGCCAACCACGGTATCAGCCAGAGCCAACAACACGCGATTGCCTTGAAAACCAACGTGATAAGGCGACTCGCCGAGCTTTTCCAGCAGCGCCATTAGCATGCTGTTGATGTCGCCCAGCGCTTTGGCCAGCAGCTTGCGCTCGTCCGCCAAAGCGTCGCCGCCCTCACCGCTATCGATGGTGATCTGAATCCGCTCAGCCAAGCTGCCCAGAGTCTGGCCGCCGTCCTTGGCAATCTTGCGAAAAATCAGGTCGAGCGACTGAATATGGGTCGTGCCCTCATACAGCGAATCAATTTTCTGGTCGCGAATGTACTGCTCAAACGGATAATCCTGGACATACCCCGACCCGCCGATGACCTGCAGCGCCATGCCCAGCTGCTCGTAGCCCCGATCCGAATTCCAGCCCTTGACCATCGGCAGCAGCAGGTCGTTGAGGCGGTCCAGTTCGTCGGCGTGCTGGTCGCCGTGACCGCCGAGCATCTCCACTTGGTCTTGAATGTGGGCCGTAAAAAACGCCAGCGCCCGCATGCCTTCGGCATGGGCCTTGCAACTCATTAACATACGTTTAATATCAGGATGTTGAATAATACGCACCCGTGGAGCGCGCTTGTTCGCGGCCTGAGGCAAGTCCGCGCCCTGGACGCGCACTTTGGCGAACTCCAGCGCATTGAGATAGGCCGTCGACAGGGTCGCCATCGACTTCATGCCGACCGCCATGCGCGCATTTTCAATGACATGAAACATCTGGCGAATGCCGTCGTGGACGTTGCCCATCAAGAAACCGCGCGCGGGCTTGTCCTCGCCAAACACCAGTTCGCAGGTCGACGACGCCTTAATGCCCATTTTCTTTTCGAGTTTGCTGACGCGCACCCCGTTGGCCTCGCCTAAGCTGCCGTCTTCATTGACCCAAATCTTGGGCACAATGAACAAGCTCAAGCCCTTGGTGCCGACGTCGTGACCGTCCGGGCGTGCCAAAACTAAGTGAATGATATTAGTAGGAAAATCGAAGTCGCCATTGGTGATGAAGCGCTTGGTGCCCGTGATTTCCCACAAGTCGCCGCCCACATGGACTGCCTTGGCGCGCCCGGCGCCGACGTCGCTGCCGGCATCCGGTTCGGTCAGGACCATCGAGCCGCCCCAATTGTTGTCCACATGGGCTTTCAAGAAGCGCGCCTTTTGGCTGTCGGTGCCCAAACGATCAACGATCTTGGCGATAAAAGTGCCGAATAAGTAGAACGCTACGGCCGGATTGCCGCCGGCGATGAGCTCGAATCCGGCCCAAATCAACGACGGTGGCGCGCCGACCCCGCCCATGTGTTCAGGCAGTTCCAAGCCGCCAAAACCAGCGTCGTAGTAGGCCTTGAGTGATTTTTTCAGCGCTGGCGGCAGCAGCACGTTGCCGGCCGCGTCTTGGCGCAACAGCTCGCGATCGGCCTCGTAAAAGCTCGCGGCGATGTCGTTGCAAGACAACTCGTTGATTGCGGTGAGGATCTGTCGTGCAGTCTCGGTGTCCAAATGTGAAAATTGGCCACGGCCTAGGACCGTGTTGCCAATATCGTTGAATTCAAACAGGTTGAACATCAGATCGCGCAGATTGGACTTGTAGTGCAGAGCGTTACTCATGGCGGAGACGTCGCGGCCGACCCACAGGAGGGCAGGCACAGGGGCACTGAGTGCGGTTGAGGAGGGGACCAGAGTGCGGTTAAGCAGGGGACCAGAGTGCGGTTAACGAGGGGAACTGAGTGCGGTTAACGAGGGGAACTGAGTGCGGTCGAGGACGGCAAAATCGCCGGTCGGTGGACGGTGCCGTACTTCACCGCCTGCGTTTGGGTGACGCAGCGCGTCATCTTAGCGGGGACACGGCTGGGCGGCAAGTTACGCAATTCGCTGTGGCCTAGCCCTTCAAGTCGCGCTATTCCGGTTGCTCCGACGGCCCTGTCCAGCTATTCTGCGCCCGCTTTTGGGCCGCTGGTCATAGCGAGCCCCCGACTGACCGTCAGGAGTTTGCCATGTTGTTTCGGAGTCGATTGATTACATTGGGGTTGTTTGCGGCACTCGCCTGCTTGGGCGCTTGTGGTACAGAACCGGCAAAAGCCGACGCCGCAGCGACTGCAGCAGACGCGACCGCGGGTACAGATGCGGTGACCGGCACTGAGACCATCACTGCGCCGACTGATGCCGCCGCCGACGCCGCTGCCAACAAGTGCGGCGCTGCGGTTGCGTGCCTCAATCCGGCTGGCCAAGAAGATTTGGGGCTGTGCCCCAAGCCAGCCGCGGATTACGCTTGCGTTGCCGGTTGTTGCGAACTCAAGTTCAAGTGCACCAAGCACCAAGAGTGTGCCGACAAGGTCGGCGTCGAAGCAGGATGCCCGGCCAAGGCATTCACCTGTGGCTGCGACATCGAAAACAATGCCTGCATTCAAACCGCTTGCGCCAGTGACAGCGAATGCGCCAAAGGCAAAGTCTGCTCGCAGGGTGGTTGCAAGGGTCCCGTCGCGGAAACGGGCTTGAGTGTCAAGCTGTGGCGCCCGGTCTGGATCACGACCCCCGGCAAAGAAATCGAAGCCGTTGTCGGCTTGGGCGCGCAGGCCTCCGACGGCAAAGGCAATGTCAAAGTTGACGCGGTATTCGACTGGAGCTTGAGCGCTGGTTCCGCCTTCAGCCTCGCCGCAGGCAAGCTCAAAGCGGGCGCCGTCGCGGGCAAGCAAACCATCACCGCATCGTCCAAGGGCAGCGCGGCGTCCAATGCCGCTACCTTGTGGAATCTAGGCCCGATTCCCGACCAGAAAAACCTGCGGGTCACTGCAATCGACGATTTTTCCTGGGCCCCGCTGACGGGCAAAGTCGTGGTCATCGGTCTGGCCGATCAAGTGACGCCAGCCGCAGCGATGGTCGTCGACCTGACCGACGGCCAAGCTGTGTTTGCGAAAGTCGAATTTCCCTGTGATATCCATGTAATCGGCAAAGATCATTTGCCGGTATCGGTGATGAGGTACCAGCCGACGGCGGCGACCGGAGAAGTGCTGTTGCCTTCGGCGCTGCACCACTTCGTCGATATCGAATTCGATGCCACCGGCAAAATCGTCAAGGACAAGACCAAAATTATCAATGGTGACGCCGTGAAAGGCTCCGTAGATTACCCAGGTGTTGGCGAGGCCATGCTCGGCTTGACTGCGCTGGCGTTTGGCCCCCAACTGCTTAATTTTTCGATTGATTCCATTCTAGGCCCCAACGTCAGCCGGCCGTTTGACCCCAAGGCGCCTTCGTTCGTCAATCCCGATCCGGGCAAGGCTCAGCAAATTCCGGGTGGCGTCACGTTTGCCCTCGGTCAGCCGGTGGTCACTGAGTTCGTGGTTGCCGGTCCGCCCGGCGCGCATACCGTCTGGACGTTGGGTGGTCGTTTGGCGCTGTCGCAACTGCTCTCCGAAGTCGGCAAGATCTTTGATTCGGTCGATGGCGGGCTCAACATTGGGCAGATCGTAAGCGTGTTGTTGCCGTATTTGGGCGGATTTTCGTCCGACGTCCAATTTGGGGTCCAGTTGGCCAACACGCTGAGCGAGCCCCTCAAGGCGCTGCCGACGGTCAAGCCCAAGTTTCCGTTGCTAATCAAGACTCTAGTCGAAGTTTCGCCGCTGCCCAAGTACGGCAATGGCTGGGCAGATGTGGCGTTTGTCATTGGCGGAGCGCTAATGCCGATTGGCGAAATCGTGCCGCTGGGGCTGACTGCAGGCGCCGATACCGCCGAAAAAGAAGAAAAAGCGGACGGCATCGTCGACGGCAACAAAGACGAAAAAGGCAATCAACCGATCAAGCTTACCGTTGCCCCATTGCACAGCGGCCTGCAAATCGGTGTAGATAATCATATTTTGATCACGGCCGCGGTGGTGGTCGGTGGCAAGGGCAAGAAAGAAGGCGGCTCGATTATCTTGAGCGAGCCGGGGCCCATCGGCGCTGTGACCAAGCCGGGCGAGTTCATGGCGCTGCCCGAAGGTTCGACCTACGACCCGGTTGCCGGCAAGTTGATGGTCAAATCGGTAGCTGGCGCCCACGTCTACCGCATGACGTTGACTGCGGCTGAGGGTCAGCAGTGGCAGTTGATTCTGCCCAAAGGCTGGGCCGACAAGGCGATCGTGTTGCCCGATCTGACTGCGCACGGCCATGATTTTCCGGTTGCTAAGACCAAGCGCGCGTTTGCCGGCGCTTTGCAGTTCAAGACGGCGCTTGAGATGGCTGATCTTGTCGCCCCTGGTGGCTTGGACGATATTGTTCGCAAGGTCGCCCGTACTTCCTTTACCGACGCTAATCCGTGAGGTTTGGACCCAGGCAAAATCTGGTCGATTTTGCATCTGGGTCCATTGCTTGCTGGGTGGGTCGCAAACTCGCGGCTTTGCAAGCCGACTCGCCGCTGCGTTCAACTTCGGATTGATCGAATTCGTCTTGCACGCGCCTTTTTGCGCTTAGGAACTGCCCCAGAATAAGTCATTCTGGGACTGGTTCCGTTTGGTTGCTTTGTGGGTCGCTAAGCTCGCGGCCTCAAAGGCCGACTCGCCGCTCCAGTGTTGCGCGAGTCGATCGGTTATTTAAGGACACATCCTTACGCGCAGATTGCCCGCGCAATTTTCTTGATCCGGCTGCCGCAGGCAAGTACCGTACCTGCTCGCGGATCGCCGCTTCGGAGTTTGTTATGCGCATGAATTGGTTGCCTTCTGCCCTGGTCGCCATCGCCTTATGTGCAGTTGCCGGATGTGTGGACAGCGGCTCGACTGTGGTGTCGACTGCCGGTGCAACGGCGAAGAGCGATGCGACTACCGCTACTGATGGCGCTGCGGCTGGTTCAGATGCCGCGGCCCAAGATGGAGCCGCGGTCGGCAGCGATGGGGCCGGCACAGGCTCAGATGGAGGTGGCACTGGTTCAGATGGAAGTGGCACTGGTTCAGATGGAAGTGGCACTGGTTCAGATGGAAGTGGCACTGGTTCAGATGGAAGTGGCACTGGCACCGATGCCATTGCCGATGGCGTTTCGATCGAGGAAGCTGGGGCGGCGGACGCCGCCACTGACGACGGCGACGCGCCGACCGTGAGCGACATCGAAGATCCAGATGGCGTCACTGGGCAAGATACCGGCGCCGAGACCAGCTATCCCGATGTAGCCTCCGCAGAAGCAACGGTCCCAGATGGCAACCAACCGGACGACGTGACCCCCGATACCGGAGTACCCGACACCGCGACGCCAGACACGGTAGCGCCCGATACCAATCCGCCCGCCGACACCAACCAGCCAGTCGATACCAATCCGCCCGCCGATGTGCCGGTGTCACCGTGCGGTCCAGCTGGTTGCGACGATGGCAATCCGTGTACGGTCGACACTTGCAAAGCCGACGGTCTGTGCGTTTGGGCGACTCAAGCCAACACGCCGTGCGAAGACGGCGACAAATGCACCACTGGCGACGTCTGCCAGGGGCTGTTGTGCAAGGCTGGCAGCGGAAAAGCGGTGTGCGACGACAAAAATCCATGTACAACGGACAGTTGTGGCGCGGCCAGCGGGTGCATTTTTGCGCCCAACACGGCGACATGCGATGACGGCGACAAGTGCACTTTGCAAGATGCCTGCAGCGCAAGTGCCTGCAAAGGCACACAAAATGCTTGCGAAGACGGCAAACCTTGCACCGACGACGCCTGCAATAAAGTCAGCGGTGATTGCAGCTGGACCGGCAAGTCCGGCGCTTGCAACGATGGCAATCCCTGCACGGTCAACGAATCGTGCAAGACCGGCCAATGTGCGGGCGGAGAAGTCAAAGTCTGCGACGACAAAGAGGTTTGCACCACCGACAGTTGCGATGTCAAAGTGGGCTGTGTCAACGCCGCAGTCGCCACCGGCGGCAAGTGCGACGACGGCAGCGCCTGCACCGCCAATGACGCCTGCGCAAATGGCAAATGCACCGGCCCAGCCCCCTCGTGCAACGACGGCAACGCGTGTACCACCGACGGTTGCGACCCCAAGACCGGCCAGTGCACGCTGACCAGCAACACTTTGCCGTGTCAGGCCGGTGACAAATGCCAAACGCCAGGTACCTGCAAAAATGGCCAATGCGCGGCCAGCGGAGCACCCAAAGTCTGCAACGATACGAACCCTTGCACGGCTGACAGTTGCGATCCGGCGACCGGCGCTTGCATGTTTAAGGCAGCCAACGACGGCGCCGTATGCGACGATGCCATCGCCTGCACCAAAGAATCCGTTTGTGTGGGCGGCGGTTGCAAGCCCAAAGTCGGTTGCCTATTGTTTTCTGACACCTTTGAGTGTGCTTCCAATCCCACGTTTGCGGTGGTGGTCCCGCCGCCAACCGCGCCAAATCCGCCGCGCAAGGTGGTTTGGGCCGTGGATCAGACGCCGATTGTCAATGCGCTGGCTGGGATGGGCTGCATGCTCAACTTCAACGACGGCGTGGACTACTGTGATCAGATTGGCTTTAACGACGGCACCCAACAGTGTCAGTTTCCGGTCGGCACGGCTACTTCGCCAGTGTTGGACTTCAGCGCCGTTGGCGGCCTGCTCCCGCGTGTCACCTTTGATACCTATTACGACGTCGACAACACCAGTGCCACGGATTCGCCGCGCATTCGCGTGATCGAAGAGGCCACCAAGACCGAACTCAAGAATGTGCTGCTGCCCAAGAATAGTGGCGATCTGAAGGCGCTCAAGAAGGGCTACGTGATTTCGCTGCCTGAAGCGGCCGGCAAAAAAGTCCGGCTGGAGTTGAGCTTGCAGCCCAGCACCAGCAATTCGTCACTTGGCAACACCGGTGCCGGTTGGTTTATCGACAATTTCGTGGTCGAAGCGATCACCGGCGCTGTCGAAGTGTGTGGCAATGGATTTGACGATAATTTCAACGGCTTAGTCGATTGTGCGGACTCCGCTTGCTCGGCACTGGCGGTGTGCGCCGAAAACTGCGGCGACACCATCGACAACAACAAGAATGGCCTGACAGATTGCGCCGATCCCGTTTGTGTTCAATCAGTTGCCTGCAAGACCCCGTTCGCATCAGTGCTGCTAGAAACCTGTGTTGGCGACGGCTGGACGTTGGCAGCGGCGACCGGCGGAGTCGCCTGGGCCGTGGATGCCACGCCGAACATCGGCCCGCTGCCCTTCGGCAAGTGCACCCTCAATTTCAACAACGGCGTCAACTATTGCACCAACATGAGCTGCCAAAACGCCGACACGGTGAGCGGCATCGCCACCTTCAAGACCGGCATCGACCTGCCAGCAGGCAAGAAGATTGCCATTGCGTTGCAGGCTTGGTTGTCGACCGAGAATCCAGAAACCGGCAATGGCGCCACCTACGACAATACCTGGATTGAAGTTTCGTCGAACAATTTTGCCTGCAACAACACCAACAATTGCCCGTCGCAGAACAATCCGTACACAGCTGGTGGCACGGTTTCGTATCAACTGCCGCGCGACAAGCTCAAGGTGTGGGTCATCCGCGAATTTGACGCGTCGACACAGGCTGGCAAGAAAGTGACCCTGCGGGTGCGCTTCTCTTCCGGTGACGGTCAGTACAACGATTTTGCCGGGCCTTTTGTCGACGAATTCAAGTTCTACGCGCAATAGGCGGGCTTTCGCCGCCTGAGTCGCGCACCGAGTCGCGAACTTGGCGGCTGACCGACTTTGCTGGCCACGCTTGTCAAAACTCTCGAATAAACCCTTGAGCAGTAAGCATAAAACGGTCCTTCGCCGGGCCAGCGGGCAAGGCCACCGCCACCGCTGTCATTGCCGCCAACGCCGGCCCATGTTGGGCTACAAACAACTCGGCATTTGGCGCCAACGGGTCCCACGGCATGGCGATGCAGCGTGGCTTGGCGCCGGGACCGGTCGCACCGCTATAGACAACGTGCGGCATAATGCACGGTCCGCGCCCCTCTGAATCCAAGCGACTCAGCAAGTGCGCGACGTCGCCGCCGATCGCCACCAGGCGCTCGAGAGTGTGCAAAGTCGGCGGAGGCAACAGGATTTCACTGCCGTTGGCGGCTAGGGCCCGATCGAGCGACCACCACTGCACCGTCGTCGTTTCCTTGGCATCGCCCACCGGATCTTGGCCCAGCGGTGCGCGAGCAGCGAAAAAAAGCGTGTCAAACCGGCGCGCTTCCGCCTCCGGTGTTAACCAATGGGCAAAGCAGGGCAGGGCAGCGTCATCCTTAAGGTTTAGCGCCGTTTCTTCGCGCAGTTCGCGAATAGCGCCGCGCCGGGCCTGCTGCTCTTCACCTTCGTCGCTCACACAATCCTGAGCGTCCACTTTGCCACCCGGAAACACCGTCATCCCCGGCATAAACGGACTGCCGCTGTGTCGACCCATCAGCAGGACCTGCACGCCGTCAATGCCATCGCGCAGCACGACCACCGTGGCGGCGGCCCGCGGTGGAGCTGGCTGGCTGGCGGCGCAAGCAGATTCACTCACCGACAGTCCTTGTTGGCCGTGCTGTCAAGCATGCGCTTGACGTAGCCGGGCAGCACTTGGGTGAACAAGCCGTCCACGGTGATTTTGACCAGCGCGCCGTCGGAATAGGGCGCCGGGGCCAAGCCGTTGCCATAGCCGCCCTCCAACCAACAGGGCGCGCCGATGCACTCTTCGTCTGTCCACGCTGCGCCGCAAGGTTCCATGTTGTTGAGCGCAAAGTACTTGCTTGGCGAGCCAGCCACCGCTTGAATGGCCAAGCGGCTGGCCCAATAGCTGGGCAAGCTGTGGTCGTGGACGAACTGGAGGCGCTGATAGCGGTAGAAGGCACCCTTGAGCGCAGCGTACGGGTCGCGTTCGACCCACCACGAGTTGTCGCTGCAGGTCTGGCCGGTCTTGGTGATCGGCCACGCCCCTGGCGAACAGACGATACTTGCTGGCTTGTTGCCGGTCTTGGGCGGATACATGGCGGCGTGGGTGCCGCCTTTGCTGGAAAAGTGGCAGGCGCTGTCGCTCGCGCCGGGGCCATCGCCGGGGCCGATGCCCGCAGCTTCGTCCAATGGCGCTTGGCTGATCGAGCAGCGGTCCACTGGCCCCTCGACGTCGATGAGAAACTTGAGCTTGGCCAATGACGCTGTGGTGCCAAAAGTCTTCAGGGCCTTGGTGACGCTGATTAGGCCGGTGCCGATGGTGATGTAGCCCATTTGAGCGGTGTCGATGTAGTTAGCGGCACTTTTGAGGTGCAGCACCTCTTTGACGGCCGTTTGATGCCAGACGCCGCCAATGTCGTCTTTGCCCTCAGACTTGTTCGAGCCCGCGCCCAGTCCGGGCAAGTTGAACACTGCGACCACTACCTGCAGTGCGCTGGCCATCAATTGCGCGCCGCCGACGTAGTCTGGATGGGCGTTGTGATTGTAGTCGCCGACCACCACGACAAATGGGCACTTCTTGGCTTCCGTACAGGCGGTGGGTTTGAGGACGAGACCTTGTAAAAGCGCCTGTTCGCCCAACACGCTGACCGACACTTTGAGATCGATCTTTTCGACGGTGCCCGCGGCTGGCAGGGCGTCCGCGCCACCGGTCGTTGCCACATCGACAGCCGTGCCATCGCTGCCGCCGATGGGCGCCGTGTCGGTGCCACCGGCGTCCGTGCCGCTCGTTGTTGCCGGTGCCGCCGGCGTCGGATCGCTGCCGCAGCCTGTTGCCAGCCACAACGCCAGCAGCCCGCCGAATGAGCAGCGTCGAATCTGAAAAGTAAGTTTTAGAATCAAAGAGATGTGCATGTCGACCCCAAATTCGCCCCGCTCACGATCGTGTGCCCGATCGCCGACGATCGCGCGCACTGTCCAGTGTAGCCGCTGGCTCAGTGCAGGTATAGCTTGACGATCGGGTTGCGATATTTACAAGTAGTTTCATAATGTTGCGTTATTGCGCTAAAAACTGGCGACGCTGACGATCGCGGCTATGATCACCGATGGTATGCGCGGCTGGCCGCCATTGGCGTCTTCGGGCGTGGTCTGGTTGACCGCAGTCACTGAGCCCAATCGGAGTCCTCTGCCGCCTTTGGCTGGAAAACTGGCGCAATATCAAATCTTTAGCCACTAAGGCGAGCCCACATTGCGGTTGAAAACTGCCAAATCGACTTACCTGAACAGGTTTTCAGCGATTGACTCTACCGCTGCTCCGCCGCATCATCGGGCTGGTGGGAGCAAGTGGGAGTAAGGGGATCTAAGTGGTCCCAAACGGCCACAAAATGACCACCGCAGTGTGCAGCGGTCTACTGCAGCAAGCTGTGGGCAGATTTTCGCTGAAATGTCTAAATAATTCAAGTAATTAACTCGCGACAGTCCGGATCTGGACCGCCGCGCAATGGCGGACTTTGGTCTGCGGGCAGCTGTGCAGCGTGGCAACCCCAGTGCCCGTGCGATTTCGCGGAGAATTTGCTCAGCGCCTCGACGAAAAGGCGCGGCTGGCCATCCCCGTGGCCTATCGCAGCGCGTTGGAGCTCAGCGGCGATAAGCGTTTGATCCTAGTGCGGTCTACTTCCGGGCCGTGCATTCAAGCGTGGCCCGTGCGCGACTGGGAGACGTATGAGGATCGCATCTTGGCCCTGCCGCCCAGTGACGATACTGTGATGAAATTACTACGTTTTCAGGTTTCAGGCAATGCGCTGGTCGAGCCTGACGGCCACGGTCGAGTGGTGTTACCGCCGACGCTGCGCCTGTACGCCGGGCTGCAAGCAGCAGCCGATGTGATGGTTGTTGCCACCATCAATCGCTTTGAAATCTGGCTGCGGCAAGCGTGGCAGACTCAGAGCGATGCCATAGCAGACGATTTACCCAACTGGAGCCGGGACTTAGCCCGCCTCCAACTGTAGAACTGAGCCCCGTTCCATGCCTTACGCCCACGCCACCGTCCTGTGCCAAGCTACTGCCGCTGCGGTAGCCGCCGGTGTGCGCGCGGTCGCGCTGGAGGCAGCAGGTGGCCAAACGGCGACGGACGTGCTGGTGGTCGACGCAACACTAGGTGGCGGCGGTCACAGCGAAGCCATTTTGCGCGCCACTGCCGACGCTCCCCACGTCCACGTGCTCGGAATTGATCGCGACCCCGCCGCGATTGAGGCCGCCAGCCAGCGCCTGCTCGGTTTTGGGCCACGGTTTTCCGCTGTTCATGGGTGTTTCAGCGAGTTGCCGAGCCTGACTGGTGGCCGTCCGGTAGCGGCGGTGCTCGCCGATCTCGGGGTGTCCTCGCCCCAATTCGACCAACCCGAGCGCGGGTTTTCGTTTCGCGGTGATGGTCCGCTGGATATGCGGATGGACCCGTCGCAAGGACCGACCGCGGCTGACAAATTGGCCAGCGTGCGCCTCGAAGACCTCGCCGATGTGCTGTTTGAGTACGGCGACATTCGTCGCTCGATCGGCACGGCCCGCATTGTGCTGGATGAGTTTCAAAAAGGGGCAACGACGGCGGGCAAGCTGGCTGACCGTCTGGCTGCTCGACTGGACCGCAGTCGTTCTTTGCATCCCGCGACTCACGTTTTTCAAGCCCTGCGCATCTGGGTCAATGACGAAATCGGCCAATTGGAGTCGCTGCTGGCGGCGGTGCCGGCGTTGCTAGTTCCGGGCGGGGCCTTTGCCGTAATTACGTTTCATTCCGGTGAGGACCGCCTCGTTAAGCACACGTTCGCCGAGCTGGCGCGCGGCCAGCACTTTGATCTGCCGAACCGGCGCGGTGAAGTCGCGACCGCTGCAGAAGTGGCGAGCAACCCGCGGGCGCGCAGTGCGCGGCTCAGGGTCCTGACGCGCGCCAGTGCAAATGTGGGCCCAAGTCCAGCCAAGAGCAAGAAATGGCGCGTAAAAAATGATAATGATGATGAAGAGTTAGAAGAAAACCAAAGAAAACTTGACACGATCTAAGGACGACCGATAACGCTGCCCGTCTGTTCACTTTTGCCAGATCGTTTGACAGATCGCCCGAGCCAGAACAGCCAAGAGAGCTTCCCGTGAGCGACGCCTTCGACAGCCACAAAATCACCGAATGGTTCCGACCCAAATCGGCACTGCAACGGGCGCAAGACAGCGAAAATCACTTCGTTTTGCGCCTAGTCTTGCTGGTGGTGTTGTTCGCCACTATCGGCGCTGCGGGCGTGCTCAAGGTCAAGCGATCCACGGTTGGCGTGCGGACGGCCTATGACCTAGTGCGGACTAGCGATGAATTGCGGACGCAACTCGACGAAAACCGGCGTCTGGAAGCCCAGTTGACCGGGATCAAGAACCCCAATTTGTTGCGCAAAGAAGCGTCGGATCACTTCGATATGCGTTCGCCGACCACCGGCGACCAGTTGGAGGTGGACTGATGTCTTTGATTATGCGCCGTATTTTGATGGTCGCGTTGCTGGCGAGCTGCTGCACCGCCGTGGCGTGCTCGTCTGCCGAAGTGGAGCGCCAACAGCGCGCCGAAAAAGCCGATTTTCACTATCGACTCGCCAATGGCT
>SHZD01000233.1 GCA_009692465.1 Myxococcales bacterium
AAGCGCGCAATCCATCGCCTAGCCCAGCCCAGTGCCCCGATCCGGCAAAAGGATACGGGACGGGATACAGAGCATTTTGCCGATCTTCAAAATCGTGTAACTGCCGGAGCCAACACCGGGACTTGAACCCGGGACCTGCTGATTACGAATCAGCTGCTCTACCAACTGAGCTATGTTGGCCGTGCCCAAAGGGCAAGCCCCCTGAGCGGGCCAAAAGTCTAGCCGCAACCCGCTACCACGGCAAGCCCGGACCTAGGGCAGCTCTTTGGGCAAAACTACATCAACTAAGCGAGGTTGGCCTCGCCCGACCGCCATCTTGTCGAATGAAGCCCGCGTGTACGACACCGCAATGCCAACGTGGGCGTGAATCAACGCGGTGTGGACGACGCCGCCTACGCAGAACTCACCGGTGCCGACGTCACATCGAAACAGTGCGAAGGCGTTTGAAAATGGCCCAGTCGGACCTAGAGCGGTGCGCACATACACTGTCGAATCCAGCGGCCGAACAAAGGTGGCAATCAGCCGTCCGTCGCTCAATTTGGTCATCGACAAGTCGCCCACGTTGATCGCAATTGGCTGAGCTGCGTCGGCGTTGTTGCTGAACTGATTGACCGCTATGGCGTACTCGTAGGCCGACGGGTCGCCAATTGTCTTGGGCAACACCCGCGCGGCGAAACAGTTGCGCTCAAATGCGCTAGCGCCATTTTGGCAACCATAAACGTACACGCGAGTCCCATCGTAGTACGCGCCAACGCCGTAATTGGGGCGGTCCGCCGTCCAAATCAGGCCCAAAGGTGCAAAGGAACTGGTATCGCGGTCGTATTTGCCCACTCCGCGACCCGTGATACGAACCCCAAACGGTTGGCTGGAGTCTAAGCGCCAGCTTTCATAGAAGCCAAAGACTTCACCGCTGGCATCGACCAAAGCCATCGGCGTGATGAAGTCATCGGTGGAGGCAGTGTTCGCGAACGCCGGCATGACACTATTTGTCGGCGCGCTGCAATACTCCGCGTTATTTTTGGGGATAATGAGGCTGCCATCATGGCGCTTGCTGTCGGTGCTGCCTGAGAACGCCAACATCGGCTGTCCCGGTGCCAAGGCTACGCTGTGGCCACTGCCTCCAATCGGCGCACCGGGAAAGAGTTCACAGCCAGCCAACTGGACCGTGGCGATCGCTGTCGATGCTGCAGTCTGTGGTGATTCCATTGGCCACGCACAGGCTTGCAAGCCAAGAACTGCCCAGATTTTGGCTGCCTCAATCCACCGCATAGCGCCCCCCCCCCCCACCGACGCGGTATTCGTGGCGGTTGATGACCAAGCCGTCGCCCCATAACAGAACCGGCCAACAGCAAGGGCAAATCGGCACACCGAGGCCTGCATTACGGATGCTCCGGCGTGAGATTCACTTTGGTAAAATGAGGCAAATAGCAGTCTTTGTATGAAATTGTCGGCACATCGTTGAATTGCGTCGGCACGTAGGTTAGCACCAAGTCCGCGCCCTTCAAGTGCGGATGACCGTTGGCTGCATAGACAAAATTGCCACCGACAAACGACTCAGGCAGGCGCAGCACCGTTTGTGGCGGGCTCCACGGTCCCTGTGGCGACGTCGCAGTGCGCAACGCCAAAGTAGTGCTGCCAAATCCCTCGCTGTGCGCCATCACGTAAGCATTGATTTTGGCGTCAAAATACACCGACGACTCCGGTGCGCAGAGCGGCATTATCACGTCCTGCGCCGATTTGGTTGCCTGCCTGGACCGCCATTGACCGTCGCCGAAGACTTCGGGCTGCGTAAAATTGTCCGCAGCGATGTCCGCCACTGCAAAACGGGCCACATGATAGTCGTGCCAGTCGCCCGACTGCCCGTAAAGATACCACTAGCCGTTGCGCACCAAGCCGACCGTGCCCACCTGGACGGCAGGGCCCTCGCCGGCCAACGCCAATTCGTGCGGTTGCCATGTTGTCGGATCTGCTTTGGGATTGTCGACGACAAACACGCTGCTGCGGACACTAGCAAACCCCCACATTCCAGACGATTTCTGGTAGAGCCATCCGCCAAAAATATAGAGTTTTCAGGATATTACGGCGCACGGTTCCGGCCAAAACCACTGCTTGTCAACCTCGGCGAAGTACGAACCGGCGCGACCATCCGTTTGGCCCCAAAGGAATGCCATCCATGCCGCACTTGGGTCGTAGCCCGACTGCATTGCTATGGAATTGCGAATAAAATAACTGCGACCGGGATCGCCCGCCACGTCTTTGGCGATTAGCGAGTCGACGAATAACCCTAGCACGCGGCCTTCACCGGCGCTGTTTAGACCTAGGTCGCACCAATAGGCGCCGTCTCCGCCGATCCACAGCGGATCTTGCGTGAACAAGCGGTTCGCCTCGGGCCATGCGGTTGCTGTTACGTTGAGATTCGGCGCTTCAGCGCAGGCGACCAGCAGGCCTAGGCCGATGCACAGGGCAGGGCGCGACAACCCGCTAGTCATCCAGTAATTCAACTTCACTGCGCACAAACACACAGGACGCGCCCGAGGCTAGCCGAACTCGCAGCATCTGCTCGCCTTGAACCAAGACACTGCACTGCGCTGTCGCCCGGTCTCCTGTCGGCAATAATACCGCGCGACCGGCGCAAGCATAATCAACCGTTGCAAATTCAACCTTTGCAAACTCGACCCCATTTTCCGGAGCCTGTGGATGCAGGCGCAGCCACACGTCCGTGAAGTCGCGATCGGCCACTTTCCACGTCAATTCACCGACTAGCGGCGGCATACGCCCGGTGACTATCAAGCTGACCGCTTGCTGCACCTGCAGCGTCGCCAGAATGTCGCTCCAAGCGGACGCAGGGCAATCGAGCAGCGAAATGCGCTCGCGGCGCTCGTACAGCCACAACGCCGTGCGCAACACCAAGCTGCGGTCACGTGGGCCCTGCGGCAAGGCCAGCCAATCGACCAGCTCGGCTAGCGAAAAACGCTCTTCGTTCACGTTATTCCTGCTCTGGGACTACTTCCCGTGGTGCAAAGTCACCAGTTCTGAGACTTTGAGAGCGCCAGACAGTACATCGATCGTAACCTGACCCATGTCGCCCAACAGCCAGCGACGGGCAAATGCCAGCGTGTAAGTCCGGGTGATTTTTAGTCCTTCCGCCTCATCCACCTCGCCGCACTTGCCCAAGCCGAGCAACTGATGACAACCCTTCTTGACGTCGACCCACAGGGAATTGGCAATCGATGCAATCGGTTGCAGTGTCTTCCATTGGTTGGGACCCAGATGGCCGCCGTCAGCATCGCCCGTGATTAGAAACACCGGTACAGCAATGGCTGCCATGCCAAGTGTGCCAAACCACTTGGAATTGCCTTCGCCCGATTGCAACAACATGCCACCGACGACCCGTTTGTCTCCCAGCCCGGCTGCGTATTGTTGGATGTCGTGTTCGCTACAGGCCCCGCCCAAGCCCTTGCCTTCTTTGCAGGCTGCGGCGACGACGGCGATGTCGAATTTTGCCCCGAGTAAACACAACGTGGTGTAGCCGCCAAAGCTGTGACCGCCAAGAATCACTTTGTCGAGCAACGGTTTACCTGCCAGTCCAGCCTTGTCGGCCAGCGTGCCAACGAAGTCGATGGCAGCGGTCACATCGCGGGCTCGCCACCACCACAGCGCCGTCGGCTTAGGGGCGTCGTTGTCCGGCAACATGTTACCGGTATGGTCGGGGGCGATCACCACCCAACCGTGTGAGGCAAAGTGCTCCGCCAACCACGGTGAGCTGCCACCAAAGCCAGAATAGCCGTGCGAATACACCAAAACCGGATAGCCGGCAGCCACCGTCGGCGGCGCAGCCTTGGCGTCAACGACCGCGACTTTGCTTGGCCAAAAATCCATGTAAAGCGCCAAAGTGCCGGTTTTCTCGGGCGAAGGATACCAAAGGTTGACGCCAATGGTTCGGGTCGGGTCGCCAGCGGCTGGAACATAGGTATACGAAAATGTTCGATAACCAACCCCATTGGGTCCAGGGACTGCTAGATCCCATGCCAGGTCGGGTCGGGTCGGCAAAGTGGCTGCATCTGCTCCCAGTTTGGCGGTTGCATCGGTCGCAGCATCTGTAGTCGCGACAGCGTCAGCGGCGGCTACCTTCGCCGTAGCACTAGGTACTGGCTCACCAGTACAGGCGAACCAAAAACAAGCGGTCAGGGCCGCAGCAAACCACCGACAATTCATGGCACAAACTCCTAAACTCACGGCTGCGCAGCCTGCACTTGCGCGCCCGCACAATTGAGCACCCACGGACTCTTCGCCGCAGCAAATGCCGCTTGCATCTCCAGACACTGATTGGCGTAATTGACCGAGGCCGGCGTCAAAACTGGCATCGACTGGCGATCGGGCGCGACAACACCGGCCAGCAAAAACTGGGGAGAAGTCACCAGCACCCCGCACACCCGCCGCAGTCGCTCGGCGGCGTCGGCGCCAACCACTTTATCCGTCATTTTAGCGCCAATGAGCGCCTGCATGGCCGTCACTTCAGTTTGGGTTACAAAGGGTTCGCCTACCAGCCGGTCCTTAAGCAACGCTACTGCGTCTTGCCACGAGCCATTGGGAGCACCGCTGGCCAGCTCAGCAACTAGATCAATAAAATCAAAAGCATTTGGTCGCGGACACTGACCGTAGCGTTGTTCCCAAGCCAAGCGACCGGCAAAATCGAGACTGCGAAAGCCCGGCTCGGCATCCTTTAGAAAAACACCGGCTTGCAACTGAAACGACTGTTCTTCGCCGGCTGGATACTCCATCGGTTGCGGCCAACCCAAGGCGATGTGCAAAGATCGACGCAATTGGCGCGCCGGCAAAGCCATCACGGCGTCGCCGGGGCCGTTACCGCGCGCGTCCGGGTCGCTCTCATGGTTGGACCACGGGTTGACCAACCGCGGTTGCGGGTACGCCGAATCGCCGCAACCTACGTCTGGAAGTGCCGGATTAAACACTGGATCAACGCTGATATCCGCCAACAGATGCCGCAGCGAAAACCGGTTGCGGACAAAGCGGTCAGTCAACCGTTCAAGGGTATCGCGCTGGCTTTCCGTGCGCGGAAAATAGTTGGCCACGGTCAGCGGTGACCCGATCACCTCAGTCCAGACCTGCTCCACAATCGATTGGGCAGTCAGCCACGCCAAGGCGTCGTCGGGGTCAACGCTGTCATCCTCCTTTCGAATAAGGCCCTGTGTTACAATGTGATTGATGCCCTTGTGCAGGCTTGTTTCCAAATCGTACACGCTGACCGTGGCACCACGCGCCAGACCAAAGTAGCCGTCGTGACCCAATGGATCCGGTTCAGTCGGCCGTTTGAAACGCCCACAGTCCTTGTGCCATCCCCACGGCGACTGGCCACTCTTGTTGTCGACTACTCCACCGTGGCGCAGCACGGCGTGGGCGCGCAGGTCGCTGGCTCCTTTGCTGGCCTCTTGGTCGGCGGGATGCTTGCCGGTCGGCGACCCAAACAAGGCCTTTTCAAAGTGGCCAAACACTGGCCACGCCCGGTTCAGTTGAGCCTGTGGGTCATAAGTTGTTGAAAACTGGCTATTGTGGCAGTTCATGCACACAAAGTCACGGTGCAGGTAGGCGGCGTCAAAGACCCGACCGAAATCTTGCCGACGCGAACGCTCTAGCTCGTTAGCGCCCACGTTGGCAGCCTCAAACGGCTTGGCTACCAGCGCAAACAGGTTGGCGCGCCAGATCACGCTGACGTCGTCTAACTTCAACGCCGAGCTGACCAATTGCCCCAAGGTAAAATTGGCCATGGTCGGTTCGGCCGAAGTTGGCGTGTGGTCGCGGACAAACTGTGCCAGTTCACCCTTGTCATGAAAACCGTCACCCGGCTGGGTATAGCACTTGAGCTGCGACTTGGTTTCAATGCGATTGACGCGCAGCGCATCGAGCACAAAGTCCGTCCAACGCAAGCGGAAACTCGGCAACTGAGCCATCGCCAGCGCCACTTCACGTCGCGCCTGCCACAGCCCAGGCCCCCACGGCATTTCGCCGCCGGTGAACGCACCATCGTTGGAAGTATAGCCTTGCTTGCGCCGAATCGCCGCTACCGCGTCGGTCCACACCAGCACTTCGCCCTGACCCCAAGGCCGCCGACCGCCAATGGCCAGCAACGCCCGCCGCACCCAAGCCTGATCGCTCGCCTGACAATCCTGCCACGGCCGCAGCTTGGTCTGATTCGGTGGCGGCGGGTCGGGCGGCGCCAGCGTAACCGTCGGAAAAGTAGCGTGTTTCAGCAGGTCCGGCGGCTCAGAATTGTCGCACGCCACCCCTAGCAGCACCCAGGCCAGCCACAGCATCGACGTCAGGGCAGGGCGATGGGTCATGCCGTGTACCCCAACTGGCGCTTGAGGACCAGCAGCACGGCGTCCGGTTCGCTGAGCGCATCGGGCACATCGGCGACGTTGAAACTCTCGTTGGCAAAGGGCCAGATGCCCAATGCGAGGAGCGCGGCGATGCGGTTTTCCTGAGGCGTAGAGCCGGTGACCGCGCGAGCATCTGGGCCGCATGCCCCAAAAATACCTTTATTTTCAGCGCGAATTGGTCCGCCAATGAAAACCACTGGGAAGCCATAAGGCCAATGGTTGCGGCCTTTTTTGCCTTGTTGAAATGGGGTGCGGCCAAATTCAGTTGTCAACACAATCAAGGTCTTATCGAGATCCAGTTTTCGCGGGTCGTGTTCGTCTGGGCCATTGACAATTGCGCACAGGCCATTGAGCGTATGGGACAGATTTCGCGCCTGGGTATGCGGATTTTCATCATGAGTATCATAGCCGCCGCCACCGTCGGCTGGGATCAACCCGCCATCGATCACACACACGTAGCGAGCCGGCGAGCTTGGATGGGTCAGCAAGTGCGCTGCCATATTGAGGTTCATCGTAATCGGGTCTACTTTTACAGTCTGACCGCAATGGCTGATGCCCTGCTTGAGGAATAACGATTCCTCTAACATTGCCGCAACTTGTTCCGAATCGCGCACCGCAGAGGCCGCGTCGGTCAATTCCGTCAGCCGAGGCGCGCGCACCGCTGTCAGCGTGTTCGGTCGCACTAGCCGCTCATGGTAGCGGGCAATGTTGGCTGCCAGCAGCGCATCGTGGGCCGCGCGATGCTGGCCGAGCGTGGCGCGCGCCAAAAGCGAAGTCAGTTCGCCAGAGCTGTCGATTTTGAGCGCCAGTGGCCTAGCCGATCCCGGATGCAGGCCAATTGCGCTCGCCGTGCGCAAGTTATCGGTCGGAAAGGCGCCCAGGCTGCTGTGCAGTAGCACCCACGCCTTCGGTCCCCGTGCCGGTAGTGAACTTAACTCGGTGTAATAGCGCTGGATATGCGCGCCTAAGCCGCACAGCGCAGGATTGCCCAGACCGCGGCCGCCAAGCATTAGTGGAATCGCCGCTTCATGCGGCTCCAAGTCGTGGTGGGTAATGGCGACGCGCATGCGCTCGACCATGTCCGGTCGTTTGCGCAACGGCACCACGAACGGTCCCAGATGCACGTCCTGCCCCAGCGCGTCCGGCCCAAAGCGCTCCGTCAGGTCTAGGTCGGCAAGACCGCATGAATCCACAGCTTTTTGAACATCACCGCTGTTGAGATACAGGTGATAATGGGTGCCCTTGGCCTTGCCGTGCTCGGGAACACAGTAAAACGACTCGTACTGACTGATGCCGCCGTACAGGAAGATTTCCAATACGTTTTCGGCGCGGCGTTCAGGCGCAAGCAGAATAGAATCGTGACCTATGGGGGCCTGACCAAACGCCATCGCTCGCCGCGGTGAGAACACACTGGGTCCGACCGCTGCGGCGCCGATGGCAGATGCACTCAGAGTTTTTAAAAGCGTTCGGCGGTCCACGGCCAGCTCTTCGCGGGTAAGCCCAGCCCGCGTCACCAAGGATAGCGCGCAGCCAGGCAATTGCGCCAACTGCAGCGGTGTGCCGGACTAGGAGCCTGTCGGAAATCAATCGGTTGTGAAATGTCTATCAGGTTATGCACAATGAATCTATTGCGATCCGACGGGCTCCCAGCCAGTCAACTATTCTCAACTGTCCGAGAACTGCCCGGAGTAAATCCGCGCAGTTTTAGACAGTTGCCGACGTCTAGCCAGCCGGCGCTTGGAGGGAGTCGGAATACTCCGACACGCTCCTAGGAGCCTGTCGGAAATCAATCGGTTATTAAATATCTTTGCGGTTATACACAATGAATCTATTGCGATCCGACGGTCTCCTAGCTTCTCAGATATTCTCAACTGTCCAAGAACTGCCCGGAGTGAATCCGTGCAGTTTCGGACAGT
>SHZD01000234.1 GCA_009692465.1 Myxococcales bacterium
CTGCGAAGACGCCAACGCCTGCACCGACGATTCCTGCGACGCCAAGACTGGCAAGTGCGCGAACGCCAACACTACCGCCCCATGCGACGACGGCGACAAGTGCACCACCTCCGACGCCTGTGCGGCCGGGGCGTGCAAGGCCGGCGCCGCCGCCGTGTGCGACGACAAGAATACCTGCACCAGCGATTCGTGTGACAAAATCAAGGGTTGTGTCTACGCGGCGGTCGCCGATGGCACTGCCTGTGACGATGGCGTGGCCTGCACTACGGCCAGCGCATGCAAAACGGGCTCGTGCCTGCCGACGGTCAATTGCGTGTTCATCAACGAACCGTTCGCCTGCACCACCCCGACCACTTGGCAGATCGTGGTGCCGCCGTCGCCGCAGAGCGTGCCGCGCAAAGTGGTGTGGAAGGTCGATCAGGCTCCGGCGGTCGGCACCGCTGAACAGCAAGCGGCCCATGGCTGCACCATGAACTTCAACAACGACACCAACTATTGCGACGGTGGCTCGGTTGGTGGCAACAATTACTGTCTGGTTCCCGCAGGTACCACCCGCTCGCCCGACATCGACTGGACCACCTACAAGTCGGGCTCGGGCGAGTTGCTGTTCGACATCTACTACGACGTCGATACGCCCAATGACCCCAATGAAATTCCGCAAATCGTAGTCAAAAACTCCAACGGTGGCGGGGTGATGGCCACCTTCCTGTTGCCCAAGCAGCCTGCCGATCTCAAGGTATGGAAAGCTGCGGTCAAGCACAATATTACCGCAGCCTTAGGTCACAAATTCTATTTGGAAGCGAGTATGGCGATTTTCGGCAACCCGCAGTACACCAACGGCAACACTGGCACCGGAATTTTCCTCGACAACGTCAAGGTGAGCTTGATTTTCGTTGGCGTAGCCGAAATTTGCACCGACAACATCGACAACAACGGCGACGGCAAAATCGACTGCCTCGACCCAACCTGTGTCAGCGTCTATCCGTGCACTGCGGTCAAGCTCATTGACGACCCGATTTTGTGCTCGGATACCGACTGGTTGTTTGCCGGCACCGACGCCGCGACCACCAACAAAGTGGCTTGGGCGGTGGACAACACGCCGGCCGTTACCCCGTTTAGTGGCACCTGCTCGCTCAACTACAACAACGGCACCAATTATGACGCCAAATCAGTAGTCAACGGCACTTCTTCGGTGGCGAATGCGGGCACGGCGACGTGGTCCAAATTGCTCGACGCCACCGGCATGACCAAGTTGTCGGTGTCCCTCAAGTTCTACTACGACACCGAAAACGGCTCCAATAGCCAGGGCTATGACATGATGTGGGTGCAGATGTCGACCAACGATTTTGCGGGCTGCTGCAACGTGGCGACCGGCGGCCAGTGCACCATTTCGGTCCCGAATGACTGTAACACCACGAATACGCGTAGCTTCGTGTTGCCACGCACCAACGGCGTCAAGATCTGGCACGGCTTTGCTCAGGACGTGGCCCAATGGTTTGCCGGTAAGGCCGGAATCAAATTCCGGATTCGCTTCAACACCGTCGACGAGAAGGGCAACAACTTTGCCGGCCCACGCATCGACGATGTGCTGGTTGTGGGCGCCAAATAGGCGTAGGGCCTAGACCGACCCCGCAGCGAAGTTGAAAGCCCACGCCGTTCGGGCTACTCTGCGGTGATGCGCACTCACTTCTCGCCGTTGTTTCGTTGCTTGGTCGCCGCCACTGTCGCCGCCACTGTCGCCGCCACTGTCGCCGCCACTGTCGCCTGCGGTGGGGCGCAGACCACCACTCGCATTCCATCCTCGCTGGCCAATCGCTGCATCAACGCCCAGCGCGAAGTCATCGGTCGCCAAACGGCTGGCAACCATGTATCAGCGAGGTTGCGCTGGCGTGCTGGCGAAATAGTTGAAGACATTGACGAAAGCCAACTCGCTGACCGCCTGCGCGTAGGTCGTGCTGGCCAACAGACTTGGGTGTTGGCCCGCGGTGGCGCTGGCAAAAGCCGCCTCGTCGACAGTGTACAATCAGGTAGTTGTGACCGCGTAGCCACCGTCCGCATGGACGCTGCTCTCGATTTTCGGCCCAAAGCGGAGTTAGCCACCGCAAAACGACCCGCGTTGGCCGCGGTTGTCGCCGAAAAAATGGATATCACAGGCGAAAGCGACATTATTGAATTGCTTCAAGACACGCTGGGCGACCAACCTTGGCTGATCTTGGTCGACGGCACCGACGAATTGACCGCAGCGGAGCGGCGGATGCTCGACAAGGATTTGGCGTGGCTGAGCCGGCAGCGCATTACCCAGCCGCATGTTGTGCGCTTTGAACGGCCCGGGTTTTCGGACGCGACGCGCTCGCAACTCCCTGATGCTATTGTAGAATTGCCCGAGCTTTCCTGCGAAGTGGTCGACGCCGCCCTGGCGCGCAAGTTTGCGGCCGAAGGCGCCCATCTGGCTGCGCGGGCCTTCTTGGTCAAATTCGGGCTGGATCGCAAGCGCGCGACGGATAAGACCTGTCGTTACGTGCACATGGCGACGTGGCGCGATGTCGAGACTGTCAGCGACTTGGCCGCCGATGCCGCCAAGGCAATGGATGAGCCGCCTTCCGTGCCCAACCGCTCCGAAATCTATGCAACGTGGCTCGGCCATCGCCTGAGCGGAATCGCGCCGTCCGCGGACGCTGCCAGCCGTTGGTTGGATCGCATGGTCGCCGTTGGTGTTCAGGAAGCTAGCGAGCCCGATCTGCTCCTCACCCTCGATCGCTGCTCTACTGTTGCCACCCCCGGCGCCGCGCCGCACAGTGAAGCGTGTGCCGCGCTGATGAAGTCGGCCGCCGTCAAGTCAGGCCCTTCGTCGACGTCGTGGATCTTGCGCAACCAGACGCTGATGGATCTGCTGTTGGCGCGGTGGCTGGTCAACAAGCACGAAGACTGCGCGCTATTGTCGGCAGCAACGGCCGATGTCGCCTCGCTGGAGTTGACGGCCATGGTATTTGGGCAAACGGTCGGTCGCCGCTGCTTAGTGCCGATTGTTGCCGCGGTTTGCAGTCGTGGCACGCCAGCTGAGCAAATCGGCAAGTTTGTCGATGAGGCCCTGGCTCGCGATGCTGAGTTTGTTGAGCTGATTGATCGCGCTAAGGAAAGGGCGCAGACGGCCTGCGAGCGTGAAGTGTTCGCGGCGGTTGGCGCCGGCGGCGCTGCGCGGTAGGCGCGTGCTCAAGCAATTCAGCGGCTTAGAGCAGCACTGCTTCAATTCCAGCAGGTTGCGAGTAGTCGCGGTCTCAAGCCCGCGCCACAGTCGCCGGCCACACTTCGCCAATCGTGGTCGGCGGATGCTCAGGCAGCCACCGCTCCAGCACCGCGTCCAGAGCCGCTACCAGCTTGGCAAACCGAAAATCCCCGGGATGCACCGCTAAGCGCACCGTTCGCAGTGTTGGCAGCACCTTGGCTCCCGCATGCGCTACGGTGCGCGATCCCAAGCGCCGCAGCGGATCACGGCTGGCCAGGCTTAGCGCCGGAGCCAAGATTTGGGCGCCAGTATGCAAGTCGTATACGAACGCGTGATCCTCGCACCAACGCAGTCCGGATGCCTTGATTGCCCGCACCACTTCGTCATTTTGCAGCCAAGCGGGCGCCACAAAACCGCTCGGCCGGCAGCGCAGGTTGCGGTCTAGGCTGTGCAGGCCGTGGTTGATCCGCTCTTTGGCCTGATCAAAGCCCAGCGTTTGGAATTCACCCTCGCCAGCGGTCAGCGTCGATGCGGTCAGGCGTTGGGCCACGGTCTCGGCCTTGGTGTCAGCCAAGTGGTACAAGCCGTGCAAGACAATCTCATCGCGCGGGCCCAGCGCGTCGCGCAGTCGCCGGCAAAACTCTGGATGGTCGCGCAGGTCCGCGCGGTGATGGTAATTGGGCACCACCAGTAACGTCAGCGCGTCGACTCCGCGCGCGCGCAGGTGATCGATGGCGGCAAAAATCGCGTCGCCGTGGGCCGGCGTTACGTCGTGCAGGCTGATGAGAGACTGGCGACCGGGCCATTGGGGGCCTGAATCGAAGGCGCGCACCCATTTTGATGCAGTTTCAAGAGTTTGAGCAAGTCGAGCCACGGCACACGCTGGCGGCTGTCGCGACCGCTTCGGTGGGGAAATTAGCCCAACGGCGGCGGTTTGGCGAGTGCGAGATCGGCTGTCCGAGCGCGGTTGTGGTCCAACGTTGCGCGGCTGCTCTTGGGCCGTTGCGTCACCATCACCTGCGCTTTGCTCTGTCCGAGCCGTTAGGAACTGTCCCAGAATAAGTCATTGTGGGACTGGTTCGGTTTGCTTGCTTTGTTGGTCGCTAAGCTCGCGTCCTGAAAGGCCGACTCGCCGCTCCTGTGGTGCTCAGATCGATCGAGTTAGTTGAGGACAGTTCCTTAGGAACTGTGACAGAACAAGTTGTTCCGTCACAGGGTTCCATTTGCTTGCTAGGTGGGTCGCAAGCTCGCGACTTTGCAAGTCGACTCGCCGCTCCGGCAAGAATCAAATCGATCGACTTAAATTGTCACCGCTCCTTAGCCAGCCCGAACAACCGCCTCCAGTCGATCCAGCCCCATGCGCACCGTCGCCAGATCCGGCCCAAACGACAGCCGCACAAACTGCCGCATACGACTGGGAATATGGCTGCGCCGCTTGCCCGGATTGACGTCGAAAAACTCGCCCGGCACCACAATCACGTTCTGTTGCAGCGCCGCACGGAAAAACGCGTGACCGTCGGCGATTTCGGGCGGCAAATGCTCCAGACTGGCAAAGCAGTAGAACGCACCCATCGGCGGCGGCTCGACGTGCATACCCATGGCGCGCAAGCGTTCTTGCATCAATTGGCGCTTGACGGCAAAAGTGATCTGAATGGCCCGCGCTTCGCGGTCAGCATTGTCCTGAGTCAGCAGTGGCACGGCGGCGCATTGCAGCGGGTGGGACGGCCCGCCGTCCAAAAACGATCCCGCTGAAATTACGCGATTAATCACGTTTTTTGGCCCCAAAGTCCACGCCAAGCGCCAGCCCGGATAGCGCCAATTCTTGGTCAACCCATCGACAACCAGCACCGGATCGCGGTCGACATCTTCGACATAGCGCGCAGCTGACAATGCGGGACCGTCGCTCACTGCCGCGGCGTCGTACAGGTAATGGGCATAAAATTCGTCAAAAATCAGCGCACAATCGAGCTGGCGGCCAATATCGACCCATGCCCGCAACCCGCCGCCACGCACCACTTGACCGGTCGGATTGCATGGATTCGACAATAAAATCGCGGATAAACCCTTGCCAACAATTTCAGCGCGCAGCCGCGCCGGCGACAGGGCAAAACCATCCGCTCGGTCCAGTACGATGGGAATCGGCACGAAAGCGCGAAAAATAGTTAGCAATTCTTCATACGCCGTATAGTCCGGTAAGACGTGACCCAGATGGATAGTGCCCAAACTGGCGGCAATTCGGGTCAGCGCCGTGCGCCCGCCCGCAGAAATCGCCACGTTTTCAGCGCTATACTGGCTTGGCAGGCCCTTGCGAAAGCGGGCGTTGTACAGTTGCGCCACTGCATCGCGCAATTGCATCAGCCCACCGACCGGAGCGTATTCGTGAGCAGCTTCGCTAATGTCTACGTGGGTTATGCGGTCGATCGCGCCTGACAAGGGTCCCGTTTCCGGTGCTCCCTGACCTAGGTTGGCCCAGTCTGGGTGACCGTAGTGAAAGCCGCGGGCAGCCGCTTCAGCCATGACATAGATCACACCGGTACGGGGAACGGCGCGAAATATATCGTGATCACCACCGTTTACGGCGGAATCGGCTGCAATCATGGTGAAAAGCGTGGCACCGGCGTCCAGCCAGAATTATCCTGAAACAGGCGCTTACAGGTGATGGTCTTGTGATCGTCGAGCGCAAACCGATGGTATTTATTGGCCGGAACGATGATCAAGTCGCCAGCGCTGACGTGCACGCGCATCCAGCGATCCTCGCGGTTCCGTAGGTCGAAAACACCTGCACCTTCAACGACAAAGCGAATTTCTTCGTCGGTGTGCAGGTGCTCGCCAAAAAATTTGGTCAACAAAGTATCCAGATCCGGGGTCGAAGCCCCCAAATGGACTTGATCCATGCTGATGTAGCCGCGCTCATCGCGGATTTTCTGCAAGGGTTCCGTATAGTTCGCTTCGTCGGTGGGCAGCACCCAGTGCAGAATGCCCTCGCTGGCCAATTCGGCGGCGGTCAGAGTGCTCGATGGCTGGTCTAGTAGGTAAGCATGCATGGTACTCCTTGATTACGTGTGGAAAAACTCAGATTGGCTTGCAGTCTAAGCGACGTCGGTAGGCTGAGAGCGGTCGTGGGTCAGATTCGACAGGCCGCCGGTATGCATGGCGACATGACAGCGGCACAGCCAGTCGATGCACTCGGCCTGTGTTTTGGCATGCACTACGTCGCGGCCCCAAATGTACACGCCATGGTTGCGAACGATCACCGCATTGGCCAGCGGAAAGGCCAGCACCGCCGCCTCCATGCGGTCCGCCAGTTGGTGTTCTTGCGCTGTATTGTCGATGACCGGAATTTCGTGGGTGTCAAAATAGCCAACACCTTGCAGGCCCTTGAGCATTTCCAGCCGCGTCAGCCGCAGGGGCTCGCCAGCAGGCACCGTCATCGACGCCAACACCACATGCAGCGAATGCGAGTGCAACACCGCGCCCGCTTGGCGATGGGTGAAAGCGGCCATGAACAACGGGGCGCAAGCTGTCAACTTAAATGGGCGATCAGGGGCGCGAACGACGTGGCCCTGGCGATCGAGTTCGAAAATGTCAGCGGGCTCAATGTTTTCCTTTTCAACTCCGGAAGGTGCCATCAGAATGGTCTCGCCAACGCGAATGGCAATGCCGCCGCCGGTGCCGCTGGCCCAGCCGATTTGCCAAAATAGCCGACAAAGCTCGCAGATTTTTTGACGCTCGGTTAACAATGTCACGCTGAACCAGCTCTGAACAAAGGGCGGCGATTGCAGCACTTGGAGCAGTTTTTTTCAAGCGATGGACACGCAACCGACGATCGGGAACCTGAAATCTGCAGCCCTGCGCTGTGCTGCCCAAGCAGTGTGGATGGCTGCGGCGCTGGTTGGCGTCCTGACGGGCTGTGCAGAGGGCTATCCGACGGTCGATGGTGGCGCCGAGCAGGCTGCTGTGGCCGGCCAGGTGTATACTTGGAACTTTGACCACGAAAAAGAGGGGACTGCCCCGGGCGACTGGACCACAGTCGTCGGCACCTGGGCCGTGGCTGCGGATCCCAGCGCGCCTTCGCCGCCCAAAATAGTTCGCCAAAGCGGCAAGTTCTTGCCTAGCGACTGGCCGCGGGCCATTGTGCGCACCTTGGCTTTTGGCGACGCTCGCGTAGAAATCCGGCTGCGCTCAGACTTGGGCGAAGGCACGCGCGCTTGCGGGCTGATGCTGCGTTTGCGCGACAGCGACAACTATTATTTGGCGCGAATTGACGCCGTGGACAAGGACTTGCGCCTGTACCGGGTCGTGGCCGGCAGTCGAGAAGAGATCATTCGCCATTTTGCCGTGCTCAAGCCCGGCAGCTGGCACACCTTGAGCGTCGAGGTGCGCGGCGACAGTTTTTTTGTGGCCCTAGACGGTGTGCAGTTGATGATGGCCGTCGACAAGACGTTTGCGCGAGGCAAGCTTGGAGTGGCGACCCAAGCTGATTCCGCGTGTAGTTTTGATAGTCTGCGGGCTGAAGCCTTTTAGGCTGTGGCCGTATTGGCGCAGGAGTTCGCCCGAGTTGGCAGCCGACGGGCAAGCGCCGTAGTCGCGAAATGCGCTATGCTTGTCGGCATCGCCCCTGACCGCGAGTCGGGAAACACCATGAAATTAAATCCGAAGTTTTTCGATTTGACACTATTGTTGGGCAGCCTGATGGTCTTTTTGGCTTTGGGCTGCGGCAATCCGGCAGTATCAACCACCGCGGCGGCGGACAGTGCCCCGAGCGATGCTGCCGACGCGGCGACGGCCGCCACCGACAGCCCAACTTCGCCTGCGGATGTGGCCGACGCCGCGGTCACGGACAGCGCGGCCGACGCTGTACCACTGACTGACGCCACCAAAGTGGACACCGCTGGAGCCGCCGACGCAGCTAGCGCCGATGTGGCCCAAGTTGAGGCAGCCGCGGCTGATTCTGGCCCGGCCGGGGATTTAGGCACCCCAATCGACGCGCCTGCCCCAATCGACGCGCCTGCCCCAATCGACGCGCCTGCCCCAATCGACGCGCCTGCCCCAATCGACGCGCCTGCCCCAATCGACGCGCCTGCCCCA
>SHZD01000031.1 GCA_009692465.1 Myxococcales bacterium
ATCTATTGCGATCCGATAGGCTCCTAGCCAGTCAACTATTCTCAACTGTCCAAGAACTGCCCGGAGTGAATCCGTGCAGTTTCGGATAGTTGCCGCCGTCTGGCCAGACGGCGCTAGGAGCGAGTCGGAATACTCCGACACGCTCCTAGTCGGCAAAATTGGGCGAGGCCCCGGCCGACTGGCACTGGCAACCGCGGCAATTCTTCGGTGCCCGCTCGGTGTCGACTCCGTGCAGTTGCTCAAAATCGCTGGAAATGGTACGCATCGACGCTCTGGCGTCAGTCGCAAACGGACGGTAGTGGTTGGAAAAGAATCGGTATTCAAAAAGAGCGGTCGGCGCCGTGTTGGCGTTTGCAGTGGCGCTGGTCGTTGTTGGCGGCACCCTACTCGCCAACAGCGCGCACGCAGTGCCGGTAGTCGGCGATTTCTACCTTGGCGGGGGCGCGCGATCGCTCGGCGGCACTCCGGGCGTTTCCAAAGAAGCCGACGTGCGCATGGCACTCACATTGGAAGCAGGCATCGACGATGTCGCGCTGATTCGCAAGTGGGGGATCGGCGTGCGCGCTGACGTCGGCCCCGAGACCAAGCGGGTGGCGGCAGAAATTCGCTACGTTTTGTTCCAGTTCGTCAGCCTCAAAGTGCTCGCTGGCGCTGAATTGGGCCTGATCAGCACCAAGGGCAACTTGGATGGCAGCTTTGGCGCCTTTGTCGGCAGTCGCTTGGTGCTTGGCTTTCCGTATCTGGGTGGGCAATTTGGCTTTTATCGCTCGCCAGGCGCCGCCGGGGTGGTGTCGTCGTCGGCGATGTTGACCGGCGGCGTCAGCTTCTAGATTTCGGTAACCCGTGATTCCTATTATCATTCCCGTCTTTGGACCCGAAGAGCAGGCCGCCGCGGCCCAGACCATTGCCTCGGGCTGGGTGGTTCAGGGTCCGCAAGTGCAGGCGTTTGAGCAGGCCCTTGCTCAGGCGGTTCAGGCCGACCACGCGGTGGTCGTTTCTTCGGCAACTGCTGGTTTGCACTTGGCTTTGCAGGTGGCCGGCGTCAGCCGCGGCGACGACGTGCTGGTGCCGTCTCTGTCGTTTATCGCCACGACCAACGCGGTATGGATGGTCGGCGCCAATCCGGTTTTTGTAGACGTGGCCCCGGATTGCCCCAACATCACTGCGGAAACGCTCGCCGCCGCTTGGACTACCGGGACCCGAGCGGTCATCGCGGTCCATCAGCTCGGCTTGCCGCTGCAGCGAGCCGCAATTGCCGCGCTGTGCTCCGAACGGGGCGCGGTGCTGATTGACGATGCGGCCTGTGCCATCGGCAGCTTGCACCAAGGTGAACCGGTAGGCAAAGGTGCAGAATTAGCCGTTTTTTCCTTTCATCCGCGCAAAGTCATCACCACTGGCGAAGGCGGCGCTATCACGACCACCCGCGCCGATTGGGCGCAGCGCTTGCGGCTGCTGCGGCAGCACGGCATGACGGTGGCCCCTGCCGAACGCCACCAAACGGGGGCGACAGAAGTGTATGCCGAACCGGGCTGGAATTACCGGATGACCGACTTGCAGGCCGCGGTTGGCGTCGAGCAACTCAAGAAGTTGACAGCCATCGTCGATCGCCGGCGGCATTTGGCGCAACGGTACGACGAATTGCTGAGCGATGTCTGGGATGTGGCGCCGTTAGCTCCGCGCGCCGACGATGTATGGAACGCGCAAACCTATTGCCTGTGCGTGGCGCCGGACGGTCGCGATGCTGGGCCCGCCCTTGACACCAGCGCCCGCCGCAATCGCGTGCTTGCGTTCTTGCACGCGCGGCAAATCGGCGCACGTCGCGGCATTTTGGCCGCCCATTTGGAACCGGCGTGGCGCAATCACCCGCGCGGGGCGTTGCCGTGCAGCGAGGCGTGGGCGGCCCAGAGTCTGGCGTTGCCCTTGCATCATTACTTGACCGACGAGGAACAGCGCTACGTTGTCGAAACGCTGCGCGAAGCGTTGAACCAAGGTCGCTGAGCCAGAGCCAGAGCCTGTGCTGGGCCCTAACTAAGAACTTGGGGGCGCGCCGCCCCCAAACCCCGGCGGTGGTCCGCAGCTGCGACCCACATTCCACATGCCGCTCAAGAAGTTTCATGCATCGTGGGTGCCGATTTGGCAGCATGCGGAACTCGCTAGAGGCTCGACTGAGTGCAGGCCAAAACCAGAAAAATCTGGCGGCGACTTGGCGTTAGCTGCGTCAGCGTGCATTCTATGCCGATGCGCTCTCGGTTGGTTGCAGAAATTGCGGCACTTGGATTCACGGTTGCGGCGGCGGCGCTGCCTACGGTCGCTGCCGGACAATCGCCAGCGGGCTGGGTCGAGCATCCAAAAATCTCTAGTCGTATCAGCCAGTTTGTCGCGATCCACCGCGAGCAGCCGCAGCAAGCCCGGTGCTGGGCGGCGACCAACGGCATCGATCTGGATGTGCACGGTCGCGTGCTGGTCGAAGTCCGAATGGCAGCAAATCCGCAGAGTGAGCCAGCGCTTAGCGCCAAAGTGCACGCAACTGGGGCAGCGCTAATCCATCGCGGCAGCGATCGGTTGGATGTGCGGGCGACGCCGCAGCAGATTGCTCAGTTGGCGACTCACACGGAGTTTACCTGGCTGGGCTCGCCATTGGCGCCAATTGCGCTGTCGCAGACGTTTTCCGCGGGCTGCAAGGCGATCGGCGCCGACGTTTTTCACTGCGCGGCAAAAACGGGCAGTGGTGTCAAAATTGCGGTTGTAGATAGTAATTTCGACAAGTGGGCGTCCGCAATCGCCACCGGCGACTTGCCCAATACCGAGGGTGCACCGCCCAATATTGGCAGCGCCCATGGCACCGCTTGCGCCGAAGTGATCGCCGATTTGGCGCCCGGCGCGACGGTAATACCGGTGGCAGTCAACAGTGTAGCCGCGCTGCAGGCATGGGTTGCGCAAACGCTGGCAGGCTCGTCCATTGCCATTGTTCACAGCGCCGTTGGCTGGTTTGGCGAGTCGTTCGGCGATGGCAAAGGCGCTGTATGTCAAGCTGTTTCCGCAGGAGTCGGCGCTAGCAGGGTATGGGTGGCGGCCGCCGGCAACATGGCGGCAGGCAAGCTGTGGACAGACCTGTGGCGGGATGACAACAAGGACGGCTGGCTGGAATTTGCGCCAGGCGCGGCCAGCAACGAGTTTGAAATGCCGGTGGCCGGCCCTGTGCAGGTGATTTTAGACTGGGACGCCTACCCGACAACCGCAACGGATCTGGACTTGCAGGTGTGCCGGGTTCTGCCTAAGGACTGCTCGCCGGTTGCAGTATCGACTGGCATTCAAGACGGCAGTCAACCGCCGGTGGAAGCGCTCATCGTGCAAGTGTCGGTAACCGGTGTCTACGCCGTGCGGGTCAAGCACAAGAGCGGACCTATGCCGACCGGTGTTCGCGTCCAGTTACCTAATTATTATGGAATGTTGCAACACTACCGAACGGACCACACCTTGGTCGACCCGGCGAACTGTGCCGAGGCGTTGGTGATTGCGGCGATTGCGGTGGATGGCTATGGCAACGGCCTACCTGAGGCGGCGAGCTCTCAGGGACCTACCGCCGACGGACGGCCCAAACCAGATATCGGGGCACCGTCAGGGGTGGCGACATCCGTGGTCGATTACTTCGAAGGGACATCGGCCGCTGCCGCCCACGTTTCGGGCGCCGTGGCGCTATGGATGAGCCAATCTGGCCTCGATGCCAAACAAGCGGCCGCTCAACTGCTACTTGCCGCTGTGCCGCGCCCTGCGACTACCGCCCCGGATTTGCTCAGCGGCGCCGGTCGCTTGAATTTGCCGGTCGCCAAGGCAGGCGTTCCCTGCTTGCCAGGCGAATTGCTGACCTGTAGCTTGGCGTGCGGCAGCAAGAGTACCGCACTATGCGACGCCAACTGCCACATTGGTCAATGCTTTGTGCCATTTGAGACCTGCGACAGTACCGACGAAAACTGCAATGGCCAGACCGATGAAGGGTTTGCCTGCAAGATTGGCGCTCAGGGGCCTTGCTACACGCCATGCGGCACGACGGGAATCCACCAGTGCACCAAGGCGTGTGCATGGGCCGGTTGCGTGCCGCCCGCCGAAGTGTGCAACGGCAGCGACGACAACTGTGATGGCCACATTGATGAAGGCTTCAGTTGCACACCGGGAGCAGAACAGGCGTGTAGCGTCGGTGGGTTGGAAGGGTTTGCCCGCTGCAGCTCTGCCTGCGCCTGGCAAGCCTGCGTCGCCAATGAGGTTTGCAACGGCAAAGATGACAACGGCGACGGCTTAGTGGACGAAGAACTGGCGTGCCCGGTGCCACAGGCCAAGTGCAGCGCGACCCCGGTGGCCGGTTCTCGATCGCGATGGTTGGTACTGCTGATCATGGCTGCGCTAGCCGTAGGCACCGTGAGCCTGAGGCGCGTTCGCGATGCCCACTAACAATCCGACGGTTCAGCGCAGCCTGCTTGGACTGTTTGTGATGATGGCGGCGTGGGCGCTGGGATGTAGCGAAAACAAGACGGCTGCGCTGTCAGGGGCGAGCGCCGCCACTTCGGGCGGCGACGCCACGGTGGACGGGGCCGTTGGTCTCGGCGATGTGGCGGTGGCCAAAGCGGATAGTGCGGCAGTGTCCGAGAGCGTTGACGATGGGCCGGTCGACACCGGTGGCGCGATTTTAGACCAGCCCGATGCGGGGGGCGCGCCAGAACTAGTTGATCTAATTGATCTACCTCCAAATCAGGACTCCACCACGACCGACGGCATCAGCGCCGAATTGCCAGCCACCGCTTCGCCCTGTGCGCAAAATAGCGATTGCCCACCGCCAACAGAACCGTGTCTGGAAGCGCGCTGCGAAGCCAAAACCGCGACTTGCAAAGCCGTTTTCGTGATCGACGGCAGCCTATGCAGCGATAGTGAGCCGTGCACAGTCGGCGACAGCTGCCAAAAAGGCGCCTGCGTGGCCGGCAAGCTGGGCTGTGGCTGCAAAACCGCTAAGGACTGCGGGCTGTTTGACGACGGCAATCTGTGCAACGGCCAATGGATCTGTGATTTGACCGCGAACCCTTCGGTGTGTGCGTCCAAGCCGGGCAGCAAGGTCACCTGTCCAGCCAGCACTTCACCGTGCAGCGCCCCTGTCTGCAACCCTGTCAGCGGCGCCTGTGATGTCACCGCAGTCGGCGACGGCAGCGTGTGCGAAGACGGCAAGGCCTGCACCAGCGGCGACACGTGCGGCGGTGGCCTATGCATCGGCGGTCCAGATGCGTGCCTATGCAAAAAGAACAGCGACTGCACCGACGATGGCGATGCCTGCAACGGCTTGCCGTACTGCGACAAAAGCGAACTGCCGTGGTCGTGCAAACTCAATCCGGGCACCGTCTTGACCTGTAGCCCGGCCAGCGACACTGCGTGCCTCAAGAACACCTGCAACGCCCTCACCGGCACTTGTGGATTGCTCGCCACCAACAGCGGCGGCGCCTGTCAAGACGGCGACAGCTGCACAGTCAACGATCTGTGCGCCCAAGGCCTGTGCACACCGGGGACCAGCAAGTGCGGCTGTGTGATCAACAGTGATTGCGCCAAGTTAGACGACGGCAATGGGTGCAACGGCAGCCTGTTTTGCAACGTCATGGTCACGCCGCACGTGTGCCAAACCAATCCGGCGACCGTAGTCGTGTGCCCCACAGCCGCCGACAGCGCCTGCAAAGCCAACCAGTGCGACCCCAAGTCGGCTAAGTGCGGATTCGTCCTGGCTAAAGACAGCTCACCTTGTGACGACGGCAACCCGTGCACCAGTGGCGATGGCTGTGACGGCGGCGCGTGCATCGGCGGCACCAAAGTGTGCTCGTGCGCAACGACCGCCGATTGCGCGGCGAGCGACGACGGCGATCTGTGCAATGGCACGCTGTTTTGCAACAAGAGCAAGCTGCCGTATCAGTGTGAAATCAATCCGCAAAGCCTGGTTACCTGCCCTAGCGTCGGCGACACCGCGTGTCTAAAGAACAGTTGCGTCAAGGCGTCGGGCCAGTGCGCGCCCCAAGCGATCAATGCCAGTGGCGCCTGTGATGCCGATGGGCAGCCGTGCACCGGTGACGACCACTGTCAGTTTGGCCTATGCGTAGCTGGGACCAACACCTGCCTATGCAAACAAGACAGCGATTGCAAGAGCTTCGAGGACGGCAACGCCTGCAACGGCAGCCTGTTTTGCGACAAGATGGCCGGCAAATGCGTGGTCAATCCCAACACGGTGGTGGTGTGCAGCCCGGCCAACGACACGTTTTGTCTGGCTAATTCTTGCATACCGCTCAGCGGCACCTGCGCGCTGCAGCCGCGCAATCAGGGCCAAACCTGCGACGCCGACGCCAATCCGTGTACCGCGGGCGATAGTTGCGACAAGGGCGTGTGTAGTGTCGGCACCAACACCTGCACCTGCCAAACCACTAGCAACTGCACGGGTTTTGAGGACGGCAATGCGTGCAACGGCTCGTTATTTTGCGACAAGACCAAAGTGCCCTTTGTGTGCGCCGTCAATCCGGCCACGGTCATTGAGTGCGGCACTGGTTCGCCGCCCGCCTGTCAGAAAAACCAATGCAACCCCAAAATGGGCAAGTGTGAGTACATCGCTGTAACGGACTATATCGGCTGTGACGACGGCCAAATCTGCACCGTCGGCGACGTGTGCACGGCCGGCAAGTGCGCGCCCGGGGCTAACTTGTGCCAGTGCGTAAAAGACCTGGATTGCGCACCTTTGGAGGATGGCAATAGCTGCAATGGCAGCTTGTATTGCGACAAGTCCAAAGCGCCATTTTTATGCAAAGTGTTGCCGATAAGCGTAGTTGTGTGCAATAGCGCCCAAGACTTGCCGTGCGTAAAGGCCGTGTGCCAGAGCCAAACGGGGGCCTGCAGCTTGGCGCCCGTGGCGGTGGGTGCGGCATGCAATGACGACAACGCCTGCACCGGCAACGACGCTTGCGCCAATGGCGATTGCAACGGCAATATACTGATATGCAACGATAATAATGCCTGCAGTGTCGATCTGTGTGATGCTATCGACGGCTGCCTTGGCGAAATCAATGCAGCAGCCGCCTGCGACGACAGCAACGGGTGCACCGTCGACGCTTGCGATGCCAAACAGGGGTGCAGCCATAGTGCGGTCAGCGATGGATTGGCTTGCAGTGACAACAATCCGTGCACTATCAGCGACAGTTGCGGCAAGGGCGCGTGCGCGGGTCAAAAAGGCGGCAGTTGTGATGACGGCAATCCGTGCACTGACGACACCTGCGCCCCTACAGGCAAGTCGTGCAGCCACATCGACAATTCAGCGCCGTGCGCCAATGGCCGTTCGTGCAGCCAAGGCCGCTGTGGCGGCTGTCAGGCGTGGTTTCGGGTGGTGCGCAAAAGCTGCGCCGAGGTGTTGTTGACGACCGGAACCAAAGCCGGGGTGGCTAAAGCGTGCGAATGGGTCGGCACCAAGCGCAAAGAGGAGCTACAGGCCGCGATCGTGCTCACCGATGGCCGCTTGCTGGCCGTTGGCGCGGCCGGCGCGGACAATGTGCAGGCGACTCAAGGTTGGGCGGTCTGGCATTCGCCAAGTGGCGTTCATCTGGCAGAAAACGTCTATGGAGTAGCGGGATTAGATCGTTTCCTTGGGGCAGCACCGGCTCCCGCGGCAGGAGCGTGGTTGGTAGGCGCGTCGCAGGGACAAGGTGCGGTCCTGCGGCCATGGCTGGTGCGGGTAGATGCCAGTGGAACGCAACTATCCCAACAACTTCTGGCGCCACCGCTGGGCACACTGGCTACCGACAAAGGTAGTTTTGATGGCGCAACAGCGATGGCCGATGGCGGGGTCGTCGCGGTAGGTAGCATCGAAAATGCCAGCAATGGCAGCGCGGATGCGGTCGTCGCTCGCTTTGATGGACAGGGCAAGCTGCTGTGGTCCAGCGTGTTTGGCAAGGAGTCGTCGGCGCAAACGCCTCAAATCGATAGGCTTTTGGCGGTAGTCGCCTTGGCGGGCAACGCCGGGATCGTGGCTGCCGGTCACCGTGGCATCGTCAACGCGCCCGCTCAGCAACACGATGGCTGGCTGTTGCGGCTCACCACCGATGGCCAGAGCTTGTGGTCCAAGACTTTTGGCGGCAAAACTTGGGACGCCTTGGGTGGCGTGACTCAGGCGGCCAATGGCGATTTGCTGGCGGTGGGGACCACGGCCAAGGCCACTTCAGCAGCGGCGGGCGAGGGTTGGTTGCTCAGGGTTTCGACTCAAGGTACGTTGCTCCAGCAAACCCAAGTTGCCGGCAGTCACGACGATGCGCTGCACACGGTCACCGAATTGCCCGGCGGCGACCTGCTGACTGGCGGCACTCAATCCATTAATTTTACAGGAAATTCTGGCTGGACCAGCTATGACCGCGGCAACGGTTGGGCCGTTCGTTTGGCCGCCAACGGCAGTGTCAAATGGCAGCGCTCGTTTGACCAACATGGCGACGATCGCCTGCGCGGCGGTGCTGTTTTGCCCGGCGGCGACTTGTTTCTGGTCGGCGACACCCGCGGCCCGCTGGCGACCAGTGCCCAAGATCCCGACTACTCGGACGGCTTTGCCCTGCGGGTCGATGCCCAAAGCGGTGAAAGTTCATGTTCTTGTGGTTTTTTCACCGATTTACCCACCAACGACGTCGCCAGTCAACTCTCCGCCGCGACCACGTTGACCTCAGATGGTGTCGTCGCGGTCGGCGGCTGGATGGCGAGCAATGGCCTACTGGACGGCTGGCTGCGCGCAGTGGAGGCCGATGGAACGGTGCGCTGGAACCACGTGCTGGATCGCCAGGGCAGCGATCAACTCTGGGGTGTCGCCAAGAGCCCACAGGGCATTTTGGCGGTCGGCGAGACGACCTCGCTCGGTTCGGGCAAGCGCGACGGCTGGCTGGTGCTTTTCGACGACGTTGGCAAAATTGTCGCCGATTTCACCGCGGGCGGCGCCGAGGACGACTGGCTTAACGCGGCGGCCCCATTACCTGGGGGTGGTTTCGTCGCTGCGGGCGGCAGTTTTACGGCCAGCGTAGGCAAGGACGACGGCTGGTTGGTGGCCATCGGGCCAGACAACAAGGTGTTGTGGGAATACCGGTTTGGTACGGCCGGCTCGGACCAATTCAAGGGCGTAACTGTGGTCGGCAGCGGCAATTCGGCGCGCATTCTTGCCGTTGGTTTTGGCAAAACCGCGGCTGGCGATGAACAAATTGCCGCCGTACTCGACATGCAAGGCAAAGTACAAACGGGCAAGTCTGGTCAACTTTTGGCGTATTCCATGCACGAAGCCAAGAGCAACTACGACAGAGTGTTCGCTGTGGCGGCGCGATTGGACGGCAGCGCGTGGGCGCCGGCCCTGTTAACTGCCTTGAATCAACTGGCAATCGTGCGCTTTGACGGTGCTGGCGAGCGGCAATTGCCGATTGCGCTCAACTATCACCCGTTAAAGGTCCCGGCGCAGGCGATCGTCATCTTGCCCGATGGCGGCGCCCTGATGGCAGGCCACCAGGGTCCCTATGCCGACGGATCGGAAATAGCCTCTGCGTGGCGGGTTGACGCCGCTGGGGCGGTAGTGGCTTGGCCCAGCCATCTGCTGACGGCGTTGGCTGGCAAAGACTCCAACAATGGCATTAATTCTGTATCATTGCGCGGCCTGATTGTCACCGCAGCCGGCAGCGTCATCGCCACTGGCACCCGCACCGACGCCGTGGCCAAGTCCACCACTGGTTTGGTGGTGCGCATCGACCCCGGCACTGGGTTGATCGCCACCACCGCCATCAACACGGCCTGCGAAAACTGGCGCTGCGACGCGACCTTGCACGCCCGCAAGTCGCATCTTCCGCAACTATGCGACGACGCCAAGCTGTGTACCAGCGGCGAATCGTGCTCCGCGGGCGCCTGCGTTCACGCGCCCAAATTGTCCTGTGACGACGGCAGTCCCTGCACCACAGACACCTGTATCGACAACCGCGGTTGCCAGTATGCGGCGGCGGCCGAGGGGCTTAGCTGCACCGCTTCGACGCTGTGCGCGGCAGGCAATTGCGGCATGTGCACAGTTGACGAGGTCAGTTGGCCCGATCCCACTGGTCACGTGGGCGTAGCCGGGGCGACGGCGGCGGTCGGCGGCGGTTGGTGGCTCGCTGGCAATTTGGCCAAGAGCAAGCTGGTTGGCCCCTATACCGGCGCTTGGTGGCGTTTGGATGCCAGTGGCGCCGTGGTGGCCTCGGGCTCCGCTGCGGCCAACACCAATGATTTTCTTATCCAGCCGGTGGCGATGGACAACGGTGGCGCGTGGCTGGCTGGCATCAGCAAGGACCAGACCGTAGGCGGCGCGGACAAGAGCTGGCTGGTGCAGGTCGATGCCCAAGGTATGGTTTTGCAAACTGAACTAGGTGGCAAAACTGGCAAAGATCGCTGGTACTCTGCGGTCCGCAGCGCCAAGTCTGATCAATTCGCGGTGGTCGGCTGGCGCACGGATCGGCGAACAATTTCGGTGCGCAAAGCTGACGGCCAAATCGTCGCCGAGTCGAGCTACGGCTACACCAAATCGTGGGCGTCGGCAGTGGCGGCAAGCGCCGATGGCGGCTATTGGGTGGGCGGCGTCGACGGCGCGTTCTCCTCCAGCAACCGTGTGACAGTCGACCGCTTTGACAGTAGCGGCAAGTTGTTGACCAGTTGGTGGTACGAAATTGCCGACCATACGGGGCCGTGCAGTGTGTTGCCTTTGCCCGACGGCGGCGTAGCAATGATCGTCAATACCATCAAACCCTTTAATGGCGACGCGCTGCTCTTGCGCATGGATGCTGCCGGCACGCTGCTGGTGAGTAAGCAAGTTTTCAGCGGCTCCCTCCACGAGCCCATTTCGGCGATCTTGATGGGCTCCACGATTGCGGTGGCCGTGCGCACCGGGCAGTCGTGGACAAATCGTGACGCCATGGCGGTGGGCATTGACCTCAACGGCAAGATCGTGTGGACCGCCGCGCCACCGTCGACCTCGCCCAGCGAGTGGTCGGAGTTGTTGCTGCAGCCCGACGGTCGCATCCGTGCGATTGGCACCAAGGAACTGAACAGCGCCCGTCGGGTGTGGACGCGGACGCTGTCGGCCAAGGGTGAGCTGTTTTGCGGGCCGCCTTTGGCCAAGTGAACGCAAGCGGCGCTCGGAGCCGGTTTCTTCGATCGTCGCAATGCAGTTGGAATCGCGATCGAAACGGCGCATGATACACAGCGGTGAATCACAGCCCAAGGTAAACGATGCGCGCGACGACAATTTGGCCTGCAATTGCCGGTGCGATCTTGACAGTGGGTTGCTCTGACGCGGTGCCGCCAGCTGGCGATCCGGTCGACAGTGGCTCCGTCGCGACCTTTGCCTCGGATACCAAGCTGACTACCGACAGCAAGACCGCCGATACCGGCAAAAAGGTGGACACCTCGACCGAAGACGCGCTCGCCGGTGAACTTGCCGACGACAGCGTCGATTCGACGGATGCGGCGCAAGTCGAGGTCGATTCCGCCGCTAGCTCCGATGCAGACGACGGACAAGACCCGCCCACCGATGTCAGTCCGGCCGCCTGCACCAGCCAATGCAGCGGCAAATCGTGCGGCGACGACGGCTGTGGCGGTTCGTGTGGCAGTTGTCTGGCCACCCAACAGTGCCAGGTCAACAAATGCGTTGCCAAGCCGAATTTGGGTTGCGCCGGCTTGGCACTGAAAGAAAACTGGGCCGGAAAATTCAAGGGCGACTGCACCTTTGTGGCGGTGGGCGGATTGGTGCCGATCAACGCCAAGACCAGTGGCGAAATGTCGTTTGCGATCAAGTGTTTCAACTCAAAATACTTAGTCAACGGCAAAATGGACGGCGAGGCATCGGGCAACAAGTTCGGCCTGACCATCGGCGGCACCTACGATCCGGCCAAGTTGCTGTTGGCTGGCACCTTGAGCTTGGGCGAAATCCTGTTGTGGAATTTGTTCACCTATAAATTCGAAGGGCCCATCGACGGCACCCTCGATCCGGCGACCAACACCTTTAGCGGCAAGTGGAAAGTGGATTCGACCGAAGTGTTGTTTTTGGGGCAGCCCAGCCCGACGACGCCGCCATTCAAGTGCAGCGGCACCTGGTCGGCCACCGGCAGCTGACCGCGATCCCCCGCTTTGGGCGCATCTCGGTGTCACTGCGTCACTTTTCTGTCAGGGACGTACGAGAGTACGGCCCTGACAGAAAAGCTCCTTGCTCCTTGTCGAGCGACAGCGAGCGACAGCGAGTGACAGCGAGTGACAGCGAGTGACAGCGAGCGACAGCGAGCGACAGGGCCCTGGCATCCCAAATCGGGGGCCGCGGAGAATTTCGATGGGCAATCCTGGCTGAAAGGCCTACAATTCGGTAGGATTTTGCGATTTCGTCGGCTTTTTAGCCCGCCGTCGCAGTTGCGCGCAGTCCAGCGTCGCGTAGCCAGCACGGCCGATAGCCAATTCGATTTCGCGCCGAAACACCCGAAAAAACGGCGGCTGATCGGGCAAAGCGGGCTCGCGCGGCCGCGGAATTTGGCAATCGGCACCGTGAGCGCGGCTGGCAGACTGCCGGTCCCAGCGCAGCGATCCCTCGGACATGAGCACCGGAAAAGTCGCGCAATCAAAGGGCTTAAGCCCCGGCCAGCCCAACCCGAGGCTGTGGCCTGCGACTTGCAGCGCACACGTATGATCGGCGCGCACAAACACGCAGCCTGGGCGATCAGGCTGGCCCGGCCGCGGACGCACAGCGGTTGCAGTCGCGATTCCGCTTGGAAAATCACAATGTTCCACGACCTCGTCAGTAAACCACTGGCCGGGGTCGCGGCGGTCGGCATCCATGTGCGCGGCGACTTGGGTAGCGACGTCGAGGATGGTCTGAACATGACCGACGTCGATCCAAATGCCGCCAACGCAACACGCAGCGCCACACTGGTCTAACCGACACGGTTGACCGCGGGCCGCCATCCACAGGCTGGGGTGTAGCCAGGTCTTTTGGTGAATCAGTTTGCGTGCCAAGTGGGTGCCTCCGGCAGTAGGATTGCGCCGCGCTGGTTTGGGCGCAAGACCTCAATTTGGCCCCAAGCGTCCAAGGCGCACGCTTGCCCACGGTGGCACGCGCCGATTGTGAAGTTACTTAGGGCTCGTGAAAAAATAACTCGACCGATCCGCGATTGGAACGGAGCGTCGAGTCGGCTTGCAAAGCCGCGAGTCAGCGACCCACCAAGCAAGCAATGGGCCCGGTGCAAAATCGACTTGTTTTTGCACCGGGCCCTTAAGGAGTTCACTATGTTTGCACAACGATTTGTCTGCGGTGCGCTGCTGATCATGGTCGCGGCTTGCCAAAAACAGCCTGCAGTCGGCGAGGCGCGACCTGCTCCAACCCCAGTCGCAGCTGCTGCGGCAGCTCCGGCACCGGGTGGCGACCAAGCAAACGCTCAGGCCACCGAAGAGCGCAGGCCAGTTGTCGCAGAATCGGCGGCGCAGGCCCCAAGCGCCGTGCAAGTGCCGACCGGCGGGGCAGCCGTCGCAGCGCCCGCACCAGCGGCCCAACCGCAACCGGACCGCGAAGGGGCAACTGCCGCCGATGACGACTGGTCGCCCGAAAAGGCATTTGCCGGCGCCGACAAACCCCAGTCCGCGGCTGCTGCCACCGACGATGTTGACAATAACAAGGGCAAAAACGGTGGACGTGCAGGCGATAGCGGTGGCGGGCCGCAAGTGCGCAGCGCCCCAGCCGACGAGCCAGCGGAACCAGACTCAGAAAAGCAACCAGCCCAAGCAATGAAGCCCGAAATGCCCAAGCCTATGGCCAAGCACAACGCTGCCGACCGCGATGAGAAGAGTCCGGCTCTGGCGCGCTCTAAGAAAGAAGCGGCCAGCGGTGGCGATAAAATGCCCGAAAAATCAAAATCTACCGCTGGAGCTCCGCCACACGAAGAACTTGAGATGCGCGACTCGACAGCCGAAGTGAGCGAGCCAAAAATGATCCGCAAAATCGGCAGTGGCTCTGGCGGTGCCATCGTACGGACTGAGGACAGCGGAATTGGCGCCCTGTATGTCCCGCAGCGCTCGAGCGACAAGATTTTTCGGTGGTTGCCGCGGGCCCCGAGTTTTTACCCACGCGATGCCCGCTATCGCTCCAATTACCTGCCTGGTCGCGGTTATCTCGACCACTTGGCCGCCCAAATCCAAAGTGGCAAAGCCTTGGGCGTGGAGGGCGGGCTGGTCGCTGCCTCGCCCAGGCGCAGTCTGGCGCCACCGACCGCGGGCCAATCGCTGCGCGTCGCGGTGGACCTGTCGGAAGGCGAAGTGCCATTGACTGGTGGGCGGACGGTGTTGCGGGTGCGCCTGCGCGCTGCCGAACAAGGTCTGCGCGAGCGCGGCCCGCTGCGTCTGCATTTGGTGCTCGATTCTTCCGGCAGCATGAAAGGCAAGCCGTGGCAGCAAGTGTGCGCGGCGGTGCGCGATCTGGCGACGCGGCTGGGGCCCGCCGATCAACTGTCGGTGGTGCACTACGGCAGCGAAGCGTTTGTGCTGTCGGCGCCCGTGGCTGGCGGTCCAGGGTTGATGCGGATCGCCGATCAAGTGTGCAAGTTGAAGCCGCGGGCAGAAACCAACACTTTCGCTGGCTTGCAACTGGGTTACCAGCAGGCTCGCTCTGCCTATACCCCTAACGCCAGCAACCGCGTGTTATTGTTGAGCGATGGCATGCCAACCGTCGGCCCCAACGATCCGTATGGCCTCACGGTCGAGACGGCGCGGGCGCTGGGCCAAGGCATCGTCACTTCGGCGATCGGGGTAGGCAATGATTTTGACGCTCTGCTGATGGATCGCGTCGCGCTCGAAGGCGGCGGCAATCACCATTTTGTCCGGGATAGTGCGGCGTTGCCGGCGGTGTTGACCGACGAATTGGAAGTTTTGACCAAACAAGCAGCCGAGGCGGTCGATGTGCGGATTCGCCTGCCGGGCGATGTCGGCTTGGTGGAGGTCGTCGGCTCCGAGCCGCTGTCCAACGCCGAAGCGCTGCGGGTGCGCCAAGTCGAAGTGGCCGCAGATCAACGTATTGCCCGCGAAAATCGCATCCCCGCCAACCGTGCCCGCGATTACGACGGCGGCGTGCGCTTCTTGCTGCCCAGTTTTCGGGCGGGCGACGAGCACAGTTTCCTGCTGGTGATCGAAGTGCCGCCCGGCTCGGAGCGCCGAGAAGTGGCGCGGGTCGAAGTGCGCTACAAGGACACCGTCGCCAAGCGCAACGGTCAGTTCGTCGGTGGTCGCTCGATCGACTATGCCCCGACGCGCAGCGCGGCGCCGCAGGGCGAACCTGAGGTCAAGCTGGCGTTGGGGCGGACCCGTGCTGGTTTGGCCTTACAGCGGGCCAGTGAGTACCTCGACATCAACAATCTGCCGCGGATTCGCAGCGAATTGTACGCCGCCGCCCGCGAGTTGCAGCGAGCTGCCGACAGTATTGGCAGTGCTGCTGGGCATCGCGAGGCGACCCGCGTTCAGGCTTTGGCCGACGCGGCCGGTATGGCGTTGCAAAATGGCCAGCGGGCATGGCTGACCAGCGTTTTTCACTACAGTTGGCGCATGTGCGGCGAGACGGCTTGGGGCGGATGAGTCCACTGGCGTAACGTGGCACAATCGCAGCCCACGCGGCCGTTGTCGCTCCGTAACATCTTGAAAGCTATCGAACTTACTTCTTTCGGCCTCGAAAATCTGCGCATGGTTGAGCGCCCCGACCCGCAGCCGGCCCGTGGGCAAGTGCTGGTGCGACTGCGCGCCGCCTCGCTCAACTACCGCGATTTATTGATGGTTACCGGCAAGTACAACCCGCGCCAGCCGCTGCCGCTGGTCCCGCTGTCCGATGGTGCCGGCGAAGTGGTCGCGGTGGGCGAGGGCGTGCAGCATCTGCGACCCCAGGACAAGGTTGTCGCCCACTTCTGCCAGACGTGGCAGGCGGGGAATCAACCGGAGGACGCCGCTCGGCACACGCTCGGCGGTCCGCTCGACGGTGCCCTGCAACAACTGTGGTTGCTCCCTGCCCACGGGGTGGTCAAGTTTCCGCAACACTTGAGTTTTGAGCAAGCAGCCACCCTGCCCTGCGCGGCGCTGACGGCGTGGACTGCGCTTTTTGAACACGGCAATTTGCGCGCTGGCCAGACGGTGCTGGTGCAGGGATCTGGAGGTGTTTCAGTTTTTGCGCTCCAGCTGGCGCGTTTGGCCGGCGCTCAGGTCATCGCCACCTCGTCAAGCGACGACAAGCTGGACAAACTTCGACAGTTGGGCGCCAGCCACACCATTAACTACCGGCAAACGCCCAATTGGGGCAAGGCCGTCGCCGACTTGGGCGGCGCGGACCATGTGGTCGAAGTCGGCGGCGCGGGCACGCTGGCTCAAAGCTTGCGGGCGGTGCGTCCGGGCGGCCACATTGCGCTGATCGGGGTGTTGGCCGGCGGCGCCGCCGAGCTGAACCTGTTGCCGGTGCTGATGAATTCGGTGCGCGTCCACGGCGTGTTTGTCGGTTCCCACGCCGGAATGGCCAATTTGTTGCGGACGGTGGACACAGCCCAGTTGCAGCCCGTGATCGACAGCACATTGGGGTGGACTGCGATCGGCGAAGGGCTGCAGCGCATGCAGGCGGGCGGCCATTTCGGCAAGATTGCGCTAACGATGTGTCCCTAAATCACTCGATCGATTCGCGCAACACTGGAGCGGCGAGTCGGCCTTTGAGGCCGCGAGCTTAGCGACCCACAAAGCACGCAAACGGAACCAGTCTCAGAATGACTTATTCTGGGACAGTTCCTAAGCGTGGATTGAAGGCTGTTGACACAGACCGCATACTACGGCCCCGACGGCCTTGCTTGCGGTGCCCGAGTGGAATCAAAATGTTCAAGATTATTCCGATCTTCGCCGCGACCGTTGCGACCTTGGGCGGGTGCAGCAATCCGGCCACGGGCAATGGCGGCGGTTCGGTCAACGCCGATGGCAATGGTTCGGCCACCTTTGGCGATGGCAACACGTTGCCGGACGGCGCTGTGATCGACGCCGCCGCGACCGACACCGTCCATGTGGATGCCACTGACGCCGCGCCGACCGACTTCACCACCGGCTTTAATTGCGAGGTCGAAGGCATCACGGTGTGCTTTAACGCCAAGGTGATCAAATCGTGCATCAACGGCGAGTGGCAGTTTGCCGAAACTTGCGCCGAAGGCATGGAGTGCACCGAAGGCAAATGCGGCACTCCGACCACCTGCACCGCTGGCCAGACCGACGGCTGCGCCGGCGCCAACTACGTCAAGGTCTGCGCCGACACCGGCAAAGCGTGGCTGACCAAAAAGTGCCCGGGTAAACAACTGTGCGTGCAGGGCGCGTGCAAGGAAACCGTCTGCACTCCCACGATCGGCACCTGCTTGGACCAGCAAAACATCCAGGTGTGCAAAGACGACGGCAGCGGCTACGACCTGCCGGCCGCCTGCAAGCCGGGCAACATCTGCTTTGGCGGCAAGTGCGTCAGCTTGTGCGAAAGCAACTTGAAAATCAGCAACAACGTCGGCTGCGAGTACTGGGCGGCCGACTTGGACTCGTGCCACGACACATTTTCGGCGGCGCTGAACAAGGACAAGCTGACGCCCGACTTCATCGCGCACAGCATCGTTGTTTCCAATCCCGGCGGGTTCGACGCCGAAATCACCATCAATATCGCGGCGTCGTGTGGTGCCGCCCTGTGCGAGCAAGTGACCACCTGTGGCGGCAAGTTTACCGAGTGCAAGAATCCGTCTGGGGTCTACGCGCTTAAACTCACTGATTATATTGTCAAAGCCGGGCAAAGCAAAGAGTTCAAGATGCCAGTGATGAATGTCGACGGCTCGGGCATCTTTCGCAAGGCGATCCAGATCAAGTCCACTCAGCCGATTGTTGCCTTTCAATTCAACCCGTTCGATGCCGAGGGCGCCTTTAGCAATGACGCCTCGCTGCTTTTGCCAGTTAACACGCTGGGCAAGACCTATTTTGCGGTGGTGCTGTCGTCGCGGCCGGACATCAATATTGGGCTAAAAATGCCGTCACAGAGCGGCTATGTGACTGTCGTTGCAGCTAAAGAGGGCGAAACGACAGTGTTGGTGACCCCGACCGACAAAGTGCTGGCCGCGCCCAAATACGGGGTGCCGCAAGATGGCACTACGCCGGCGGCGCTGGAACCAGGCAAGACTTATACCTTTAAACTCAAGCAGTTTGACGTGCTCAACTTGGAGCACTTGGCCGAACTGAACTTCAAGGGTCCGACCGATTTGACCGGCACTAAGATCGTCGCCGACAAACCGGTGGCGGTGTTTTGTGGCCACGAAGAGGCAGTCATCGGCAATGAAGGGGCCTCGCAGACCGCTCCGGTCGATCCCAACGATCCCAATGCTAAAGGCAGTTGTTGTGCAGAACACATTGAAGAACAAATGATTCCGCTCGAAGCGTGGGGCACCGAAGCGCTGTGCGTCAAGACCAAATCGCGCGGCGGCGAGTTGGATTTGTGGTACGTCGTTGCTGGCGAGGACAACGTGCAGCTGACGACCACCCCCAAGACCGAACTGGACGGCAAGATTTTGGCCAAAGAGGGTAAACACCTGATTTTGCATACAGATCAGTCGTTCATGCTCAAGGCCACTGGCAAAGTCCAAGTGGTGCAGTTCATCGTCAGTCGCGGTCAGACCGCATCGTTTATCGGCGATCCGACCATGATGGTGATCCCGCCTAAGCAGCAGTATCGCGAGGAGTATTTGATTCAGACCGCCGACGGTTACGGCACCAACTGGGTGTCGGTGATTCGGCCCAAGGGCTTGGTCATTGAACTGGATGCGGTCGCTTTGCAGGACGCCGCGTTTGCTACGTTTGGCGATAACACGTGGGAACTGGGCTATTTCGAAGTCAAAAAAGGCACCCACATTTTCAAGTCCAAGACCGGCGGCAGTTTTGGGCTGATGGCCTACGGCTACGGCAACGCGACCGCCTATGGCTATCCGGGTGGCATGAACTTGAAGTGATGTGGGGTGATCGAGCGACCCAACCGCTAAAATCCGGCCAAAAGGCTGACTTTGCCAGTGCCATCGAATCCGCGCACGGCGATCGGCGGCTGGGTGTCGTAGCCGAGCGCCCAGTTGACCCGCAGCGCCGTGGCCTTGTTGATCGACACCACCAGCGCCAAGTCGATTAATCCGCGCAAATCGCTGAAATCACTCCATTTAGGCTGCGCGTACACCACCAGCACTGCCGACGCCGTTTCGCTCAAGCTGGCCGCAATGACGGCGTAGGACGACAGGCGCTGTTCAAGCACCAGACCCGCTAGATCGCCGCCCTTGGGGTTGAGCAACTCCTCCCACTGCATCATGTGGGCCACACCCAGCGCGATGTGGATGCCGCCGATGGCGTCGACGTCCAGGCGCGCACCGCCACCCGCCACCATCCGCGTCTTGAGCCGCCGCCAGCGGTCGAATTCGTGCTGACCAAAGGCCTCCAACGACAAGTGCGGGGCCAACAGGTAGCGCACCCGCAGGTGTTCAAACAGCTTGGACTGAAACGGCTCGTCGGCGAACTGGCCGGCTGTGCCCTTGACCCCATAAGCACCGGCCGCTGTCACCAGCGCGACCCAGTCCGGGGTGCGGAAAAACAGCGTTCCACTACCGCCGCCGGTCAGCAACAGCGAATTGCCCAGCAGCCAGTCGCCGGTCAGTGCCAATTGGCCCGAAGCGCCCAATTGCACAGGTTTACCAGCCAGTTGCTGAATATTGACAATCTGAGCGAACCCAGCTCGACTGGGCAACACCATCAGAACCGCAACAACTAGGAACAGCACCAACCGCCGCATCGTCTTCCGACCTCGCATCAGGGCTGCCGATTGTGGCGCGCGGTCGCACTAGATGCAATCGCGGTTTTGGGGCACTTGCACCCCAAGATCGGCTCGCTGCTGGCTGGGCAGAATCGTCAAGTGCTGCGCGGCCATGCTACCCTAGTGCCGCGCCCACTTGGGTGCAGTGCGACAATCCCCTGTGGCCGCTCTGTTGTTGCTTGCCGTGTTTGCTGTCGACTGGTGCGCGCCTTTGGCTGAGCCGGTCGGGTCACTTTCATCAGCTTTCGGATTGAATTCCATGACTTCTGCATCGCCCGCTGTCACCGCAATTGCTCTGGCGTCTGGTGCCCAGACGCCTGCTGCCCAGACGCCTGCTGCCCACTGCGATGTGCAGGTGGAAGCTGGCGGCACGTTTTTGCAAGACGCCGTAGCCAAAGCGACCACCGGCAATCGGTTGTGTTTAGGGGCTGGAATTCACAAGGGTGGATTTGCGCTGGACAAATCGCTGACTGTGGTGGGCGTCGCCGGTTCCATCATCGAAGGCTCCGGCCGCGGCAGTGTCTTGCGCATTGAGGACGACGGCTTGGCGATCCGCTTGGAAGGCTTGACGATTCGCGGCGGCAACGCCGATGCCGGTGGCGGCCTCGCCATTCACGGGCGCGGCAAAGTCACCATTGCGGATTGCACTTTTGCCGCCAACAAAGCCGGCATGGTCGGCGGTGGCGGCTTGTTCGCACGCGGCGGCCTGCTGCAACTGGAGCGCTGCACGTTCAATGGCAACGACGGCCGCCAAGGCGGCGCGGTATTGTTGGCGCAAGCGCTCAAGGCCGAGTTCACTCGCTGCACTTTTACAGGCAATCGCGGCGAACAAGCTGGGGCCATTCGCGCCACTGAGGGCATCGAGTTGGCCCTGAAAGCCTGTAGTTTTGTCGGCAATAGCGGCCAAGACGGCGCAGCGTTGCGCATTTCAGGCACCAAAAGTAGAAAGCCCAAAATCAGCTTGGATCACTGCACCATCGACGCCGGCACGCTCATCAACGGTCCCGACATCGCTGGCGAAGTCAGCGCCCGCAACAGCACGTTGCCGCAGTCGTGGAAAAGCGCCGCATTGGACGATCGCGGTCACAATACTTGGAAATAACTTCGGATCCGCTCTAGGAGGCCTTCATGCCCGCTGCCGCTCACAAGAAAAAGACCAAGAAAAACAAGAATCAGCAGCCGCAGCAGCCCAAGCCTCAGGCTGGGCCCCAGCAACAGGCGCCGCAAAAGCCCAAGGAGCAGGCCGCCAAGACCAACGTCGACGTCGCTGATCCGAGCTTGGTCAAAAACGCTGATACCAAGGCCGAAGACGCCTACGCCTACACGAAAAACGACCGCGGCGCGCAGTTGTACGGCCCCGATGGCATCAAAGCCATGGATGTGCGCCAAGGCGCGATTGCGGATTGCTATTTGGCGGCGTCGATGGGTGCGGTGGCTGGGTCCAAGCCTGACGCGATCGAGCAGGCGATCAAGGACAACAAGGACGGCACCTACACCGTGCGCTTTTACGAGTTGGACTGGCAGGGCAAAAAGACCGCCCACATGGAAACGGTGGACGCCGACTTGGCGCACAACGGCGATGCGCCGGCCTACGCGCGTTCGACCGAGAAAGTCGATGGCAAAGAGTGGATGGAACTGTGGCCGTCGATTATTGAAAAGGCCTACGCGGCCTGGAAGGGTTCCTACGACGAAATTGGGCACGGTGGTATTTCGGGCGACGTCATGACTGCGCTGACCGGCGAACCGTCGCGGCAACAGAGCACCCAAGCTGCCGGTGACAACGACCCGTTGTGGACCAAAATGAAAGCGGCCAGCGACCAGAAAAAGTCGATGACCGCGGGATCGGGCGATAAAGACGACGCCAAGTACAAGGATCCCGCCGCGGGCGTGTACGGTTGGCATGCCTATACGATTATCGGCGTCGAAGAGAAGAAAGAGGGCGATAAGTCCAAGCGCCACGTGATCTTGCGCAATCCGTGGGGCAAGCGGCGGCGCGATGCCGATGCCGCGGCAGTGGGCGACACTGAAAATAACTCGGCTGGTGGAGTTTTTAAGCTCGATTGGGCCGAATTTCGTCGTCTTTACGACAATGTGACCATCAATGGCTAAGCGCTCACTTGTTTGGATCGCCGGTTTCTCTCTGGTCGTGGCCAGTTGTATGCCCGCGCCAACTCCAGCCGGCAATGCGGCGACCGACACCGCAGCTGCGGACACAGCCGACGGCACATTTATTGCTGAAACTAAGGCGACGGACACTGCGGCGGCTGACGCCGCGGTACCTGTCAAGCGCAATCCGGCCTGTGGCCCGTTTGATGCCAGTGCCCGCGGCAAGAAAGTCCCGTGGAATGGCTACACCATTGGCCAGCAAACGTTCACTTGCAATTCGTGCCGTGGCGGCGACCCGTTGCTGCAAGGGTCGTGGCGCCAAATCGACTTCAAGACCGAAGATCCGGCCACACCGATGGGCGACAACAAAGACGTGCTGACCATCGACGGCAACACCTGGAGGGAGCGCATCGCCGGCAAGGACACCGCGGGCAAAGTCCAAGAGCAAGTCATCGACGGCTGGTATTTCTGTTCGGATGGCGCTGAGTTCATCTCCAAGGACCAGTTTTGGATCATGGACAAAGTGGTGCCCGACGGTCTTTTTGGCAATAAAAACGGAAACTTTTTGCGAATATCTGCGCTAACCAGCGGTTCAGACTTGATGGCCTTGATTGTCTACGATTCGTTTGAGAGCAAGACCACCAAGACCTATAACTTTTGTCGCATTGGCAGCACCATCAAGGGCCATCTGTGCAATGATCCTTTTGCGCCCTAGCCTTATCGCTCCTAGTCCGCAGTACGCAGCTCCCGGCAAACGTACTTAGGGCCCGTGTAAAATCAGGTCGATTTTGCACCCCGGCCCTAATGCTTGCTTGGTCGGTCGCTAACTCGCGGCTTTGCAAGCCGACTCGACGCTCCGCTCCAGTCGCGGATCGAGCGAGTTATTTTTTCACGAGCCCTTAGCCGCCGACCACCTCATGAACAAAACAATTTGGTTGATCGCCGTGTTTGGCGCGGTTCTGCTCGGCCTTGTCGGCTTGACCCATTGGCTGCTGTACCAGCGTTTGGTGGTGGCGACGGCGCTGCCGGCCCCGTGGCGCCAGATTGCCGCGATCGCAATCGTGCTATTGGGGCTTAGTCTGCCGCTGGCCTTTGTGCTGCAGCGACTGGTCGATGCGCCGGCGATGCGGCCCGTTGCGGTGGGCGCATTTGTGTGGATGGGGCTGGTGTTCCTGCTGGTACTGGGCATTGCCATGGTGGGCCTGCTTGGCTGGGGCCACGACAAAGTTGCAGATTTTCGCGGGTTGGTGGTGGATCCCGAGCGGCGCTTGTTCTTGGCGCGATTGCTCGGTGGCGCGGCGGCCGGTGGCGCGCTGTTGGCTGGGGCATCGGCGCTGCACGAAGCCTTGCGGTTTCCGCAGTTGCGGCGGGTCGAAATCAAGCTACGCAAGCTTCCCAAAGGCCTAGATGGCCTGACGATTGTCCAAGTCAGCGATTTGCATGTGGGCGTGACGATTCAGCGGCAGTGGGTTGAGAAATTAGTCATAGAGATCAATAAGTTGCGCCCCGATATTGTGGCGTTGACGGGCGATCTCGTCGATGGGCCTGTGGCGGCACTGCGCGAGCACGTTGCCCCGTTCGCCAACGTCCAAGCGCGGTTGGGTACGTTCTTGGTGACAGGCAACCACGAGTACTATTCGGGTGCCGACCAGTGGATTGCGGTGTGGCAGCAGTTGGGTGTGCGCGTGCTGCGCAATGAGTGCGTGACCGTGCAAGATGGCGATCATGCCTTCGATCTCGCCGGTGTCGACGACTGGACGGCGGCGCGCTTTGGTCTGGCTGGCCACGGTCACGACGTCGCCAAGGCGCTGCGCGGCCGCGATACCAGTCGTGAGCTGGTCTTGTTGGCGCATCAACCTAAAAGTATTTATGAAGCGGCCGACCATGGCGTAGGGTTGCAACTGTCGGGGCACACCCACGGCGGCCAGATTTGGCCGTTTGGCTGGCTGGTGCGCTTGGTGCAACCGTACGTGGCAGGGCTGTATTTGCATGGCGCGACATGGATTTACGTCAGTCGCGGCACCGGATTTTGGGGCCCGCCCATGCGGCTGTCGGCGCCTTCCGAGTTGACCCAGCTCGTGCTGCGGGCGGCTTAGCCCATGCGGCGCTTTGGGGTGGTGTTAGCGACCTCGCTGATGGGCTGCGCCGTCCAACTGCGAGCCCCGCAACCGGATTTGCCTGATCGGACACCGATGCGGCCAGCGCCGCAGCTCAGTCATTTGGCCGCAGTGGCGCGCATCCCGCACGCGACGCTAGCTCGGTTGGCCCAAGCGCACTTGAATCAGGGCCAGTCGGGCACCGAAGCTGCTGCAATGCTGCAAGCGACGTGGCAAGTGACGCGCGACGGTCCGGTGGCGGTGCACGGCGACGAGCGCGGTCGTCTGTGCTTTGTTACCCCGTTCAAAGGCAACGTGGAGGTGGCGGCGCTGGGCCAGCGGCTGCAGCGCGATTTGCGCGGCAAGCTCAGTGCCTGTGCGCGGCCAGAACTGGACAGTGGGGCGGCGCTGCACATGCGCGACGCCGACGCGCGGGTGCTGATCGATCGTTCCGCCATCGGCGGTCCTGTTGCCTTTGTGTTGGACGCGATCGTCACCAAGTTGCAGGCTGTAGCGGGCGAGGCCGCCTTGACCAAACTGCGCGAATGGGTGCTGCCGACGTGGGATGCGCTGGGCCCTTTGCAAACCATGCTGCAAACGCCGATCGCGTTGCCGGACGGCTCTTGCGTCAAGCTGCGCCCGCAGTCGGTGCGGGTAACCCAGCCGACCATCGATCCCAGCGCCTTGCGGATGGGTGCCAGCATTGCGGCGCTGCCCACGGCCGAACAACCGTGCGTGCGCGAGGCGCAATTGCCCGATTCAGGCCGGCTGCTGGCGTCGGTGGCGGATAATCTGGACTCGCCTAAGACCTTCTTGTTGCTGCCGGTGGCGCTGGCCATCGAAAACTTGCGCAAGCCAATGCAGGACGAAATGGAGCGAATTGGCGTGCTCAAGACCGATCAAGGTTGGGTCAAAGTCACCGGCATTCGCCTGAGTACCGCCAAAGGTTCGCTGTTGGTCCACGCGGCCATCGTTGGTGAAGTGCAGGATAAGTTTCTGTTTATCCCGATTCGCCGCCCGCTGAGCGGCGAGATCTTGCTGTGGGGCACCCCGGAAGTGGGCCGCGACGGGATCCAGCTGACTAAGCTGGAGATGGAACTGCACACCGATGACCGGCTCGTCGCGCTGGGCGCTGCGCTCAAGCATTCGCAACTTGTGGATGTAGTGAGCAAATACGCGAAAATACCCCGCGATCGCATCGACGTCATGGCCCGCAAAGCTTTGGACGACATCAGTCAGGGCATTTACGTGGGCAAAGAGAAATTGCCTGCCCGCATCAGCACCGACCAACTGCAAATCGAGTCGGTGACGGCGGCCGGTCAGCGGCTAGAAGTGTTGGTGCGCTTTGTCGGTCAAGTGGTGATTGGCGACACCGCGCAGCGTTGATTGGCGGCAGGGCGCAGCGTTGATTGGCGGCAGGGCGCAGTGTTAATTGGCGGCAGGGCGCAGCGTTAATTGGCGGCAGGGCGCAGCGTTAATTGGCGGCAGGGCGCAGCGTTAATTGGCGGCAGGGCGCAGTGTTGAACTCTGCCACGCGCACCTGTGCCTACCAGGCGCAATACACGCCAAACGCTTTACCTAGGGTGCCCAGAGCGATTACGCCGTCGGACCGGCGGGCTAAGTTGCCCACAGGTGCAACGACCGTAACTTGCCATTGCGAAACAATCTGGCCCAGTTTGCTGGCCCGGCCCACCAGCAGTTTGGCACTGGGGGGTACTGAATTGCCTGAGTTGGCGCCATTGAACACCAAACCCTGATCGGGCAAAAGCGCCAAGCCATTGACCGCAGCCCAACCGCTGTCGCTCAAATTCTGCTTGTACAACAATGTGCCGCTGCCGTCGTAAGCGCCGTACCAACCCACGGCCTTGTCGGCCACTCCGCAGGTCCCGCTCACCGCCATCCCGTCGCCGACCTTGACCACTGCCAAGAACGAGCAGTTAGCGGCCCACGTCGGCTTGAGCTCCAGTGTCACCTTGCCAGTGTTATCTAGACGCACGAGCCATGCCGCGGCTTCCGTCCCCGCCCAAGTCTGGCCGACGGCCAGCACTCCGCCGTCAGCTTGCGATGCAACGGCATGAAATAAATCGCCAAATAAGCCGCCCATTTTCTTGGACCACAGCTTGCCGCCATCGACCCCAGCGCGAACGACAATGGCGTCCTCGCTTTGTGGAGTATTGACCTCGTAGCGCAAGCCGCCCAAATACCAGCCGCCGGCCCCATCGCTAGCGACGCCATTGGCGCGCCAACCGACGGTTTCACTGTCGCTGGTGTCACTGAACTTGTTGTATTCATAAGATGTTCCCGCCGCATTGGTCCGAACCAGCCACATGGCACTGTCCGATTGGGGACTGGGTCCAAGATGGCCGGCCGCCACCAGCACCGCGCCCGAACTTGCCGCGGCGCGCAATTCCGAACCCTCAAACCCAACATCAAACGCCTTTTTCCAAATCGGCTTGCCCGCAGAATCGGCGCGCAGCAGCAAGCCGCGGGTCTTGCCACCCACTGGCGACCACTGCCCGGCAACCAGCCAGCTATCGTCCGCCAGAGCCGCGACGGCCGGTACCTTGGCATTTTTGGGATCGGTGATCGTGGCGCCACCCAGATCGTCGCCGGGCTGGCACTGCAGCTTACAGGCGCCGTTTTCGCAGGTGGTGCCCTTGGTGCAACTGATGGTGGTCCAGCTGCTGCCATCGGCGGAGCACAACTTGACCGCATCGTTGTCGACGCACTGGCTCGAACCAGCAGTGCACGCCGGCGGCGCTACGCATTTGCCAGCTTGGCATTTCTTCGCTTCTTTTTCACAGTCTTGCAGCGGCGACGTCATCAGGCCATCGCTGGCGCAACTGACCACTTGCGCACCTTGACAGAAATCTTGGCCCGGCTGGCACAACCACTTTTGGCAGTTTTGCCCTTGGCAACTGTGGCCGGGCTCGCACGACGAGGTTGTCCAATTGGCACCGGCCGCGTCGCAGGTGTTCAGCGTGGTACCGGACAGGCATTTGGCGGCTTTGGGCTGGCAAATCTTGGGCACGCACACGGCGCTGGCGCAAGTTTGACTGGCAGGGCAGTCCGCCGCTTCCGTACATTGAACGCACACTTGGCCAACCTTGTGGCAGACCAAGCCGAGCGCGCACTGCTTGGTGCTGGTGCAGCTGGGGCCCACCGCCACGCACACTCCAAATTTGCATAATCCACCGTCACTGCAGTCGTTTGGCGCCGCACATTCGGCGCATTTGCCGCTGGCTTTGTCGCAAACCAACTGTAATTGTTGGCATTGCTTGTCCGACGCGCACGCCAAGTCGGGCAGGCACTTGCCGGCGAAACACCCTGCACTTGACCCACAGTCGGCAGCGACGGCGCACGCAGCGCACACTCCAGCCTTGCACACCTGCAAGCCACACTGGGCAGCCGATTGGCAGGCCTGGGCGGTGTCAGCCGCGCTGTCGAGCGGCGCTGAAGTGTCCGCGGTCACTTCCAATTGACTGTCCGCGCCAGCTTCCGCGGTATCAGCAGTTGGCGAAGTGGCCACCTCGACGACATCAGCTGCGGCTGGACCGTCTTTGGCATCCGCGTCGGCAGTAATGGCGGTGTCGGCGGCCACCACGACCTGCTCGTCAGCGCATCCAGCGCTGCTCAAAGCGAGCAAAATGCCAACACTTAGGAACTGTGACAATTTAAGTCGATCGATTTGATTTTTGCCGGAGCGGCGAGTCGGCTTGCAAAGTCGCGAGCTTGCGACCCACCTAGCAAGCAAATGGAACCCTGTGACAGAACAACTTGTTCTGTCACAGTTCCTTATCCAACATAGACTGCGGCTGCCTGGGCGTTGGCTGACATGGTGTGGACACATGGAATCACCGGTGCAGGCGGGCGAGCCGCCGACACAAGCGTACGCGCAAGGTAGCCGTGGGGCAATTGCTCCTGACATTGCTCCGATCGCCGCCCGAAGGCTACACTTGGCGGCTCTGCGCTTTGCGCGCCCCGTCAGCCGTGTCGAGGAGTCCCGTTGGAAGCCCAATTGCAAGAGTGGCTCAATCTGTGTGTGCGGCTGATTCATGTCATCGCTGGCATCATGTGGATCGGCGACTCGTTTTTATTCATGTTTCTGGATAAAAGCCTCGAACCGCCGAAACATCCGCTGCAAGGCGACGTGCTGGGCGAGATGCACATGACCCACGGCGGGGGGTTCTATCAGCTTATCAAGCGCAAGTCGCTGACAAAAGACGAGCTTCCGCCGACGTTGCACTGGTTCATGTGGGAATCGTACACGACCTGGATGTCCGGGTTCACCCTGCTCGTGGTCGTCTACTACATGGGCGATGCGGCGTTGCTGATTGATCCCCAAGTGTTACAAGTAACGCCGTGGCAAGGGATCGGCCTGTCGGTGGCGCTGCTGGTGGCCGGTTGGCTGGTATACGACCGCCTGTGTGAGTGGCTCGGTTCCAAAACGTTGCTGCTGGCGCTGGTGTGTGCGGCGCTGGTGGTCGGCGCTGGATTTGGCTTGCTGCAGGTGTTCAGCCCGCGCGGAGCGTTCATCCACGTCGGCGCTCTGATGGCGACCTGCATGTCCGGTAACGTGTTTTTTCGGATTATTCCCGGCCAAAGGAAGCTGCTGGCCGCGGCGATGGCCGGTCTGCCGCCCGATGTGTCGTTCGGGGCCAAGGCCAAGACCCGCTCGACCCACAATCATTACATCACCCTACCGGTGGTGTTGACCATGATTTCGAATCACTTCCCCAGCTTGTACGGGCATTCGCAGGCTTGGTTGGTGTTGGCTTGCTTGCTGGTTTTTGGCGGTGGCATTAAGTATCTAATGAATTTCAAAGGTCAATCCCATCCAGTCCTGATCGGCGCCACCCTGCTCAGCTTGGCGACCATTATGGTCATGACCGCGCCGGTGAGCGACGCTAGCGCCGAAAAGTATGCGGTCGGCCCCGAAGTGCCCTTTGCTCGGGCGTGGGCGATTGTGCAAACCCGCTGCTCGTCGTGTCACGCCCAAAAGCCAGCCAATCCGGCCTTTCCGCAGGCCCCCAACGGCATCGCCTTGGACACAGCCGAGGCCGTCAAGCGCCATGCCGCGCGCATTTTTGCCCGATCGGTGTCGAATCGGACCATGCCGCTCGGCAATCAAACCGGAATGACTGATGCGGAACGTGCTGAGTTGGGCGCGTGGTACGCCAAAGGCTCGAAATTAGGTGACTTTGATGCGTCGCTGGCGCCAACCGCAGCCGCAATGGGTCAGGTGCACTACGCATCGCCGCAAGACGAGGCCAAAGCGCTGTACGTCCAGCGCTGCGTCGCCTGTCACGGTTCTGCAGGCGCTGGCGATGGCCCGGCCGCCGCGGGTTTGCCGGTCAAGCCGCGCGACTTTCGCGATAGCCATTGGCAAAAAAGCGTGTCCGATGCCGAACTGGTCAAAGTAATCGTACAAGGTGGCCCGGCGGCTGGGAAAAACGCCGCCATGCCGCCCAATCCGGACTTGAAGGCCAAAGTCGAGGTTACGGCCGCGCTGATCGGCCACCTGCGCTCCATGGCGCCAGTGGTGTCCGCGACTCCATCGCCCGCCCAACCCGCGATCGGGCCCACCCAAGCCACTGGTGCGCCCGCTCAACCTGCTGCAGCACCCGCACAACCTGCCCCAGCACCCGCACAACCTGCCCCAGCGCCCGCACAACCTGCTGCAGCACCCGCACAGCCTGCCCCAGCCGCCGCACCAGCCACTGGGGTGCCGTAGCCCGCCCCAGCCCATCGGAGGTCATTATGCCCACCGTCTTGCGCTCGCGCCGCGTCGTGGTCGACGGCCAAGTTCGCGCCGCCGACATTGTCTTGGCAGACGCCCACATCGTCGCCGTCGTTGACTATGGCCACGGCGCTGACCACGACATCACCGATTTCGGCGACTGGGTCATCTCGCCCGGCATTGTCGACAGCCACGTCCACATCAATGAACCGGGGCGCACCGAGTGGGAAGGCTTCCGATCGGCGACCCAAGCCGCAGTCGTGGGCGGCATCACCACCGTGGTCGATATGCCGCTCAACTGCATACCAGCGACCACCACCCGGGCTGCCGCCCAAACCAAACTAGAAGCGCTCGACCGGCAGTTGTACGTGGACGCGGCGTTTTGGGGCGGAGTTATTCCGGGAAATTCTGGTGACCTTGCAGGGTTGCGTGAGTTTGGCTGCAAGGGCGCCAAGTGCTTTACCTGCCCGTCCGGGGTCGATGAATTTCCCCACGTGGTTCAACGTGATCTGGAGTTGGCGGCGCCGATCCTGCGCGACTTGGGCATGACTCTTTTGGTCCATGCCGAGGCGCCACGACCGCTGGAGCTCGCCGAAAAGGCCGTTGCTAGCGCCGATCCGCGCCTGTACGCCACCTATTTGCGCTCGCGGCCTGAGCAGGCTGAAAACGACGCCATTGCGATGGTGATCGACGTAGCGCGCCGCCATCACCTTGCCGTGCACATCGTGCATCTGTCGAGTGCTTCAGCGCTGCCGATGATCGCCGCAGCCCAGCGCCAAGGCCTTGCGGTCACCGCAGAAACTTGCCTACATTATCTGACATTTTGTGCTGAAGACATCCCAGATGGAGCCACTTGCTACAAATGCGCGCCGCCCATTCGCGAGCGGGCCAATCGCGAGGCTCTATGGCAAGGACTGCGAGACGGAGTGCTGACGATGGTGGTGTCGGATCACTCGCCGTGTACGCCGCAACTCAAGCGCAGTGAAACTGGCGACTTTATGGGCGCTTGGGGTGGCATTGCCGGTCTGCAACTGGGCCTGTCGGCGCTGTGGACGGCGGCCAGTGCGCGCGGATTCGGCTTGGTCGATGTGGCACGCTGGAATAGCGAAAACACCGCCAAGCTCGCCGGGTTAGATCATGCCAAGGGGACCATCGCGCCGCAAATGGACGCCGATTTCGTGATTTGGGATCCCGGAGCCGACATCCATGTCATTGGCAGTGAGTTGTACCATCGGCACAAACTGACGCCCTACGACGGCCTGCGCCTGCGCGGCAAAGTGCACCAGACTTGGCTGCGTGGTACCCCGGCATGGACTCGCGAAGCTGGTTTTTTGGGGCCGAGCGGCCGCTTTGTGCCGAGCCGGACTGCTTGCTCTGCGCGCTGAATTCCGGCACCTTGCGCGGCTCCAGAAAGGGCGGTCGCTAGCTGAAGAACGCGCGACAAGCTCCGTTCCTTTCGACAGCATGGGGCTAATTGTGAAGTTGCGGTGCGTGGTTTTTCTGGTAACTGTGGCGATTTTTGGACCGGCTTGTTCGCAAAAACCCTCTAAAACTGCTGATGCGGGCTCGGGATTGGCACGGCCCGTAACCGCCGATGGCGCACTGCCGCGCCAAGCAACGCCAGCAAGCGCCGACCTGCCAGCCGCGGTCACAGTGCCGGTCGTTGATCCAGCATTGGTCGGGGCGGGACGCGCAGTTTACATTAAATATTGCGCACTTTGCCACGGTGTCAATGCCGAAGGCTATGCCGCCGACAATGCGCCGTCGCTGGTATCGCGCACGTTTTTGGAGAGCGCGACGGATGAGTTTTTGCGTTCCAGCATCGAAAACGGGCGGCCCGGCACCGCCATGGCCGGCTATGGTGCAGCGATCGGCGGCCCGCTCGGGCAACCACAAGTCAATGCTCTTATTGCACTTTTGCGCAGCCGAGGGGTACCCCAACTGGCAGTTACGCGGCAGGCCGCCGTGGGCGACGCCAAACGCGGGGCGGGGCTATACGGCTCCAAGTGCGCGCAATGTCACGGCACCGTCAATCAGCGGGCGCAGGCCGTGCATTTGTTCAATCCGGGCTTGTTGGCCACCGCCAGCGACGGTTTCTTGCGCCACGCCATCGACCACGGTCGGCCAGGGACGCAAATGGCCGCTTGGTCTGCGCTGCTGAGCTCGGTGCAAATTGACGAAATCCTGTTCTATATCCGCGTGACGGCCCCGCCACTGCCGCCGCGACCGACCGCCTACGCTGGATCTGGCGATGGCCAACTACTGCCGGGCGCAGCCGGCGATGGTCACGCACTGCCGGGCGCAGCCGGCGATGGTCACGCACTGCCGGGCGCAGCCGGCGATGGTCACGCACTGCCGGGCGCGGCCGGCGATGGCCAAGCACTGCCGGGCGCAGCGACCGACGTCGGCCTTGCCCCGCCCATGCCGCCAACCCCCAAGCCCACCGGCCCCATTGTCATCCACCCCAAAGGCAGACCGGCACAGTTCAAGCTGCGCGACGACCGCTTTGCGCGCATTGATGATGTCAACAAGGCTTTGGCAGACAAGCGCCGCATCATCATCTTGGACGCCCGACCCCCGTCGGACTACGCCATGCTGCACATCGCTGGGGCCATCGTGACCCCGTACTACGACAAAAAATCGCTCGAGGTGGTGCCCAATGACGGCACTTGGACCATCGCCTATTGCGCTTGCCCGCATCACGCGTCAGGCGAAGTATTTGAAGAGCTCAAGCGGCGCGGTTACAAAAACGTGGCCGTGTTGGATGAAGGTGTTTTCGCTTGGCAGGCCAAGGGGTATCCGGTGGTCAAATCGGCGTCAGCACCCGTGTTTGCGGCGCCACCGCCGCTAGGAACTGTCCCAGAATAAGTCATTGTGGGACTGGTTCCGTTTGCTTGCTTTGTTGGTCGCTAAGCTCTCGTCCCCAAAGGCCGACTCGCCGCTCCTGTGTTGCCCAGATCGATCGAGTTAGTTGAGGACAGCTCCTTAGCGGTTACTGGCACTGCTCAACAACCCTAACCGAGCCAACCACCGGCAGTGAACCGGTCTAAGCGCGACCGCGCGACCGAGCGGTATTCGTGGGAGTGTGACCCTGTCGGCGCGCTAGGAGCTACTTATTCTGCCCACGCGATCCAGAATCGGGGGCATTGGGGTGCTCTTGAGGCGGCATGGTCTGGTGCGGCACTTCAATCACAATCTGCCGCGGTCCAACCACCGGACCTTGTTGCACATTGACCAGCGGAGCGCCGCTAATGTCGCCATTGGCAGCCTGAACTCGAGCGGGCGGCTTGGCCGTGGGTTTGCCACCAGCTTGAGCGCCCAGGGCCTCATCGCTCGGTTCGGCACCGTCGGCCTTCACGGGTGCATCGCTGACCGGCTCAGGCGCTTGCACGGCCATCGCCTCCGCGGCTCGAATCGGTTCCAGCGACATGACCCCGCCAACATGCTGCCAGCGATGGCCAGCCCGCACCACCGTCATCGTCTCGCTATTGGGCGAAGCGGGATCGTCCGCCGCATCGACGCGCACTGCGCCCTCCGTCACATCCACGCGACCACCCGCGCCGGTAGCGTCTTGGCGCACCGCAAAGCGGGTGCCGACCACTGAGGCCCGAAAAGCCCCGAACATCACCGCAAAGTGATGGCCAGTCTTGAGCTTATCGACTTGGCTCTGCAATTCGCCGCGCCGCACTCGCACAAAGGCAGTCGACGAACTGATCGCCAACGCCTCGATTTCACTGCCAGACTGCAACACCAACTCAAAGCGCCCAGCCGCCACCACCCGCCCGCCCTGAGTTGCCCGCAACCGCGAACCCAACCGCAACAGCGTATTGGCGGCCAACTTGCGCCAACGACCGTCGGCCGTCGCCACTTCTACATCGCCTTCCACCAAGCTAATCGCTACGCCAAGGCCCGGATTGTCCGCTGTTGGCACCGCGGCTAGCTTGACCGACTCGGCAAACGAACGTTCGTTGCTCCGTCCGCCAAAAGGCTGCATGACCAAAAGCGCAATCGCCGCCGCTGAGGCGACCGCAGTGCCCCACAACAACCACGGCGGCACCCGCGACGGCGGCGACCAGTTGCCGGCTTGCAGCCGAATGCGCTCATCCAAGCTCTGCCGCTGTTCCTGACTGAGCGCCGGGGCCTTGCCACGCAGCAAAAGCGTTTGATAACGGCGCACATGGCTTACCGCAGCCTTGCAAGCCACGCACTCATCCAAGTGGGCCTGCAACTGCGATCGCTGGGCTAAAACATCGCCAGCCTCGCGGTCCGTCAACCACTGCAGCCACTGGACCGTGGTTGGGCAAGTCAGCAAAGCATCAGTTTGAGAAGTTTCGGTATTCATTTGACAACCTGTATTGCATAAGCAGGCAACGCGCCGCGCTGGCGCGCCAATTCAAAGACTTCATTGCGCGCATGAAACAGCCGCGATTTGACCGTGTTGATGCCAATCCCGAGCGTAGTTGAGATGTCCTCAAGGCTCATGCCTTCCAATTCATACAACACAAAAACCGTAAGCTTCTTTTCGGGTAAAGTACCTAAAATATCATAGAGTTGTCTGCAAATATCCCGCGCTTCGAGCCGCCCCTCGCTGTACTGCATCGTCGCGGATTGCGGCGCATCGTCCAGACCTAACCAGCGCAACCAACCCTTGCGGCGACCTCGGCGCAGGTATTGCAGCGAGACGTTGACTGCGACTCGGTGCAACCACGTGGTAAAGCGCGCATCACCGCGAAACTTATGCAAGGCGCGTTGCAATTCAATAAATACGTCCTGGACTACGTCTTCTATCTCGCTCGACGGCCCCAGCAAGTTGCGGGCGATGGACTCCACCCGCTTGCCGTGGCGTCGGTAGATTTCAGCCAAAGCATTGCCGTTGCCACGCTGATACGAACCCACCAACGCCAAGTCGGCGGCATCGGCGTCGCCGCGGTCTTGGTGTTCATTGCCACCGGAAACGACTGTCAGCCACATGACGAGCCTCCAAGTTGCCTGCCTCGCTCGTGCAGGCCGCCGCAGACGTTGCCGTTGCCGTTGCGGTTCTGTAAGGTAGGTTGCCACAATGCCGCTAGAGGTTTATCGCCAATCGACCGCGGCCCAGAGTCATCACACTATTTCACAACAACGCCCTGTCACGATTTTAGAACATCGCCTTGGCACGATTTTATAACATCGCCTTGGCACGATTTTATAACATCGCCTTGGCACGATTTTATAACATCGCCTTGGCACGGTCGCATGCCGTTCACGTCGCTCCTAGGTCGCAGGCGACCGGTTGTCGTGACTGCAATTCAAAAATCTCGTTGCCGACTGCCAACAGCCTGTCTACACTACTGCGCCTTTTGGCCCGCACGCCAACGGCGAGGATGGCGTGACACTCCCCAACTTAGTCAATGTATCGACCGCGGCGCGGCTAAGCCGACCTCTGGCTTGGGTTTTGACCAGCTTGATGGCCGTCAGTTGCGCCGATGAGGTCGCCGTGACCAGCGCCGTGGCCGTCGACGCCAAGACGGGCAGTACAGATATCGCCGTCGGTGCCGCCGTTGATGGGGCCAGCGCCACAGCGATGCCCACCTTCGTCGGGCAAGCCCACAGCGCCGAGCCCTACGTAGAAATTGCTGGCCTGTGGAATGCCGAAGCCCAGCGGGTGCAAGTCGTCGTTTGGATTGGTGGTTTCACCGATCTGCTCGGGATCGCCGCCCATCTGACCTACGACGCGGACAAGCTGGAACTGGTGGCGCAGCAAATGCTGGACCCCACCCAAGAGTCGGCATCGACAGGCTTTTTGTGGCGCGGCTTGGTCAAGGACCTGGCCCCGGGGCGCTTGGTGACCGGCATTGCGCGCTTTCGGGCGATCTCGCATCCGTATGCCTATCCAGACGGGACCGACTTGGCGCGGGCGCAGTGGCTCAGCCTTGAGTTTGTGGTCAAATCCACCGGCAAATCCACGATCGGCTTTGATGTTCCGACCCGATTGGCGCGCAAGGCCACCGGCGAACCCATCGCGGCCCAATGGTTGACCGCCGAAGTCGATGTTCCGGCTACGTTTGTCATTGGCGGTGCCCCGTGAACCAGCACCTGCCGACCCTGCTGCTGATGTGTGCGGCGGTCACAGCTCAATGGCTCGATGCGACTGCGGTCTGCGCTGCCTCACCGCGCAAGCTGTTTGCCGATACCGTGCCGCTGCCGACCGACCCTGACACGCCGTGGCACGCCAAAATACAGGCCCAACGCGCCGAGGCCAGCCACCAGCACGCCCATCGCCACGATCCCGGCAGTGGCGTCGCCGATCCGGTCAGTGGCGTCGCCGATCCGGTCAGTGGCGTCGCCGATCCGGTCAGTGGCGTCGCCGATCCGCTGGCCTGGTATTCGGCTAATTTTGCTGGTTTGGGCAAGCCCAAGTGGGAAATTATCCATCAAGACATCACGGTTGACCTTAAAGTCGCGGCTTCCGAGCTCAAGACCGAAATTGACGTCAAGATTCGTGCTCACCAGCCTGTCGATTCGCTGTCGCTGCTGACGACTGGCGTTTCTGCACTCAAAGTCACCCAGTTGGACGGCAGCCCGCTCAAAGTCACCGCCACCAACTTGTCGGGCTATACCCAGTTTACGATAGACCTCGCGAAGCCACTAACACCAGAAGTTGATTGGGTATTTCACCTGTCGTCGACGGCCAAACTCGCATGCAATCCGCAAGGCATTGGCCTGTATCCTTGCGGTTTAGGTCCGACATATCAATGGGTTACGTTTCATCGCTACTACTTGACGGCCAGCGCGGTTCACTCGCCGTTTACCAGTACGCTGCATGTGATCGCCGACGCCAATAAAGTCGCGGTCGCTCCCGGCGAGCCCGTGGGCAACGAAAAGCTCGCAGATGGACGCAAAGTTTGGCATTTCAACCAGATCGAGCGCACCGACAACGCGGGCTTTGCGATCGCCGACTACGTCGCAGCGCTGGGCAAATTGCCAGGCGATAAGCCGCTCAGAGTCTACACCACCGCCAAATACGCCAGTTATGCAAAAAATATCGTTGGGTTGGCTGAAAAAGTCATTGCCAGTTTCAGCAAAGACTTTGTGCCGTTTGCGTGGCCCGGGTTGAGCATCATGCAACTGGAAAATAACTTTGGCGGCGGCTACGCCCCGTTGTCGGGGATCTTTATGTACCGCGACGTGTTTGGCGCGACGCCCGACACTGGGTATTGGAGCGCCGCGGTAGAGCTCACCGCCCACGAAATCGGTCACCAATGGTGGGGCAACTTGGTCGAACCGGCCACCAGCGGCGATGTGGCGCTGTCGGAGTCGTTGGCCGAATTCTCAAGCTGCCTGTACACGGAAACGGCTTTGGATTCGCGGGCTCAGATCATTCGCGATCACTTGAGTTACCTGTATCAAGTGCCGGCCAGCGAAGACATGGCGGTTGGCGCGCAGGGCGTGTACAGCAGCCCATCGTACGTCGAGATCGTGTACCACAAGGGGGCCGCGGTGTTCGACATGCTGCGCAACGAGCTGGGTACCGACCAACTGTTGGCGACGCTCAAACAATACGCGACGACTTACAATCGCGATTACGCGACCTTAGACGATCTGCGCTACGAAGCCCTTCAGGTCACGGGCAAAGATCTCAATTGGTACTGGGACCAGTGGTTTGAAAAGAAGGGCCACATCAAGGCCGACGTCGCGGGGCGGTTGGTCGACAAAGACGGCGTGATCACGGTGCGACTGCGGGTCAATCAGCAGGTGGGCAAGCCGTTTCGCTTTACTTTGCCGGTGACGATCGACTTTGCGGACGGCAAATCCAAGACAGAACTGGTTGAAATCAACCCCAAAGGCGACACTGCGGTGATTGTGGATATCGCGGTGCAGGCGGTGCCGATCCGGGTACGCCTCGATATCCAGCGCCGGGTCTTGCGCAAGTTTGCTACGGGTACGCCAGGCGACTTCAACTTGTCCGGGTTTGTCGACGGCGCCGATTTGGTCGAAATGGCGCTGCGCTACGGCCGGGCGATGCGCATTAAGGGCAAGAACGGCCAGGAGTATTTCTTTACCGATCTGAGCTGGAATGAGTTGTACGACCTCAACCCCGACAATCGCATCGACATGGACGACGTCGGTGCGCTTGAGCAATGGGTTGGCACGGTTGCTGAAGAATTCTAGAGCGGGGCGCTCGGACCTAGGAGCCTGTCGGAAATCAATCGTTTATAAAATGTCTATCCGGTTATACACAATGAATCTATTACGATCCGACAGTCTCCTAGCTTCTCAGATATTCTCAACTGTCCAAGAACTGCCCGGAGTGAATCCTTGCAGTTTCGGATAGTTGCCGCCGTCTAGCCAGACGGCGCTAGGAGCGAGTCGGAATACTCCGACACGCTCCTAGGGCTTGCCGCCAAGCGCCACGCTTCGTTCGACCACGATTCCCGTATCTAGCCAAGTCCATTCTAGAACTTGTATGCCGATGGCAACTGGACTTCGCCAGCCGTTGGTGTGCTGCGCCAGCCGTTTGGCATCGCGATCAAGCGCTCCGTCGGCCAATGTCCCTGCCGGCGCAGTCAGTGCGCGTTTGACCATCTCGACCGCAGTCGGCTGGCCAACCACTAAGTGACCGCGGATAATTTCGCGGTGAGCAGCGGGGCACAGGCCCAGCGGTTGAGCCGGGGCAAAATCAGCGGACAGTACTGTCTTGTCAGCCTGCGCCAGCGCCAGTGGCGCGATCAAGGTCAAACACGGCCCGCCGGTGTCGAACCACGCCACTGGTCCTTGCAGCCAATGCTGCCATTGGCGGTCGCTGGTCGCACTTAGCGACGGCAGAGCGGCGCGGCGAGTGGCGAACGCCGCTGAGGAGAGGTCCATCTCAACTGCCGTGGTATGCGCATAGCGGTCGACGCCCCAGCGCTGGATCGAAGAGTCGGCTGGGATCACGGTCGACGCATCAAATTCGGCCGTTACGTCAAAATGTTGTTTACACCAGTTGGCCAGATGCTGACCTCCGCCCAAGTGCTCGTGCACAGTCAAGCGATCGCCAACGCGGGTCAGCGCCACGCTGCGCCACTCGATGTGGTCAACAGCCGCGCGCCAGTGCGCCGTGGCCAACTGCCGAACTGCCGCGGCCCGTTCAAAAACATGGACATCGCCACCGCCCGCGCGCTCAAGCCCAGCCCGAAACGGCTCGTCTTTTTGCAGCGATCGCCGAGCCACCGCCGCCACCACAGCATCTAGGCGCAGGTCAAGAGCGACCGGGTCGTCGGCAGCGGTCGCGTCGGTGGGCTGCCACACCGCTTGCGCCCCCTGCGCGTGGACCCGCAGAACAGTGACCGCCAGTCCGCCAGCAGTGTGGCCGACCCAGCGCCCATGCCGTTCGCTCCACCGGTCAATCGCCGGCAGGCCCAAGCCAACCGCCACCGCGCCCGCCCAAGCGCTCGCGGCCTGAGTCGCCAAAACATCTGTAGTCGCAGGCACTTGCAGCGCACCCGTCCACCCACCTTTCTGGCCGCACATCGCCCACTGCTGCCAGGAAGAGCCAGAACCCGCGGGCTGGACTCCTTGCAAAGCCTGAGCGCTGTGCGCCATGGTGCCCCCAACGGTCCACTGCAGACCCGTTGTGGTCAGTGCCGCCGCGACCGCTGCCGCCGCGATGGGCTTGTCGGCGAAGATCACGCGATCACAACCGGCGGGCAACGCGCTCAGCGCTGGCTCGAATTGCTCGCCGCGCCACAGCAGCCACGCCGAATACACCGCCAGCGAGCCCGAAAATAGGAACATCGCGATCAACAAACTAGCGGCCACGATCGTCTTGCGAGCCGCGGCGGGCTGGGGTTCGTCGGCTGGCGGTGGCGGAGACAAAGGCGGTGGTGTCATGGGCGCCCATGGTCGGTCAACACAACAATCGTCGCAAGCGAGGCCACCGCCGCACACCCGCACGGTCGATGCCGCTGAGCGACGGCCAACAGACCCCTTCGCCAAGCGCGCTTGAGCACCACCGCGGTGAAGGCTTCACTATTTTGGAGCAATTTAGTTGACACTGCGCCAGACTCCTTTACACTGCTGCCGCTTGCGCTCGGCGTATGCGAAGTCGGCACAGGGTCGACGGTCGCCAAACCGACGCAACATAGCACGCCCTATAGCATTTAGGATTGGGCCAACTGGCCAAGCCGCTGGGCACGAGGGAACCATGAAGTTGAGCATGTACAAGATTTTCACGCTGCTCGCGCTCGCCACCATCGGAATTTCGGCGATCGCTTGCACAAGTGCCTCCACTCCAGCCAGTGGTGGCACCGCCACCGACACGACTGGCGCAGCCGACACGGCAAAGGGTGCTGATGGCGCCGCGACCACCGACACTGCTGCCGCCGCTGACATGGGCACCGCCACCGACACGACTGGCGCAGCCGACACCGGTGCCGCCGCTGACACGGGCACTGTCGGCGACAGCGCCGCCGCTGACACGGGCACTGTCGGCGACGGCGCCGCTGCTGGCAAGGGTTGCACGGCCGAAGCCGACAAGACCTTCGTGGCCGGCTTGGCCGACCCCGACAAGGGCAAGAAGTTCCTGGGTGACGTCACTAACTGCGCGCTGGCACAGATGACCAACAAAGACGAAGCGGACGCGATCGGCAAGATCAGCAAGTGCCTGGTGGAAACCAAGGCCAATCCGGTGTCGATGGTTTGCGCCGGCTGCTACGGCCTACGCGCCTACTGCACGCTGTCCAACTGCGTCAACAATCCGG
>SHZD01000235.1 GCA_009692465.1 Myxococcales bacterium
TTTTGAGCGCAACGAACTGGTGGACGACGCCCAGGCCGATCCAGTCGGATTTGCTGGTCAAATTGCACAGTTGCGAGCCGATGTGCGAACTGAACGCACGCAATTGGCCGCTGATGTTTTGGCGGCGACGCGGCAGTGGGACGCTGCCCAAGACGCCGCCGACCCAGGTTCAGCCGCCGTAGTGGCGCAGACGTTGGGATTGCTCATGGCACAGGCGCCGTCCCTCGATAACCTTCTAGTACGACTGCATTAAACGGAACTCAATGGCCATTATTTTTGGCAAAACGACTCCACCTCAACGCAACGACCCAGCCGTCGGTATCGATTTGGGCACCACCAATAGTTTGGTCGCCGTCGTCGGTGCCGATGGCCAACCGCGGATTCTGACGGCTGGCGGCGCTCCACTGCTTCCATCGGTAATCGCCTTTGATCAAGACGGTTTGCATGTCGCTACCGGCGCAGAGGCGGCGGCGCGTTTGGCACTGGATCCGGCCCACACCCTGTATTCGATTAAGCGCATGATGGGCAAAGGCCCGGCCGAAATTGTCGACGAGCTCAAGCTTTTGCCGTTCCAAATCCACGCTGACCCGCATTCCGCGGCGGTGCGCATCGCGATTGGCGCCAAACAATACACTGCGCCAGAACTGAGTGCGTGGGTCTTGCGGGCTCTTAAAGAGCGCGCAGAAGCTGAACTGGGCTGTGCCGTGCAGCGGGCGGTGATCACGGTGCCGGCCTACTTCAATGACGCCCAACGTCAGGCCACCAAAGACGCCGGGCGGCTGGCGGGCCTCGATGTGCTGCGCATCGTCAACGAACCGACAGCGGCGGCGCTGGCCTATGGATTGCACGCTCGGCCACAGGGCAAAATCGCGGTGTACGACTTGGGTGGCGGCACCTTTGATATCTCGATTTTGCACATGCACGCCGGTCTGACCGAAGTGCTGGCGACCAATGGCGACACCCACTTGGGCGGCGATGACATGGATCTGCTGCTGGTGGCGGTTGCGGTAGACCATCTGCGTGCTCACGGCATCGATCCCAACGGCGACGCTGCCGCGCTCCAGACGATTCGCGCAGCGATGATTGCCCTCAAAATTGCCTTGTCCTCTGCTGAACAGGCGACCACGACCCTGCAGTTGGCTGGTCGTGCGCCGGTCGAGATGGGGCTGTCGCGCAAGGACTTGGAGACGCTGATTGCTCCGGTGATCGAGCGCACCTTACAGCCCTGTCGTTCTGCCTTGCAAGACGCGGGCTTACAGCCAGACGAGTTGGATGAAGTGGTGCTGGTCGGCGGTTCGACGCGAATTCCGTTGGTGCGCCGCAAAGTCGCGGAGTTGTTTGGTAAACTGCCGCAAACGACTATCGATCCCGATTGCGTGGTGGCGCTGGGCGCGGCACTGCAGGCCGATATCTTGACCAGTGGGCGGCGCGACATGCTGCTGCTCGACGTGATGCCGCTGTCGCTGGGCATGGAAACCGTGGGCGGTGCGGTGGTCAAAGTGTTGCACCGCAACAGCCCAATCCCGGCGACCGCCAGCGAGGAATTTACCACTAGCGTCGACAATCAGACCGGAGTTGTGGTTCACATCGTGCAGGGCGATCGTGAATTGGTCAAGGATTGCCGTAGTCTGGCCACGTTCACCATCCCGATCGAACCACTGCCGGCCGGCCTAGCTCGGGTCGCCGTCACGTTTTTGATCGACGCCAACGGTATCTTGCATGTGACCGCGCGTGACGTCCGCAAAGGCTCTGAAAAGACAATTGAAGTGCGCCCAAGTTACGGGCTGTCCGACGCTCAAGTCGAGGCGATGTTGGTCGCCGCGTTTGACCACGCCGAGCAAGACGTGGCCCTTCGGCTATTTGTCGACGCCAAGGCCGAGGCAGATGTGCTGATTGCGGCAACAGAACGCCAGTTTCACGGCGTTGCGGGCTTGCTGTTGGACGCCGACGAGCGCGACGACATTGAAGCGTGCATGGCCAGTGCGCGGGCGGCTGTGACTACGGGTGAGGCTTCGGTGGTGCGCGCCGCCATGCAGGAACTCAATGCGGCGACCACGCACTTGGCTGAGCTAGCCTTTGCTGCCGCCATCGATGTGGCGGCTCACAGCGAACAGTTGCAAGCGGCACTGGCGCAAGGGCGTGACCCGGCGTCCGCCAAGCCCCAACACCATTGATCATCACATGAATGCCAGTTCATGGGTGGCGCGGGCCGAGCTGGCCCAGCAGGCCTTGCAATCATGCCGCCTGTGCCCGCGCGACTGTGAGGTCGACCGGACTGCCAGCAGTCGCGGGGCATTTTGCCGCTTAGCTTCGCAAGCCTATGTCTACAAAGAGTATATCTCGGTCGGCGAAGAGCCAGCTGTGTGCCCGACGTGGCTCATCGACGTCAGCGGTTGTTCCCTGCGCTGCTTGTTTTGTTCGGAATGGTCGCAAGTGGTGCACCCGCAAGGAGCGTCGGCCACCGAAATGCAGCCCAGGTGGTTTGCGGCCACCCACGCCAAACGCCGCCAGCAAGGAGCTAGAACCATTTCATTTGTCGGCGGTGACCCGACCCCAAGCTTGCCGGCGATCGCCAAGTGTTTGAGCCACGTCGCCGATCCACTGCCGTTGATTTGGAACTGCAACGGCTTGCTCGGTGACCAAGCCCTGGCGGTTCTGAGCGGCGCGGTGGCCACCTGGTCCGTCGATGTGAAATTTGGCAACCCTGCCTGCGCCAAACGCCTTGCTGGTGTTGAAAATATGGACTATTTTGGCCAGTGGTCGCGAATCACCGCCACGGCACTCGCGCAGGAGTCCACCGCCGGGCTGCCGCGCCTGATTATTCGCCATTTGGTCATGCCCGAGCATGTCCAGTGTTGCACTGTGCCCGTTGCCGAACAGTTGCGCGACCGGCTAGCTGGTGCCAAGCCCGCGGATGTAATGGTGAACTGGATGACGACTTTTGTGCCGCCCACCGATCGCCGCGCCCACCTGCGCCGTTGTGCAGAATTGGCGCGCTGCAATGACGCTCAGCAAGTTGCCCACGCCATCGCCATGGGCAAAGCGATTTTAGGTGACCTGCTGGTGGTCAACGGTCGCTAGGTTTTCCCGCCGCCGCTTCAGTCCACTAGGCACTGCACCAGTTCGGTCTTGCACTGGTCCTGCAAGCAGAGGTCTCCGCATTTTGGATCGGGCGAACCGGCGCACTTGGGCTGGCACTTTTGCAACTGGCAAGTCCAGATGGTGTCCAGCAACGACACGGCTTTGGGTGTCGAATTGCCCATGCAGGTCCAACTGCAGCTCTCGTCGCTGCCGCACGAGTTGATGCAAGATAGGGTAGCACTGCAAGTGCTGACGCCGCCGCTGGCAGGCGCGAAGCAGCCCGCAATTTGCGGAATGCACGAAGTGGCTTGCGGTTTGCCGACGCAACTGATGATGCTGGCGAACTGCTTTTGGGCGGTAAAACTGGCATTGGCGTAGCATTTAGCACTAATCGTCAGCAGTTTGTCTTTGTACAGTTGCGAGCATTTCCAAGTGTTGGCGCAGTCTTGGGTCCCGCTAGTCGCATTGGAGGTGCAAGCGAGAAACTGCGCGGTGCAGTATTTGCCGACGCAGCCTTCCATGCACGACTTGTCGGTGGCGGCTGCGCACAAGCCAGTGCACACGGCCGTTTGGCACTCGCGCAGCGGATCAAACATAAACTGCGAATACAGCGAACCATCTTTGGCGACGTTGTTGATGCATTCGGTGGTGGGGTTGGTGTCACCGCATGCCTCGCTTTGGTAGAGCCACAGCGACAAGCAAGAAGCGATCGGCCCGCCGTAAATATCGGCGTCAGCGGCGAACGGCAAATCCGGCGGATAGCCTTGCCAGTCCGGTATGTTCAACCCATCTGGGCCCGCGCCATCGCTGGCGCCGGCATCGGTGCTCCCATCACCGCCAAGGCCGTCGGTGCCCGCAGAGTCAAAATCAACACCTGTAGCGTCCGTGGCACCACTGTCGGCCTGAGTGCTGTCCGTCTGGGCGGTATCCGCTTGGGCACTGTCCATCGGTGCGCTGTCCATGGCGACGTCGGCAAAAGTGTCCAAGGCAATATCCAGAACGGCGTCAGGAGGGACCGCGGTATCGACAGGAGGCTGTTTGCTGTCCTCGATTGGCGTGATCGCATCGGCTGCCACGGTGTCACTTGCGGTCCCGTCCGGCACTGTGCCCATGTCCTCAAGCGAGTCCGCGCCGCTGGCATTATCTTGGGTCGAGTCCGCCCCGCTTGCTGAGTCTTGGGTCGAGTCCGCCCCGCTTGCTGAGTCTTGGGTCGAGGCCGTCTCATTTGCGGTGTCTTTGGCCGCCGCAATGTCGGGCCAACCGGCAAAATCAGCTTTACCATCAAAGGTATACACGGCAACGTCGATGGCGCTATCTTTTGGAGTATCTACGACACCGTCCGCGGCATTGGCATCTGCGCTGCCGCCATCTGGATCCGGGGTGCCGCCGTCGGGTAGCACGACTACCACCTCAACGGGTTCTGGCGCATCCGCGCTGTCTGCATCGCTGCCGGCCGCGGTGTCCGCTGGGGTGTCGGGCTGTGTGCCATCGGCACCGTTCGCGTCGCTGCCACCTGTACCGACCTCAACACCGACCTCAGCGACCGCCGCCGCAACGTCTGGGGCTTGCCATGTTTCAAATGCAGTGGGCCCACCGTCAGCGGCTACGCCACCGCCAGAACTGGTTGCGTAGGCCGTGGGCTGAGCGCCGCTGACCACGCGGGTCCCGGTGGCGCCGCCTTGGGCCTGCCAGTCGGTACACGCCACGGCAAGTGCTGAAATTACAAAGGTAATGGCCAATAGGCTGGGGCGCACTGTACGTCCACTCGCGATCCACTCGCGCCGGGCCAAGCGTGGCCCCAGCCTATCCTATGTCAGCCCTGCCGCAATTCGAAATTTGCTTACTCTCTAACTAGAAACTCGGGGGGCGCGCCGCCCCGAACCCTGCGGGCGCTCCGAAGCTCGGTCGCCATGCAGCCTGCTGAAAAGTTTCATCTATCGAGGGTGCCGCGCGCGGCGTGCTGCAACTCTCAACAAAACGACAGCGCGATCCACGTTCGCTCACACCGACTCAACCCGTGCAAGTGCGCTGAAATCACTCGATCAAGCTGAATCGACGCGCCGCGGCCTGTTTACCTTACAAGTACGCGAAACCGCGACACGTTCGGCAAAAAAAAGGGACCGCCAACGATTGACCCAATCGCTAACAGTCCCTAGGCCAATTTCGCCGGTCCGCACTGGCCGACGCGGCCTATCAATATTCGGTAGCTACTTTGCCTGCCGGGGAGCGCCGTTGCCGTTCGCGGCCTTCGCGCTTTTCATTATGGATTTCAAATTGGCGGGTCAACTTGTCCACTGCCGCATCGACAGCCTTGGGCAGTTTTTGGCTAAATGCCCGCGCCACGAATTCCTGATCGCCGAGCAGGGCCACAGTCACCGCAAAGCCAACGGGCTGCTCTTCAGTGGTGACACGCACCGCCACCGGCTTGCCCCAACGTTGTTCAATTTTGCCCAGCTTCACCTCAAGGTGCTTGCGCACGAATGCTTCGTTGGTTTCGGTCCGATTCTGCGGTGACAGCTTGTTGACGACAGTCAATTCCATTTCCACCTCCGAAGACCCGCCAGATTGGTCCAAAGCGAGCCGTTTTGCGTGTTGAGTCGCGCGCGCTTGTTTGCCGTTCTTCGCGCGCTAGTGCCCTGAAAATCCTCGTATTTATACTCTTGTCTGCCTCAAATTGCCTTGGCCTCACGGGTCTTGGACGGCACCGATCCTGCCTTGGGCAGCGTACCGGAAAACAGCACAAGTTGTTACGGCCGCCACTGATTCGACCAGCACTGCACCCTTATGCCTGGGCGGCGCTTGAGTGCGCCAGCCAGCCCAATTGAGGCCGGCTGTTGGCCGATCCACTTGGCCAAGAAATCCGCCTATTCGCGTTGACGTTGCGGCAGGCCCCGGTGCAAAGCGACGTCAAACAGCTCGGCCAACCGTGAATAGCCATCGCGGGTCAAGTGCACGCGGTCATTGGTCGCCAAACCGGCCTTTTTCCAGCGCAGCATGGCGCCGTCGTTGCCCATAGCCGCCCGCGCGTCCCAGTGACCACAGCCAGCCATAGCCGCCGCTTTTCGTTGTGTTTCAATCACATCCTGTGTTCGTGGCAGCGAGACCCACCGCTTGCGATCGTCCCTAGTCAGCCGATCGGTCGGGCCGACGATCAAGCACGAAGCCTGCGGCGCCGCCTTGCGCACTCTCGCCAGCACTCGGCGCCAAACTTGCAGGTAATGATCCATTGTTTCATCGGTTTGAGCAATGTCGTTGGTGCCATAGGCCAGTACGATCAAGTCGGGTTTACGCCATTGCAGTTGTTGAGCCCATGCCGTTTCGGCCCAGTGCAAGTGGATTTCAGCTTGCATACCGGGGATGCCGAGTTGATCGACGACCACCCCTTTGGTGCCGCGCTCCACCACCACGCCGTCGATTCCGACCATGCCGTTACCGATGGGTGCCAGCCGTAGGTCCTGAGGTCCATCGATCAGCTGCCAAATCTTGCGCTTGACTCCTTCGTCGCCGCGACAGGCAATCGATTCCTGGGTGCCGTTGAGCTCGACCGCCAAGTCACCGCCCTGCTGGCTGGGGCGAAACCACAGTTCCACTCGGTCGGCACTGCGGCCTATCGCATTGGCGGTTGTCGTGCGCATATGTATGAAATCTAACGGATTATCGCTCAGCATTCGCAAGCCGGCCAAACCGAAATCGCCGACGGCGTCGCCTTGCACTCGCAAGTGGCGCGCGATTTGCCATCCTTGGCTGGCCTCGACCACCAAATCTTGGTGGCGATAGCCCAGGTTCCACTTGGCGGGCACCAAGAAGCCGTGCCCGGCATCGCCGTAGCGGGACTGCAAGCGGCGGCGCAACTCGCCCGTCCACAGATCGGCGGCAGTGTGGGAGGCGCCATACACCGCCATCCTAGCCACTCGGTTGCCCGTTAGCGCCTCGTCCAGAGCCGTATACCACGCCGTTAGCGCAGTGCTGCTCGGGTCGAAAATGACGGCTGGTTGGCCTAAGCCACTGCGATCAAATGGAATCGGCGCATGAATAGGCGAGGGCTCAGCCTTGCTGGGCGCCTTCTTTTTGGCCGCCTTTGCGCTTTTGGCCTTCGCGCTTCTGAATGCGCGTTTTTCTTTGCCCTCAACAGTTGGCGGTGCTGCAAGCGCCAACACGGTGCTCGCCAGCCAACAGCCAAGCATTAGAGCGAGTTGGCGCAGGCCTTGGGGTCGATGGCTGCGCAGGCTGGGCCCCACAAACAGGTGCACTTGGATTGGCCACAGCGTGCGTCACCCAAGCGCACTGCCGGCGAGCCTACCCGCCAAAGTTGGCGGCTGCAAAATCCCAGTTGACTGCGCCCCAAAATCCTTCGACGAATTTGGCGCGCAAGTTCCGGTAATCGATGTAGTAGGCGTGCTCCCACACATCAACCGTCAAGATTGCCTGCAAGCCGTGCTTCATCGGCAAATCGGCGGGCCCTTGCGACGGGTGGATGACCAGTTTGCCGTCGGCGGTGCGGGCCAACCAACACCAGCCGGAGCCGAACACCGCCACACTGGCCTTGCTGAACGCGTCCTTGAACGCGTCAAAGCTGCCAAAATCGCGATCAATGGCCGCTGCCAGCGCGCCCGTGGCCGGTCCGCCGCCATTTGGCTTCATACAATTCCAATAAAACGTATGATTCCAAGCTTGTGCGGCGTTGTTAAAAATGCCGCCGCTGCCAGTCATGATCAACTCTTCCAGCGACTTGCCCTCTTCAGGCTTGCCGGCTGTCAGGTTGTTCAGGTTGGTAAAATACGCAGCGTGGTGTTTGCCGTGGTGGAATTCGATTTGCTCTACGGACAGATAGGGAGCAAGTGCGTCTTTGGCGTAGGGCAGGGCGGGCTGAGTGAAAGCCATGAAATCCTCGAGTTTGGAAGAAGTTATGAGGGAAACGCGCCGTGGTTAGACCTGACGTTGCGGCCGGGCGGCTCATGCACGCCACTGGCATCGATGCCAGCGGCGAATAGGCGACCAAATAAGTCCGATTTGGGGGCGGTGTCAAGAACGCGGCTTACCCGCGATCCCCCGCTTTGGGCGCATCTGTGCGTCGCGGCGTCGCCTTTCTCCTTGCGGCGTACGCGAGTACGCCTCAGTCGAAATGCTCCTTGCTCCTTGTCGAGCGACAGCGAGCGACAGGGCACTGGCATCCCAAATCGGGGGCCGCGGAGAATTTTGATGGGCAATCCTGG
>SHZD01000032.1 GCA_009692465.1 Myxococcales bacterium
AAGCTGGTTGGGTCGCAAGCTGGTTGGGTCGCAAGCTGGCGTAGTTGCAGCCGACTCACTGTTCCAATCCGGGTGAGAGCGCTCAACTTGGTCGGGCACAGATTCTAAGGTGCGTGACCAGTAGGCGCAAATTCGTTCGTGATTCCGCTTCGACAGGCCGTCACTCGCATTGGTGGGTGGCGGTTTTGTCGTTTTTGTCGAGTCGTTCACTGGAGTGTGCGCAGGGCTTGCTCTGATTCGCCGCGCATAAACGGGCCCAAGGTCGGGCAAATCTTGCGCAGGTGGCCGAGCGTGCTAGAGTGCTTATATGCAGTCGCGCGCGACGGCGCTTTTGACTGCTGGACGGCCATCGCAAGCATGTTTCGCAATCCTGCCTTCGCAATCTTGGCCGCCGTGGTCGCAGTGCCTTGCGCAACGGTGCTGCTGTGCACGCCAGCGTGGTGCGCGGCCAAACCCGCGAAAGGCACCGAAAAGACGGCTGAAAAGGCTGCTGATAAAGGAGCCGACAAGAGCCCCGACAAATCCAAGCCAGACGACAAGGCCAAATTAGAGGACAAAGCCAAGCCAGACGACAAGGGCAGCGCGGACGACAAAACGAAGGACGACAAAACGAAGGGCGACAGCAAGAAACCGACGAGCAAGGAAGACGCCAAGAAAGGCGAGCCGACATCCAAGCCCGCCGTCAGGGACAGCAAGCCCGAGGACATCGCAACGCCGGTCGGCGAAGATGCCAGTAAACTCGGGCCTTTTGCGCCGCCCGTTCGGCCATTCCCGTTTCCACTGCTGGGCGACGACAAAGCACGCGAGGTGTTCGTCGATCGGGCTGGTAGCCTGTACAAGGAACGGCCGTATAGCGGCAACGTCCCCGACTGGAATACCGCCGCGCCGGTGGGCGGCGGTGGGCGTTGCAAGGTCGAAGCCCAAGGTCTGGTGTGGATTGGTTTTCAAAACAATGCCGACGGCTCGCGGGTGTATGTTCAACTGGAGAACGCGGCCTGCGGCTACGTGTATCGGCCCGACGACCTGCATATTGTCATTGACTTGCCACAAGTTACCATCGCCGGCACCAATTTACGCCGTGAGATTCTCACTGGAGCCTTCCCTACCGCCATCGAGATGATCAAAGCGGAGGACGTGCCCGGCAAGGGCGCGCGGGTGGTGATCGTGCTACGCGAGCGGCGGCCGTACCTGTCGGCACATCTGGGCAAGTACTTGTTTGTGGATGTGACCCGCTAGATTGGGCCGCGGACCGCGGCCTTGTGGCCGTTGAGCCCCCATTTTTTGCCAAACAGGTGGCCATGCCCCGCAAAAAAGCGGTTGTCGACGTGAACTCGTCGTCATCGCCCCCAACGACAGCACAACCGCCCTCTTTGACTGCCGAGGGCTCGGCGGAACCGCTGGCGAGTGCGCCTGCGGCCGAATCGATGTCCGAGCGGGCGATGCGCTATCGGCAGCGGCACCTCGCGGATACTGGGCCCGTGGCTCGGCGTGGACCGCCACCGCCACCGATTGCGCCGCCTAGGCGCCGAGAAGAGGCCGCGGCAGACCCCATCGGCGTGCGGCGCGCCCTGAGTATGGCCGAATTGGCCGAACGGCAACGTGCAGCCCGTACCATCGCCCGCCAGCCCGAATCCGGCCCAGCGCCGCCCACGCGGCCCAGTTCGACGTCGATGCAGGACCGCGCACTGCGTTTTCGCAGCGTCGCGCCCGACGATGTTCCCCAGCGCCCACTGCCAACGGCGCACATCCGCCCCCAAATGCGCCCAACGGCCGCCGATGGTTTGGCCCGAGCTGCGACCGCGACCCACCACAACCGCCCCACTGCCGAGCCACCGTCACCGACCGCGCCGATCGCGGTCAGGGCAGCCGAGCCGCCGTCGAGTGGTGTCGCTTTGGTCCTGATTGCGCGCAACGACGCCGCAGTACTGCAGTCACGGTTGCAGGCGTGGCGCACGGCAGTTCCCAATGTGGACGTGCGGCTAGCGGTTCTCGACGTCGGCTCCACGGATGACAGCGTGGCCCAGGCCCAAGAAGATTCATCAGTTACGGTTGTTTGTTGCGCGGGTGGCCTAGCTGAGCCCTTGCTCGCACTGCGAACGCTGCTGCGCGCGACCACCGCCGATGTGGTGGTTGTGGTGCAGGCCCAGCTCGCTCCGTCGGAACGCGCCATTGCCATGGTCAAGGCGGCTCGTGCTGCCCAGCCAACCCAGTGGCAAGCTTGCGCTGAGGTTGCAGTCGCCATTATTCCGGCCAAAGCGCTGCGGCGGGCTGGGGTTGCCAGTGCAACCACACTGGAGCAATGGGCGCGACTGGCGCAAGTGGATCCGCCGCCGCGCTTGCCCCAAGTTGCCGATTGGCGGGCTGGGCTAGTGGTGGCGCTGTTTGGCCGCGCGCCGCGCAAGCGAGATCGGGCGCTGCAGCTGATTCCGCCGCAGATTCGCTCTGTAATTCAAAAGGTGTTTGGTATTTAGGCCGCCCAAAACCACGACGACCAGTGGCTGCGTTGGTGCAGAGCCAGTCCGCAAGGACACCAGTATTCGCGATTATTTTTAGTCAGTTAGGCTGGACCGCTCAGTCCATCGAAGCGGCGCCGGCCTTGCGCTGAACGGGCTCGGTGGCCTTGGCGCGATTGACTTTGGCGGGGGCGACGCGCTCCGCTTCGGCGGCAGTCGTCTGCGCTTTGGCCCATTGCGCGGTCTTGCCATCGCCGGCTTTGAGCGCCGCTGCTTGCAAAGCCTTGAGCAACGCCAGCTTTTTGTTGATTTCGCTGGTCTTTTCCACTTCACCACGCAATCGTGCTACTAGCGCGGCTGCGGAGTCTGCGCCTACAGCCTGCTGTTGCTTGCCGCGATCGTCATTCTCCGCAGCCGGTTCGTCCTTGGTGGCCACCGAGCGTTGAGCGACTGGCGCCGCCGAGGGCGCGGCCCGGTTGTCCGCCAGATTGGCAGCTGCTTGGTAGGCAGGGCGTTGGCTTTCCTCCGCTTTGCGCAATGGAGCATAGTCGACCGGCTTGGCCCCGGCATTTTCGACAGGCTTGGCCCCTGCATTTTCGGCAGGCTTGGTCGCTGCATTTTCGGCCAAATCCTCGTCTTTTGCCGCCTTCTTGTTGGCAACCATGCCTATCGCCGTGCCAGCGGGCACCGCTAGTTTGTCGTTGCGGGCGGAACCGGCATTGTCCCCCGCTTTGTCCGCGATCGCGGCGTTGGCCATTTTATCCACTCCCGCCACTTGTGCTGGCTTGGGAGGCGGTAGCGCAAGTAGCTGCTCTCGACCTGCCGCTTTTTGATATTGCCCTTTATTATCAACAAAATCAGCCGACTCCCGCTCGCCGCCAACTGGGCCAAGCGACGCTGGTTTCGCTTCAATCGGGGCATTTTGCAGCGGCGGATCGTCGTTTACCGCAAGAGCCGCGGCAAGTGGGTCTTGCGCTGGTGCGGTTGGCGCACCCAAGTCCTCCACGGCGGCAGGTGCTGTTGCGGCCACTTGGGCGGTGGGTGCGGGACTAGCGACTGCAGCCGCAGCCGGTTCAGGCTCTGCCGTCAACACTGGCAGCGGCCGGTCGTTGAGCGCTACGGCACCCATGTCGCTCACCGGCGCCATCGTCTTGTCGTTGCGAGCGCTCACTGCGATCAGCAGCGCCGCCGCCGAAGCGGCCACCAAGATCGGCCCCGGTCGAAACAAGTACTCCGCCAGCCGCGCAAAAATGGACTGCGGTGCACTGTTTTCGACCGCGCTTTGGGCAGCAGCCGTCAGCACCACTGACCGCACCGCTGGCGAGACTTCGGGCAACGGCAACGCCGCGATGCGGGCATGTACGCGCACCATTTGCTCGATCTCGTCGCGCCACGGCGCCGGCACTTCGGTCGCCACGCCTCCGGCTAGCCGACGCTCGTAAGCATCGACAAAAGCCGCGTCATCATTGATTTTTCCGTTGTCGTTGACCATGGCCTCCTCCCTTGGACGCCCGCAAACGGCGGGTCATCTCGACCGGGAGCCGTTGCACTGATTATGCAAAATCCGCCAGCGCATCGCGCAACACCTTGAGGGCATAACGCATCCGGCTTTTGACGGTGTTTTCGTTCGTTTGGGTCGCTTCGGCGATCTCGGCAAAGCTCAAGCCGCTAATTTCACGCATCGTAAATACTTCGCGTTGCTCGGCGGGCAGTTGCTCCAAGGCAATGGTATAGGCCTTGCTAAACTGCAGATCGGCGGTATTGCGGCTGGCATCCAGACCGACCGCATCCGAAGCAAAACGCTCGCCCAGCGTCGGTCCATCGTCATCGCCCATCGGCGCATCCAGCGAGGGTCCGTTGCGAAAACGGTCGCGCCGCGAGGCGTCGATGCATAAGTTGCGGCCGATCGTGAACAACCAAGTCCGAAACTTGCTTTGTCCTTTAAAACCCTGAGCATTGCGCACCACCCGTAAGAAAGCATCTTGGACCACATCATCGGGGCGAGCCGCGCCCTGTTGGATAGCAAACGCTTTGAGCGAACGACAATGGCGATCGTACAAGATGCCAAGCGCTCGACTCTCGCCGCGGGCGAAGCGCTCCATCAGCGCCTCGTCGTCCATGGCTTCTAAGGCCATGACGGCTAATATCGTTGCCATCAACAGGAGCCACATCGGCGTCCTTCCTTTGTGTGACGCGCCGGTTGCGCAATCGATCTTGAGCAGGCTGGCTGGGAGCCCCTACTGATGGCCCTGCAGGCCGTTGCTATCCTTGTTGGCGGTAGTTTCGACAGGCACTGCGCGCGTCGACGCCGCCGCTGAGGTTAGCACGGGGCAGTGATTTCGTTCAAATTGGCCGTCTTGCGCCAGCCGATTTCGCTCAAATTGGCGGTCTTGCGCCAGCCGATTTCGCTCAAATTGGCCGTCTTGTGCCAGCCGATTTCGCTCAAATTGGCCGTCTTGCGCCAGCCGATTTCGCTCAAATTGGCCGTCTTGCGCCAGCCGATTCTTCAGACTATTGACAGAATAGTGTAACAGTTTCAGTGTGAACGGTCCACGGAAACGCATCGACGACCGCGGCAGCCACTGGGCGGTAACCGGCGTTGACCAAAGTTGCGCAGTCGCGGCCCAGCGTGTCCAACGCACACGACACGTAGACAACAGACTGGGGTCGCCACTTGGTGGCAGCCGCTGTCACTTCGGGTGCGCCCAGCCGGCCCGGATCAAGCAACCACAACTGCCGACCGTGTGGCGGTGTCAGCGCGGCGGCAACTTGCGATTGCACCACATGCAACCGCTGACCCCAGCCAGCCGCGGCGGCGGACTGCGCAAGTCGAGTGCAGGCGTGCGCATCGCGCTCCAAGGCGCGGACATGGCCGTACCGGTGCAAAAGCAGGTCGGTGAAATTTCCAGCTCCTGCGAAGAATTCTTGAGCACTTTCATGGGGACCAGCCATGTCGAGCACTTGGGCGATGGTCGCTCGCAATGCCCGATTCGCGGTGGCACTGGCCTGACAAAACCCGTCGGCGGCGGTGCGCACCGTCCATGGGGCCTCGATTTCGGGCAGCGCGACGTCCATCAGGCCCCAGTGATCGCGGTGGTGCCCGATCGAGTAGCGCAGCCCAACTACGCCCAATTGTTGGGCTAGTTCAGCCGCGGCGGGGGGCGGGGCATTCGTTTTCGCGCTGAGAAGTGCGGTTATGCCCTCCTTACCAACGACCGCTGCGATTTCGCCAACTTGCAGCCAGGGCCCCAGCACTTGTGCACAGCGGCGGCGCAGTGCTTCCAGCTCGGGCTCCAGCGCCAGGCAATGCGGCGTGGCCGCAATCGAATCACTTTTGCTTGCCAAAAAGCCAACTTGCAGGCCGTCCACCGCTCGGCGCAAGTGCATGCGCGTCCGGCGGCGATGACCGTGCGGATCAATGGCGGTGGCTTGAACCTGCACCGCAGTGCCAACAATGCGCTGCAGCTGGGCGCGCTTGTGCTCCAGTTGTCCAGCAAGCGACAGGTGCTGCAGGTTACAACCGCCGCACACCCCAAAAGCGGCACACTCTGGCTGTGATCGCTGAGGCGACGGTGTCAACAAGCGCTGCACATGACCGCGCGCCACGCCTTTGCGCAGGCCGACCACAGTCACCAGCGCCTCGTCGCCAGGCAGCAGGCCGGCGACAAACACGACTTGACCGCTAGCGAGTCGACCGACGCCGTCGCCCAAACCGCCTAGCGCGGTAATCGCCAGCGACACCGGGCCTTGCTCATTAATCTGCTGAAAAAGTGGAGTCACAGTCCTCGATCGGGTAGCAGCTTGGTGGCCAGCGTTGCCCAAGGTTCGCTTGACGTTTGACCGGCGCAGTCACTAGCCTAGCGCACGCGGCATCGTCGCCCACTAGCGAGCGAATTGCCACCGCCAGCCGAGAGGGTTCATGAAAACCTTTGCTAAATCAGCATTGTTGGCACCGATCGCCGTATTTTGCGCCTGCACCGCCTACGGTGGCGGCGGCGGCGGTGGCGGCAGCAGCGTGTTGATCTGCGGTACCGGTGGCGCCTGTCCGGCCAACATGAGTTGCAGCGCCAATAATGTGTGCGTCGCGGTGAGCGGCGATGCCCAGGCCAGCGCCGATGGTGCGCCTCAGGGTGCAGACGGCACAACGGCTGCAGATGGCGCCCAAGTCGACAGTGGCGCGCAAGCCAACGACACGGCCGGAGGGACCAACGACGGCGCTGCCCAAGCTGAGACGGTTACCGCCAAAGACACAGTGGTCCCAGACACTTCGCCGCCGATCGACAGCCTAACCACCGCCGACACCGCCGACGCCGCCGCCGCCGCCGACGCCGCCGACGCCGCCGACGCCACGACTGAACCGGTGCCAGCGACCGTTGCTGAGATTCAACTCGGGGCAACCAGCCAAACATGCGAAAATCCAGCGGCCATTGTCAATTACACCAAAGTCATCGTCGAAAACTGCGTCGTCACCGGTCCACCGCAGACGATTACCGCTAGCAACGGCAAGAAAAGTTCGCTGTTCTACATGCGCCCGGCCACCGGACCGACCAGCGCCGTCAACGCTGGCATGGCCGTCATTGTCGGCAGCAATCCACTGGCGATTCAGCTGGGCGACGTGGTGCAAGTGACTGGTATTGTACAGGAGTTTTATTGCCAGACTGAGATTGCCTGCGAAACGGCAGCGGCAGTGGTGGCCAAGGGCAAGGTCGCAGTGCCCGAGCCCTACAATGTACCGCTGGCCACGCTAGTCAAGTCGCTAGAGTCCTATGAAAATATGCTGTTGCGCATCTCTGGAATTACCATCGACAACCCCAATGTTTTGGGTAGCGACGGCAAGCTCCACGGCGAATTCACCGTGTCTAGCGGCGCGGCTCAGATCAAAGTCGGCATTTTCGCCACCTCGCAATATTACGACAAAGACGCCAAAACCAAGTTTTCAAGCGGCCAAGCCATCACCAGCATCAGCGGCCATTTGACCTATAGTTTTGGTAGCTTCCTGCTTCGACCGCGCGACGATAACGATATCCAACCCGGTTTTTAGCGCTTTTCGATTGAGCCGATTGCCCGCATGGCCCTGCCCCCGTCTACCCACATTGCCCGCCCGTTTGACCTGCAAGGTCTGATCCTTTCGCTTGAGCACAACAATCCGCAGACCGTTCTGGCTGCTGCCGAAGGTGCGGTGCTGCCGTTTGTGCTGGCGGCGTTGCGGCAACGGCTCAAGCGCCCGCTGATTGTGGTGGCGGCGGACAGCAAGCGCGCTCGGCAACTGCGTGAAGGACTTGCTACTTTTGAAGCCGAGCTGTGGCCCGGTCTGCCGCCGGTGCTGGCCTACGAAGACAACGACGTTTCGCCGTATCAGGCTCTGGCGCCGCTGCGTGCGGTGGTGCAACGGCGGTTGGCCGCTGGCTATCGCCTCAACCTCGGGCTGGGTATCGCCGCCGTGGTGGTGACCGCTGAAGGCCTGTTGCGGCCGACCCTTTCGGCCCAAGTGCTCGACCGAACCACCGTGTTGGCCTCGGTCGGCAGCAATTTCGACCGCCTTGAAGCCATTGAAATGTTGCAAGCGGGCGGCTACGAGCGGGTGCCGGTGGTCGAAGATGCCGGCACGTTTGCCTTGCGCGGCGGCGGATTGGACGTGTGGAGCGCGCTGTACGAACGGCCAGTTCGGGTCGAGATGGACGGCGATGATGTCGCCGACCTGCGCTTTTTTGATGCCGAATCGCAAGAAACCTTACCTGAATCCGGGCTGTTTGACTTGTTGGTGCCGCCAGCCCGCGAGCTGGTCATCGACGCGCCGCGCTTGCCGGCCATGGAGGCGGCGCTGACCGATCTGGCCAACCATCTGGACGTCGGCAATGTGGAACTGCGCTCGGTTCTAGAGGAGTTGCGCGCGGGCCACATCATTCCGGGTATGGAATGTCTGGTGCCGGCGATTGCGCCGGAACGGCAAACGCTGCTGCAGCTGGCGGTGGGCTCAGGGGCGCTGCGCCCGGTGGTGGTGGTCGACAACCCCGATGCGGTGGCACAGGCCCTGCAGACGGCGTGGAGCCGCCATCGCGACCACTACCTGAGTGCTCAGCAGGCCAAGCAACTGTGCTTTGCCCCTGAGGCGATTTGGGCCACTGTCGCGCAGGTCCAGCAGCAACTGGCTGTGCAGACGCAGTTGTGGGTGCGGCCGTTTTCGATTCTGGAAGAAAGTGTGCGGTTGCCGACGTTTTTTCTCGAAGTTGGCAATAACCAACTCGTTTCTCAGCAATTGCGCGAGGCGCGCGGCAAAGACGAGGGCTTGCGACCGCTGGTGCAGCACATCCATACCGCGCGACTGCTCAAGCAACTGGTGGTGGTGGCAGCGCATTCCGAAGGCGGCCGTCAGCGTTTGCAGGCGATTTTGCGCCACTACGGCGTCGCCACCGAGTTGCACGAGGGCCCGCTGCGCCCTAGTGATATCGAAGATTTGCGCATTCGCCGCGACTTGGACGCGCTGCTGGTGCTGGGAGGCTCTGGCGAAGGGTACGTGTTGCAGGCCCTGCATCTCGTGGTGTTCGACGAAGCGGAGATTTTTGGCCAAAAATCAGCCAAGCCCGATGCGGCCAAACGCAAGACTAAGGCCTCGCACGCCCTGCGCGACATGGCCGAGCTGGCCGAGGGCGATTACGTCGTCCACACCGATCACGGCATCGGCCGCTATGTCGGTCTGCTGCGCATGGAAGCCGGTGGCTGTGAACAGGATTTCTTGCTGCTGTTGTACAAGGACGATCAGCGCTTGTATGTGCCGGTCGCCAACTTGGAGCGGGTGCAAAAATACACCTCGGCCAGCGAAGAAAGTGGCGAGCGCGCACCGCAGCTCGATCGGCTGGGCCACGATCGCTGGCTCAAGAGCAAACGCAAGGCCAAAAAGGCCGTCGCCGAGATCGCGCAGCACTTGGTCAAGTTGTACGCCGAGCGCCAGAGTCGGCCTGGGCATGCGTTTTCGCCGCCCGACGAGGTATTTCGGCAGTGGGAAGCGCAGTTTGTATGGGAAGAGACCGTCGATCAGCAGCGCGCCATCGATGACACCATCTTGGACCTGCAACTGGATCGCCCCATGGATCGCTTGGTGTGCGGAGATGTGGGCTATGGCAAGACCGAAGTGGCGATGCGCGCCGCGGTCAAAGTCGCGCTCGACGGCAAGCAGGTCGCGGTGTTGGTGCCGACCACGGTCTTGGCGGAACAGCATCGCCTGACCTTCGCCGAGCGCTGCAAGTCGCTGCCGATTAAGATCGAGTCGCTGTCGCGGTTTCGCAGTGCGGCCGAGCAAAAAGAGGTGCTGGAGCGCTGCGCCAAGGGCCTGACCGATATTGTGGTTGGCACTCATCGCCTGTTGTCCAAGGATGTGGTGTTTCGCGATCTGGGCCTGCTGGTGATCGACGAGGAACATCGCTTTGGGGTCAGCCACAAAGAGACGATCAAGAAGTTGAAATCCAACGTCGATTGCCTGACGTTGTCGGCTACCCCGATTCCGCGCACGCTGCAAATGGCGACGCTGGGCCTGCGCGACCTGTCGTTAATCGCGACTCCGCCGGAAAACCGGAAAAGTGTCCGCACTCTAGTCTGTCGCGGCGATGACGCGGTGGTCAGCGAGGCGCTGCAGCGCGAATTGGCTCGCGGCGGTCAGGTTTTTTATATCTGCAATCGAATCACGCGATTGCAAGGGATCGCCGACCAGTTGCGCGCGCTGGATCCGACGGTGCGGCCAGCGATCGCTCACGGTCAACTCGATGAAACGGCGCTCGAAGATGCGATGCTGGCGTTCATGCGCCGCGACGCCAACGTGCTGGTGACGACCACGATTGTTGAATCGGGGTTGGATATTCCCAACGCCAATACCATGTTCATTGAGCGGGCGGATACCTTTGGTTTGGCGCAGTTATACCAGTTGCGCGGCCGCGTGGGACGGAGCAATGTGCGGGCTTACTGCTACCTGATGGTGCCTGAACGTGAGCGCATGACCAAAGACGGCATGGCGCGGGTCGCGGTGCTGGAGCGCTTTAGTGAGTTGGGCGCTGGTGTGCACGTGGCCAGCCATGACTTGGAAATTCGCGGGGCGGGCAATCTGCTCGGCGAGGAACAGTCGGGCCATATTGCCGAAATTGGCTATGATCTCTATATCAAGCTGTTGCAAGAAGCGGTGGCAGAGCTGCGCGGCGACGAGCTGGGCGCGCCGGTGGACCCCGAAATCAAGACCTCGGTGACGGCGTTTTTGCCCGATACCTATGTCCCCGATGCCAATCAGCGGCTGATGGCCTACAAGCGGCTGGCGGCAGTGCGGACCGAGGAAGAACTCGACGAAGCAGTGCGGCGGTTGGCGGATCGCTGGGGCAAGCTGCCGCAACCAGCGAAAAACTTAGTGCAAGCATTGGAGATTCGCGTTTTGGCGCTGCGGCTAGGTCTGGCCAAAGTGGAGCAGGGGCCGGCGGCGCTGGCGCTGACGTTGCACGAGCGCGGGCTGTTGCAGCCCGTTCATCTGTTGCCGTTGCTGAACAGTCAGCGCGGCACGCTGTGGCGGCTAAGCCCCGACATGGTGCTGAGTCGACCGCTGCATCGCAAAGAACAGGAAGAACCGGTGCGGGCGGTACAGGATGCTCTGCACTTCTTGCTCAAGCTGGCGGCGGATCCGCAGTTTGCGGTGATCGACCTGGCGCCCGAGCCGTTGCCGGTGGTCGCGGCGTTGCCGGTCGCGCCCAATCATGCCCGCCGCACGGGGCGCCTGCGCATAATTGGTCGCTAGCCAATTACCTGCCGGCAGCCGATCAGCGAAAAAGGCTTGTTGTTGTCAACGCTTAGCTGGAAAAACAGTGGCGGCCCTGGCTAGGAGCCGGGAACATCCGGAGCCCCGCGGTGGGCCGCAAAAAGCGCAACGCCGGCTTGACCTTCCAACTTGGCCACCGCGTCCGCCAGCACCCGCTCCACCAACTCGCGCTTGCTGGCGTGGTAGGTCACCGACAGCGAACTCATAGCGAAGCGATCGAGCACCGGCACCTCGGCGGCGGTCTGCAGGAACGCCGCCGCCTCCAAGCAGCTTTCAAAGCGGTCTTCGGGCAGCTTGGCGGTGGCTTTGACAATGAACTCGTACAGGTCGTCGGGAAGTTCGGGAATGATCCAGCGCGGATCGGGCGTTGGCATATTGATGTGACGGGCGAACAACTGCTGCAACGTGTCGCCGTCAAAGGGCAATTCGCGGCAGCACATTTCGTAGGCCATAATACCCAGTGAATACAAATCGGCGCGCCCATCGAGCGGTTGACCCAAGATTTGCTCGGGGCTCATGTAGTACGGGGTGCCCATCACTTTGCCGCCCGGTCCCGAAGCGCCGCCACCCGGATTGGTGGCAATGCCAAAATCGAGCAGTTTGGCCTTGCCGTCCGTCAACAGGAACACGTTGGCCGGCTTGATATCGCGGTGAATCAGCCCCTGCTTGTGCGAATAGGCCAGGGCATCGGAGATTTCGCGCAAGATCCGCCGACAATTGGGCCAATCCAGCGGTTGACCGGAGTCGATGAGCGATTCCAGCAGGTCGCCGGTCAGCTTCTCCATCACAATAAAATGGGTGCCGTAGGCCTGTTCGGTGTCGAGCACTCGCACAATGTGATCGTGGTTCAGTTGCGCGACTAGCCGCGCTTCATGCTGAAACAGGTCGGCAAAACCCGCATCAAAAACCAATGCATGCGAGAGCATCTTGAGCGCAACCGGGGTGCCGAGCGTCGGATGGATGGCCTCAAACACCGTCGCGACGCCGCCTGAGCCCAGTCGACCTTTGACTTTGTACTTGCCAACCTTACGAATCCCTTTGGATTCCATCAAACGTTCACCAACCAAGCGCGTCAAGAACACCGCAGTATTGGGATGGCGGGCAAACAGCTCTTGCACCATCTGCTTGTTGATCCGCAGACAATGGACGGTTTCTTCGGCGACCACACTGGCGGTACGCGGTTCACGGGTAATCAGCGCCATCTCGCCAAACAGGGCTGGAGCGTTGATCGTGCGCTCAAACACCACGACATTCTTGTCGTTTCTGACGATAATTCGCATGGTGCCCGCGTCGAGCACAAACATGTCCTCGCCAGCTTCACCTTGCACCAGCACCGCGGTCCCGGCCACAAAAGTGACCTGCTCCATCGCGTCGCGAAACTGCTCTATGGCCTCTTCGGCCAAGCCGGCAAACAACGGCAGCGTCGCCCAAGATGTGGTGATCGACGATGGCGGCGGCGGAATCGGACTGGACAACCCGGCAAACTGCTGCGTCGCGGCATAGGGGGACTGGGTCTTTTCGGCGTTGGCGGTGGCCATCGGATTCCTGTCTACGGGCGGGCCAGAGCCGCGCGCGGGCGCCGATGGTAGAAGATCCCAACGCTAAATGCACCTTGTGGAAACTCGTCGCGCACGGCGAGCAGCAGACCAGTTTGGCCTTGCTGGAGACACAGCAACCAACGCGCCCGTGGTGGATATGTCATTGTTGTTACACTTGTTTCCCAGCTATCTTGACAGCCGGCAATCCGTCGTGGCCTTGGATCGTGACCGCGACGGATCGTCGGCGGCAAGTTGGGCCCCGCAGCTTGACAAAGTCACGGCAGCTGGGCCCCAATGGGCCATGCGTTGCTTAGCCTTTTTGCAAAATAGTGCCGCGGCCGCTCACCTTGGCGTCTGCGCCGCGCTGACCTTGGCCAGCGTCGCTTGTAGCAGCGCGGGTTCGACCACCCTGCTGCGACCGACGGTGTCGCCAGCCCCGTCTGAAACCAGCGCTGAAGTGCTATCGGCGGCCGTCGCCACCGATTGGCGCCTGCTGGACCCCAAGCACACGTTGTACCTCGAGGTGCCGGCGATGCGGTCGCCCAGTGTGATCACGGAGTCGCCGCGGGACACTAAACACACGCCGCACCTCGAGTTGCCCAGCGATCGGGTGGTCATCGAGTTGGCGCCGACGTTGGCTCCGGCGCATGTGGCCAACATCTTGGCGCTAGCTGCTGCGAAGTTTTGGGACGGAGCGGCCATTTTGCGCGTCCAAGACAACTACGTGGTGCAGTGGGGCGATCCGACTGAAAAGCGCGACCTTGGTTCCATTGACCGCCACCCGCCAGCCAATTACGCGGTAGCTGCCAAGGGCTTGGCGTTCACGCCGCTGCCCGATGGCGACGTCTACGCCGACCAGGTCGGCTGGTCGCAAGGCTTTCCAGTCGCCCGCGACGCCACCGAAACGCACATGTGGCCGCTGCACTGCTACTCGATGGTCGGAGTGGGGCGCGACATGCCGCCGGACGCCGGCACGGGCGCCGAGCTGTACACGGTGATCGGCCACGCGCCGCGCCATCTGGATCGCAATCTGGCGGTGGTCGGGCGGATCGTCGCCGGCATGGAATTGTTGACGGCGCTGCCGCGCGGCAAAGGCAAGCTGGGCTTTTACGAGACGCCGGCTGAGCGGGTGCCCATTGCCAGTGTGCGGGTGGCGAGCGAAATCGCCGCCGCCGAGCGGGTGGAACTGCAGATCCTGCGCACCGACACCGTGCTGTGGCAGCGCTACGTCAACGCCAAGCGCTGGCGCCGCGATCCGTTTTTCGTGCAGCCGAGCGGTCGGGTCGATATCTGTAATGTTCTGCCAGTGGTGCGGCCGGTTCCTAAATGACTTGAGCACTCCATACGCTAGAGACCCGACCAATTAACGCCGAACCTCAAAGAACTCCCAAACAAAACGGAGCGGCCTGACGCCAACCCGCAGGCCACTGAATAAGTGGCGCAGGCTCGCGACCCACAAAGCAAGCACTGAGACGCCGAGCAAATCTTATTTGATCGGCTCTCTAGCCAGCAAAGCTAACGCGGCCCTCAAACACGGTGAGGGTCACCCGACCGACCAGAGGCTTGCCCCACACAGGCGAATTGCGGCTCTTGCTCAAACTGGTGGACCTATCCAACTGCCAGTGCGCGGTCGGATCAAGCACTGCCAAGGTCGCGGGTTGGCCGTCATGCAACTCTGGCGGTGGCAGCCCCAGAATCGCACGCGGCATATTGACGGTCGCCCGGACCACCGTCGCTTCGTCCAATTCGCCGGCGCCGATCAGTTCGCACAACAGCGGCCACGCGGTTTGCAGGCCGATGGCCCCCGGTTGCGCGCGATCGAATTCCACTTCTTTTTCAGCGAGCCCCCACGGCTGGTGATCGCAAGTGATGGCATCGATGGTGCCGTCGCGCAGACCCTGGAGCAGCGCTTGGCGATCGGACTCCTCGCGCAGCGGCGCGGCCAAGCGCAAGTTGACTTCATACTTGGCCAACTGCGCGTCGGTCAACAGTAAATTCCAGATACTGACCGCGGCCGTCACCGCAATGCCATCGCGCTTAGCGTTGGCCACATGCTGCACCGAGCGCGCCGAGGTCAGGCGAGCCACATGCAGGCGACCCCGCGCCAACTGGCACACCGCGATGTCGCGGGCCACGGCGATGTGTTCAGCGGCGGCCGGAATGCCCTTGAGCCCCAAGCGAGTCGACCACTTGCCCTCGTGCATGACCCCAGCGCCGGCCAAGTCGACGTCGAGCGGTTGGGTGACCACGCCCTTGTCAAAGCTGCGCGCATACTCCATGGCCCGCCGCAACATCCGCGACGACAGCACCGGGCGATCGGCGTCGCCAAACGCCACCGCGCCCGCTTCACTCATTTCGCCCATCGGCGCCAGCGTCTGGCCTTGCAGGCGATGGGTCAGCGCGCCAATCGGCAACAAGTCACACAAGCCCAGATCGCGAGCACGGCGCACAATCAGCTCGGTGACGGCGTGATCGTCATTGCTGGGCTGGGTGTCCGGCGCCACGGCGACCGCCACGTAGCCACCCGCCGCGGCGCAGCGCGACAGCGACAACAGATCCTCATCCTGCTCTTGGCCGGGCTCGCGGCCCGCAGCACACAACTCGACCATGCCGGGCGTCAGCCAACAGCCTGTCGCATCCACCACTTGGGCGCCAGCAATGTCCAAATGCTCGCCGAGCGCAGCAACGTGGCCGCCGACCAGAAACACATTGCACGTCTGCGGTGGCAAATTAGCCCAACCGCGCAAGTCTGCCCCAACGATCAACAGGTTATCCGCGATGGTGTGCATGGTATTCTAGCCTCCCACCGCGTCGAGACCACGGGTTGCCGCCACCGCGTACAACACCGCCATGCGCACCGCCACCCCGTTTTCCACTTGCTGCAAGATGACCGACTGCTCGCCATCGGCGACCTCGGGCGCAATCTCGACGCCGCGGTTCATCGGCCCGGGATGCATGACCAGCGCGTGTGGCTGCGCCAGCTTCAGACGGGCGGCATCCAAACCAAAAAAACGATGATATTCATGGGCATGAGGGATCAGATCATTGCCCTGGCGCTCGCGTTGAATCCGCAACATCATGACCACATCGGCGCCTTCAATGGCTGGCTCGGCCCTGGCGTGCACCGAACAGCCGAATTGCTCCAAACCGGGCGGCAACATGGTCGCCGGACCGGCTACGTGGACATGCGCTCCGAGCTTGGCCAGCCCGTGCAAGTTCGAGCGCGCCACCCGGCTGTGGGCAATATCACCAATGATTGCAACCTTCTTGCCGGTAAGGTCCCCCAGTTTTTCGCGCATGGTGTACAGGTCGAGCAAGCCCTGAGTTGGATGCTCGTGGGCGCCGTCGCCGGCATTGACCACCCCGCAGTTCAGGCGCTCGGCTAAAAAGTGCGGCGCTCCGGCCGAACTATGCCGAATCACAACAATATCGGGAGCCATCGCCTCCAAGTTGCGCGCGGTGTCCAACAACGTTTCGCCCTTGGATAGCGACGACGTTGAGGCCGCAAAACCCATGGTGTCGGCGCTCAGACGCTTGGCCGCTAGCTCAAAACTCATCTTGGTACGTGTTGAATTTTCAACAAAAAACGTGAGGACCGTCACGCCGCGCAGCGTTGGCAGCTTTTTGATGCGCCGCTGATTGACGGCCTTCATCTGCGCGGCCAAATCCAGCAGCGCCGTGATCTGGTCGGCATTGAGGTCTTCTAGCCCCAACAAGTGGCGCAATTGCAGAGCACTTGGAGCCGTCATGGCAAACACAAGGTCATGGTAAAACTAGCCTATTCGTTGTGGACCTGCACCACCGAATGCAAGCGACCCGCACTGTCGCAGCGCACCTGGACTTTGCAGTCGGGCGGCACGTCGAGTCGGTAGCCAGTGGCGTCCGGGGCAATCGGCAACTCGCGTCCGCCACGATCGAGCAGCACCGCCAGCCCCACCGACTGCGGTCGGCCAAAATCGACCACAGCGTTCAGGGCGGCGCGCACGGTGCGACCGGTGTACAGCACGTCGTCGACCAGCATCACGCGCCGCCCGGTTAGATCGCCCGGCAGTTCGGTCTGGCCCTCAGCAATTCTGGGCCCTTTGAGCCACATGTCATCGCGGTACATGCTGATATCGAGAGCGCCGACCTGAGGTGCTGTGCCCAGCGTCACCCCCACCAGTCGCGCCAGCTCATGGGCCACTGCCACGCCGCCACGACGAATCCCAATAAACCACGGAAAATCGCCGCCAGATTGCGCCCACGGCAACGCCAAGATCTCGTCGGTCAAGTTGCGCATCACCTGGTCGAGGTGGGCGCGATCGAGCAACAGCGTGGCTTCGCTCATAGGTCTGGGTTCCAGTTGGCGCAATCGAGATCGGGCGCCTCTTGGTGAATGACTTCAAACATGCGAGTCAATTCAGGGCGATACCAGTCGTCAACAAAAGCCCACCAGCGCACCCCGGCCTTGCCTTTGACGGTGTCGAGCGGGACCAGCCCAAAGAAGCGGCCATCTTTGCTGTTGTCGCGGTTGTCGCCCATGACCAGCATGTGACCGGCAGGGACCAAGTAGTCGGGAAAGTGGTTGTTCTCCGGCGGGCTGTAGCCCATGGTGTGCGGCCCGTAGCGCAGGCCGCTCCACATCGCGGGCGGCCAATCGGAGTTGTTGTCGCCGTCGAGCAGGCCCAAAGCGGGCGAAACGTGATGTTGAGCGATGTACAATTGGCCGCCGATGCACTCGCGCGTCACTTTGCACTTGTAACCACCCAAGGACGCCTGCCCGCAATCCGCCGCCTGCTGCAGCACCTTGCGCTTGATCGGCTTGCCGTCGATGAAGATGACGTTGTCGACCATTCGGACTTTTTGTCCTGCCACCGCGACCACCCGCTTGATCAAGTCTTTGCCGGCCGAATCCGCATCGTCATCGTACGGATACTCAAACACAATAATTTCGCCGGGCTTGGGTTCGCGCCAGGTCATGTATTTTAGCCGCGTGAACGGAATCTTAAGTCCATACAAGAACTTATTGACGAACAGGTGGTCGTGAATCTGCAGCGTCTGGATCATCGACCCGGTCGGAATCTTAAAGGCCTCGAACACAAAGGCGCGAATCCCCAGCGTAAGCAGCAAGGCAATGGCGATGGCCTCGACCAGTTCGCGGGTCGGCGACTTGCGAAATTGGCCGAGGTGAATCGACAGGGCTTCATCAAACTGCGCGACTGTTTTATCGAAAACCGTGATTTGTTCGGTGTTGGCGTCGCCAGGAGTCTGGGCGCGCGTCACCCGCAACGCACTCAACTGATCGCGCAGCAGCCGCAAAACCTCGGGCGGCAGCAGCTTGCCGCGTTTGCGCAGCAGGTTTTCGCCTGTGCTTTCAAGGTATTCGCAGCGTTCGCGCAATTCACGCAACGCCCGACGCAGCGCCTTGGGGTCGGCAGGCAGAGTGTGCGACTGGCTTTGGTTCAAGAGGTTTGTCCGGCAACGCCGTGAAATCTGGCAAGAGTGCCGAACTGGGCCCTGCAGGTAGGGCCACAACCGGCGCGGGAGCGTACAACCCCCCGCCGGTTTTTTTCAATCCCGCCAGATTAGGGCCCGAGCAGGAGTTACTCGATCGATCCCCGATAGAAACGGAGCGTCGAGTCGGCTTGTAAAGCCGCGAGTCAGCGACCCACCAAGCAAGCATTGGGCCGGTGTGCAAAATCGACTTGATTTTGCACGGGCCCTTACTTGTCCGGTCGAACCATGATGTCGTCGACAAAGATGCCGGCGCCGCTGTTGACACTGCAATCAAGCGAGTCAAAGTTGAAGACCAGCACCACGTTCTTGCCATTGAAGACCGTGATGTCGAACGCCACATCGGCCCATTTCTTGTACGCCGAAATCTTGTTGACAACGTACTCTTTGGTGAGGGCACCGCCGCCAATTTCTTTAACAATGACGGTAAACTTGTCGTAACTGCCGGTCTCGGCGTCGACGAGGGACTTAAAGCGCAGCCAAGTGACGGCGCCGACAGCGGCTGAGGCTTTTACATTGAACACTGCCGTCTTAGCGGTGCCAGCCACTTTGGTTGTGCTGGCCGGGCAGGTGAAGTTATAGGCTGTCGCCACTAGCGAACTGAAGTTGAGCGAACAGTCGCCAGAAAAGAACGCCGCGCCGGCATTGGCGTCTACGCCCCAACCGATCGCATTGGCATTGGCGATAGTAAAGGCCGAGGCGTTGCCGCAAGTCACCATTTCGGCATAGGACGGCGCGGCGATCGTATCTAACGACAAGTCCTCGATGAACCACCCTTTGCCCTCATTGGCAGTGGAGTCTACGGAATCAAAACGGAAGCGCAGTTGCACCTTTTTGCCCTTGACCCCAGTCAAGTCGACCCACGACCACCGCCAGCCCTTGCCGTGCTGCACGCTGGCATTGAGCGTGGAGGAAATGGGCATAGTCACGAACGCATCGCCAGTGACCTGCACATAGCGAGCGTCGTACGATCCGCCGAATTCTGTGTCCACATATTCCTTGAACAGCAGCGTCACCGGTCCAGCGCCCGCATTGGTCAAGTCGATCACCGGCGCCATGGCGTTTGCTTGAGTCAGACCACTGAAATTAATGCCGTTATTCATGTTGAGCGAAATCTTGCTGGCCACCGTCGTATTGACCGTCGTCACGTCGGGCGTGCTGTCAATGGCAAAGCCGGTGCCAGAGGTGTTGGGCGCGCTGAATTGCCAGCCGAAGCTGTTGTTTTCAAAAGGCTCCGTCCACCAAGAACTCGGGGTAATGGCGACAATGGGGCCGCCATACACGGTGATTTGGTCGACGAATGCGCCGACGCCGGCGTTGCCGATGCCATCGAGGGTGTCAAAGTGGAAACGAATCTGGAATTTTTTGCCAATCATGGAGGTCAAGTCCATGGCATTCAGGGTCCACGCCTTAACGCTGGGCAGCTGTTGCGAAATTTTGGTGACAAAGCCGTCGCTGCTCAGTTCAACCCAACAGCGGTCCATGGTCGGCTCCTGAACGTCGAGCCACGAGTAGAACGCCAACGTCATCTTGGCCCCAGTGTAAGCGCTGGCATTGACAAAGAACTTGCCGAGGCCGTCCGCGATGATGTGCGTACCGTCGGCGTAACCGGTGCCGTTGTTCACATTGAGGGAGGCGGCGCCGGTCAGCTTGCCCGGAGCGGCCGGGCTGGCGTCGGTCCCCCACTTGACGCCAGCGCTGCCGCCGACGTTGACCCAGGCGGCATCGCCGAAGTCGATATTGAAATTGGCCGGCAATGGATACACCGGGCACACCACAATGTCGGTGGTCAGCACAACTTTGCAGGCGGCGGTCGTTGCATCACACGAATCGATGGTGCACGGATTGCCGTCGTCGCATTTCTTAACCGGGCCAGCGGCGCACTTGCTGTCCTTGCACACGTCGGGCCCGGTGCACTTGGCGCCATCGTCGCAGGCGGCGGCATTGGCCAGGCTGGCGCACTTCTTGTTGGCATCGTCGCAGCTGTCGTTGGTGCACAGGTTGGCGTCGTCGCAATTGCGCGCCTTGGCGACCTCGCATTTGCCTAGGTTGCAGGCGTCCGTTTCGCTGCAGAATTTGCCGTCGTCGCACACCGCCGTATTGTTCACGACCTTGCAACCAGCGATTTTATCGCAGGAATCGGTAGTGCACACATTGTTGTCATTGCAGTTCAGGTCTGCCGCGCCCTTGCAGGCGCCGACGCCATTGCAGGTGTCGTTGAGCGTACAGGCGTCGCCGTCGGCACAGGGATTGGTGTTGTTGGCGGTGCTGCACACGTTGTCCTTGCAGCTGTCCGTGGTGCACGGGTTGTTGTCGTCGCAGTTCTTGCCGATGCCCGCGCATTTGCCTGCGGAGTCACACTTGTCGGTATTGGTGCAGGTATTGCCGTCATCACAGACGCCGCCGGCTGCCGCCGGTTTGTAGGCACAGCCAGTCTTGTCGTCGCAAGTATCGATGGTGCAAACATTTTTGTCGTCGCAATTCAGCGTCGGCTTGCCCTTGCAGGCGCCGACGGCGCAGGCGTCGCTGGTGGTGCACACATTATTGTCGGTGCACCCGGCGGTGTTGTTGACGGCCACACAGCCCTTGGTCTTGTCGCACGAATCATCGGTGCACAGGTTGTTGTCGTCGCACACTTTTGGTTTGGTGCCGGCGCAGGTGCCCGCGGTGCAAATATCGGTTTCGGTGCACGGGTTCTTGTCGTCGCAGTTGGCGGCTACGTTCTCATGCACACAACCCGCACCGGCGTCGCAACTGTCTTTGGTGCATACGGTGCCGTCTTCGCATTTATCCACAATTGCGCTGGGTTGGCAGAGTTTGTCTTTGCACAAATCGCCGACCGTACATTTACTGCCGTCTTCGCATTTGGCGGTGTTGGCGTTATTCGTACAGCCCTTGGCGACATCGCAGACGTCGTCCGTGCACGGGTTGCCGTCGTCGCAGTTGATACTGACGCCGCCGCACTTGCCGGCCTTGCATGCGTCTTTTTGGCTGCAGACGGTGCCATCGTCGCACAGAGTGTCGTCGGCCAGCGCTGCGCTGGCGCATTTGCCGGTGGCGTCGTCGCAAGCGTCCAAAGTGCACTGATTGCCGTCGTCACACGGGATGGGCGTGCCTACGCACACGCCACCTTGACAGCCGTCTTTGCTGGTACACGCGGAGTCATCGGAGCAAGTAGTTGTATTGTTAGTAAATTTGCAAATTCCGGTTGCTTTGTCACATAGGTCATCGGTGCAGTCGTTCTTGTCGTCGCACTTGATCGCCTCGCCGCCGCCGCACTGCTTGTCCTTGCACACGTCCTTTTGCGAACACGGATTGCCGTCGTCGCAGGGGTCGGCGTTGGCGACCGCACTGCACACATTGTTGGCACATTCCTCGTTGGTGCACGGGTTGCCATCTTCGGCGCACACCTTTCCGATGCCTTTGCAGGTACCCGCGCTGCACTTGTCGCTGATGGAGCAACTATTGTCATCGTCGCAAGCAGCGGTGTTGTCATTGGTGGCGGTGCAGCCGGCCGCGATGTCGCAACTATCTTTGGTGCAAGCGTTTTTGTCGTCGCAGACCACCGCCTTGCCCTCACATTTGCCGGCAGCGCACGAGTCCGTGGTCGTGCAGGCGTTGCCGTCGTCGCATGTCGAAGCGTCCGGCGCTGGCGTCTGCACGCAGCCGGTCTTGGTGTCGCAAGTGTCCACTGTGCAAGCATTCTTGTCATCGCACACCGTGGGTGTGCCGGCCGCACACAACCCAGCAGCGCACAGATCGCCTTTGGTGCAGGCGGAGCCGTCTTCGCAGGCGGCGATGCTATTGGTGTGGGTGCAGCCCTTGGTGCCCTTGACGACCTCGGTGATGCCGCAGCCGTCGTCGGTGCAGGGGTTGCCATCGTCGCACTTGTCCGTAGCCCCGGGCACACATTTGCCGTCTTTACAGGCATCGGCCAGCGTACAAATGTCATTGTCGGAGCACTGAACCGTGTTGACGGCATTGACGCAGCCTTTGGTCGCCTCGCAACTGTCGTCGGTGCATTCGTTCTTGTCTTTGCAGTCTTTGGTGGCTCCAGTGCATTTGCCAGCGACGCACTCGTCTTTCTCGGTGCAGGCGTTGCTGTCATCGCAACTGGAGGCGTCCGCGGCGGGTTTTTCTGCGCACTTGCCAGTGGCCACGTTGCAAGTCGAGACGGTGCAGGCGGCAGCGGGAGCTGGACAATCCTTGTCTTCTTTGCAGCCGGACTGAACATCGGGCGTAACCGCGGTGTCGCCCGTGGTTGGCGTGTCGCCCGTGGTTAGCGTGTCGCTCGGGGCTACGGCGTCGCTGTCATCTTGCGGCGTGCTGTCACCTGTGGATGCAGCGTCTGTTCCAGTGACGGCGGTATCGACGCCGACCGTGTCAGCCGGTGAAGCCCCATCGGCAACATTGACATCGGTTGCGCCCGCGCTGTCGGCCGCAGCGGCGGCACCCGCATCAGCCGCTTCGCCGCCGCCCACACAAGCAGCGGTAATGGCGACCAAAGCGAAAGGCAGCCCAACGCGGGTAATGCGCATGGCAAGAGCAGTCCAGAGACACATAGTTTGACTCCAAGGAAATTCTGCGCGACTTGTCAGCAAGTTTGCGAATCTATTTGCGCTTCGCCACTGGTGCCGGAACCAACCCGAGCGCTTATTGTACGACCGGCGCGCTGCGGGTCAAGCAATGACGCATTGCGTTATTTGCCTGCAAGCCGATAAGCCGCCAAAGCCGCACAATCTCGGCTGTGCCTGAGTTCCCGCCCGAAAGTTTCCGCGGCCCCCGATTTGGGATGCCAGTGCACGGTCGCTCGCTGGCGCTCGACAAGGCGCAAGGAGCTGAACGATTGAGCCGTACTTGCGCACGGCGATGGAGAGAAGCGACGCAGGAAAGCAGAGATGCGCCCAAAGCGGGGGATCGCGGTGTGCGGGGTCGTTGCCACCTCGATAGGGTTGGCGTAGGCTTGGCCCCACCGCAGTTGGCGTTCGGGCCACCAGCCAAGCGACAGGCCGGCCAACCAGCAGACGACAGGAGGCCTTGTGGCGCGGACCGTGCGAATTTCAGTGCTCGGCACCGACATGCGCCTGCAGACGGACGACAGCGATGAGTTTGTGCAGCGCGTCGCCACTGCCGTCAACGAGCGAGCAGCGCTCATCAAGCAGCGCGGGTTGCCGCCTCCACAATTGGCCTTGTTTGCTGCTTTGCAGCTTGCGGAAGAGCTCGAGCGACTGCGCGACGCCCAGACCGAAGTGAAGGCCGCCGAGGCCCAGTTGCGCGATAGCCAGGCCCAACTGCACGATACCCTGTCCCAGCTGCGCGATACCTTGTCCCAGCTGCACGATACCCACACCCAGCTAGGCAATGCCCACACCCAGCTAGGCAATGCCCACACCCAGCTTCAAGTTGAGAATTCCCAGTTTCGCGACGCAAATACCGAGTTGGGTGATACCAATACTGAGCTGCGCGATGCCATCTCTGAGCTGAGCGGCGCTATCACAGAGCTTCGCGCTGGCAATACTGAGCTTCAAGATGAGAATTCCCAGCATCGCGCTGCCAATACCCAGATTCAAGACGTGAATTCTCAGCTTCGCGCCGCCAATACTGAGCTCGACGGTGGTGCGACTCAGTTGCGCGGCGCCAACTCCAAGCTGGTCGATTCCCACCGTCAGTTTCGTGCGCAAACAGCGGCGCAAGTTCGCCACTTCGCAGATGAAATGCTGGTGCAAGTCCGAGCCATTTCGACGTCTGCCAGCAGGCCCGACAACCACTGCCAGCCGCGCGAACGAGACACGCCATGAGCACCGCGACCTCCCCAGTGGCGACTTTGGCCGCCGCAACGTTGCCTGCGGTAGTGCCGATCGATAAGGCAGGTTGGCGGGCAGCCGCGGATTCGGTGGGGCGCAACCGCTCACCGCTCCTGCGAAAACGCCACGCGACGGTATTAGCTGTGCATGTTTGTTCGCTGGCGCAGGCCCTTGGCGCCCGCCTAGTCGGCTTATACAGCCCGATTGGCGCTGAGGCGGACACCCGCGATCTCGCCAATGCCCTGCTGGTTGCCGGCTATCAGTTGGCCTATCCGCGCTTGCTCCCCGATGGCTCTGCGCTGCAGATGGTGCCGTGCGCCGGGCCGAGCGCGTTGGTCCGGCGACCGCGAGCGCGCCTGTTGGAGCCGTCAGGGATGGCCTGCGATCCCGCCGATTTGGATTTGATCGTGGTGCCGACGGTGGCGCTGAGTACGGATGGCACGCGCTTAGGTCGCGGCGGTGGCCACTACGACCGCTATTTGCCCAAGATGCGCGCCGAAACGGGCACAGTCGCCGCCGTGGCCGCTGGCTGTGTGTGGCCTTGGCAACCTCAGTTAGCCCACGATGTCCGCCTGCGCTGGGCGTGTACCGAAAACGGCTTGTTTGTGATCGGTTAAGACGGCTGTGCGACTGATACCATTGGCAATCTGCGGCGTTGTGGTCGGTTTGTGCGCGTGTGCGGCACCGGTTGCCGTGCAGCCGACGCTCACGGTTGCCGACGCCGTTGGCGACCAAACAGGCGGGCAGTTTGGTGATGGCTCCGCGGCGACCGGTGCGGATCAAATGGCAGCGGCCGCAACCGACGCCAAGGCGCAGGTCGGCGATGTCAAGGCCGACAGCAAAGCCGACGGTGGTAGCACCGGCAAAACCGATTCGGCCGTTGCCGATAGCGAATTCGACAACGGCATTACCGCACCCAAGGTCATTTGCGGCGACTCCTTTTGCGCGCAGGGCCAAGAGACCTGCGACTCGTGCGAATCGGATTGCGGCCCATGCAAACCCGTGTGCGGCGACGGCAAATGTGGCACCGGCGAGTCGTGCAGCACCTGTGCCAAAGACTGCGGCGGCTGCGCCGGCGAATGCGGCAACGGCTACTGCGACCCGACTGAAAACTGCGCAACCTGCTCAGGGGATTGTGGAACCTGCGCACCTGGCTGCGGCAACGCCACCTGTGACAAGGCCACCGAAACCTGTGACGACTGTCCGATCGACTGCGGCAAGTGCAGCAACGAACCGTGCGACCCCTATACGTCTAAAGGTTGCAAAGACTTTGAACAGTGCTTTCCCTATAGTGGCGGCGACTTGGTGTGCATTGGCGCTGGCAAGCTGGCCAAAGGCCAAAAATGCCTGCCGCTGGTCGACTGTCAGAAGGGCTTGATTTGCATTAATTCCACCTGCTCCACCATTTGTGACGCCAGCGGCAAACAACCGCAGTACGGTTGCCCCAGCGGCAAGCAATGCGTGCAAGTCGGCGCCAAGGGCCAGTTGAGTGCCGGCGTCGGTGCTTGCCTGTGAACGGGCCGTCACCCTGATGCTGGACATCAAGCGCCTACAACTGGGCCCCATGGCCAACTTCGTGTATTTGTTGGCTCCGGTCGATGGCGAGCGCTTGGCCGTGGTCGACCCTGGGTGGGATGCGCAGGCGATTTTGGCCGCCGCAGCGCGATCGGAGCGGCAAATTACGGATATTATTCTCACTCATCACCACCACGATCACCGCAATGCCGTTGAAGCCCTGCTGAGCGCCGGTTCAGCGCGGGTGTGGGTCAATCGCGGCGATGCCGAGTGGCTGGGCGGCACCGGCTGGACCAGTGACTGCCAATGGCTTAGCAGCGGTGACTGCATCGAGTTGGGCGGCGCCGCCAGCGTGCAGGTCATTGGCACACCTGGCCACACGCCCGGCTCGCAATGCCTGCTGTGCACCACGGCCCAAGGTCCGATGCTGTTGACCGGCGACACCCTGTTTATCGATGGCTGCGGTCGCTGCGATTTGCCCGGTGGCGATCCAGCGGCGCTGTACCACTCGCTGTATGGCATGCTGGGTGACATCGACGGCCGCACCCAAGTGTGCCCCGGCCATGACTACGCGCCGCTGCCCCAAGCCTCGCTGGCCGAGCAGCGCGCTACTAATCCGTATTTGCATTTTGACAGTGTTGCTGCGTTTGTCGGCTATCGGATGCGCCCGAGAGCCTAAAGTCGTGTAATCACGCGGATCTTGGGCCTATCGCTGCCAAGAGCGTGCGGGATTGCGGCCCAGCTGCCCAAGCAACTGGCGTTGAGTGAAGAGACTAGTGTTCGCAAGTTCGCAGTTTTTCTAGTACTTCCGCAGTTCTACTGGCACCGCGGCAATTCTACTGGCACCGCGGCAATTCTACTGGCACCGCGGCAATTCTACTGGCACCGCGGCAATTCTACTGGCACCGCGGCAATTCTACTGGCACTGCGGCAATTCTACTGGCACCGCGGCAATTCTACTGGCACTGCGGCAATTCTACTGGCACTGCGGCAATTCTACTGGCACTGCGGCAATTCTACTTGAGCCAGAACTGCAACTCAGAATCGCCGAGCTTGAGCCGGTCGCCGTCCTTGAGGAACACTTTGTTCACTTGCTGGCCATTGACCAGCACCTTGTTCTGCGAGTTTAGATCTGCGATTTCATAGCGCATTTGATCAATCTTGAGCGCAGCATGGCGGCTGGAGACGCTGGCGTCGGGCAGCACAATCGTATTGCCCTTGATCCGCCCCAAGGTGGTGACGTCATCGTACAGGTAGAATTCTTGACCGGCACACGGCCCGGCTATGCAAGCCAAGCGGCCACGGTGGGGCCCATCGGGTTTGGCCGGCCCAGTCGCCACCGCTTCTGCCGGGGCCTCGCCCTTGCGCTTGGCCACAAAGACGATAAACGCAATCAACAGCGCCAAGCCCAAGATGCCGCCGATGATCATGCCCGCATATTTTAGGTACATTTTCCATGGCGTTGCCGGCTGCGGCAACCGGACATCGTTGTAGACGCCCTCCTCGGTGGCGCCGTCCTTGAGCTTGGCCTTGACCACGATATTGTACTTGAGATCGTCTTTGCCTTTGATCGCCTCGCCATGGGTCGGCAATTCGGCCAACTTGCCGCGGACGATGTATTGCTTCTTGATCCGCGATCCAATCGAGTCCCATGCGCCGGCCACCTGCACCAATTCTTTGACGTTTTTGTAGACGCCATTGGTGTCATTGGCAGTCGACTGCAGTAACGTCATGTATTTCTTGTCGTCGGGCGCAAACGCAATGACCAGCACTCGGATTTGCTGATCGGAGTAGCGCTCAATGACGTTCTTGCGCGCCTTTTCCAGTTTGGCGACATCGGCCTCGCGGTCCTTGCCGTCCGACATCAGCACCAAATACTTGCGCCGTGTTTGCGCCAGTTTCTCAGCGTTGTCGGTCATATAGGCCAACGCCTTGTCGATGGCGGTCATCGCTTGTGGTTTGAGCGACTTCTCGGCTTTTTGCGCACCTTGAATCTGGGCATTGCCTTCATCGTCGGCCTGCGGGCCTTTGGCGTTCTCGATGGCTTGCTGGGCGCCGGAAAAATTGGACGACCAAGTACTGATCGGCTCACTGGCATTGCTGTTGTGGTATTGCAGCACCGAGATCTTGTCATTGCCGGACAGCATCTTGACCAACCGGACCGCGCCTTCCTTTTCCGACTGATAAACCGAGTATTCCTCGCCCGCTTGCAACTGGTAGTTGTTGGAAGCATTCATCAAGATGCACACGGCCACCGGCTCTTTGGCCGCATCTGCCGTCTCAATGGTGACGTCGGTCAGCGTGAGCTTTTGGCCGCTGGCAATGATCTCCAAGTCGCCCGGCTCGACCTTCTTCATCGGTTCGCCGTCGGGGTCCAAGATATCGACATTGATGGTGATGATTTGCGTCGACGGCTCGAAGCTGACAATGTCGATCAGCACCCGTTTTTCGCTTTCGGCAAAGGTGGCTGGCGCCAACATGGAAGTGGCAAACACCACCAACGTCAGCCACGCACCAAAGCGGGCGAACCATTTGCGCTGAGTCAAGCGACGCTTAAAGGCCATTGTTGAATTACTCATTCAAATCTCCAGCGTTATGCACGCTAGCTACGCTCTTGTCGTTGGGATACCTGAAAAGACCGGCTGGGTCTAGGAGCGTGTCGGAGTATTCCGACTCGCTCCTAGCGCCGTCTGGCTAGACGGCGGCAACTGTCCGAAACTGCCCGAATTTGATTGGGCTAGTTCTCCGGGCAGTTCTTGGACAGTTGAGAATATTTGCCTGACTAGGAGCCTGTCAGATCGTAATAGATTCATCGTGTATAACCTGATAGATATTTCACAACCGATTAATTTCCGACAGGCTCCTAGCCAAGGTCGCTGCTCGGCGGTTGCCGGCGTGCTGCGCAGTTGCGCACGGTTACAGCCAGTTTGAAGAGCGCCGCCAGAAGCAGGTCCTCTGTTATTCCAACGACTTAAACTTAAGCTCGGTCCGCCCGAGTCGAATCTTGTCGTTGTCGATAATGTCGTACTTGGTAATGCGGCGCTCATTGACAAACGAGCCGTTGGTCGAGTCGAGGTCGCTCACGGTAAACACGCCGTTTTCATGGCGAATTACCGTATGTTTGCTCGACAAATACGGATCCGTGAGCACCACATCGCAATCGGCGGCGGTGCCCATGGTGTTCTTGCCATCGACTAGCCGAAAATCACGTCCGCGCAGCTCGCCATTGAGCACCACCACCCAGCCGACCACCGGCTTGAAGGTGCCGCGATTGACCGCCGCCAGATCGATAGCGACCGTGCGTTCAGCGCCGCCGAACTCATCCGCAGCTTGCTGTTGCGCTTCAGGTTCCGCCTTTTTTTTGCTGAACCAACCCACGTTGCCTCCCTCCGCCTTTTGAGCGTCCTTCTTTGCCGGACCACCGCCGCCGCCCTTTGCCGCATCCTTGGCGGCCTTCATCGGGGCATCGACCGCCTTGTTGAAGCTTTTTGCGGCCGCCGATTTTGCCTTGGTAATGGCGCCCATCTTTTTGGCGTTGACCGAGTTTACGGCGCTATCAATGCGCTGCTGACCCAAATTCTTAAAAAAATCAACGACGATGTTGGCAATCACGGCGCGCTCCTTCGGCAAAGGCCCAGCAACTGGGGTGGGCCTCACTGGCTGTCGCAGCCTGAGCCGGTGCCGGTCTGCAATGACCGCTTGGCGCCCAGCCTTGGCAGCCCCGCTCAGGATGCCACGCGCACCAGTTCCCTTCAAAACTGTCGCCTGCAATCCTGTCGCGTTCAACACTGTCGCGTTCAACAACCATTGGGCGCACGGTGCTGCCTATCCACGCTTGACGGGCTGATAGGCCCACATTTTGAACACATTGATGTCGCGGTCGGCCGTTACCGGCTTGAACTTCATGCGCAGGGTGACCTCGCGCAGGTACTCCGCGGGCACCACGTAGACCCAGTTGCGCCAGCGTGCCTTGCGATCCGAACCGGCGCAAATGCAGTTGGCCAGCCGCTTGTCGTTGGCTTCGACTTCGGCCTCCCAGTCGCCGTGGACGTAGTCCATACGCCAGACCACGTACACATCTTTGCCGGGTTCTACGTTCTTGACTTCAAACTCCAACTGCCCGCCTTCGAAGGCCACGCCAGCGTCCTCGACGGTCGCGCCATCGGGGTACTTGAGCTTTTGGCGGGTGCGGTACTTGTCGCGCTCGCCGGTAATGCGCCAGTTGTGGTTCTTTTCGCTGTCGGCGTCGATCGGATCGATGGTGTCGATGAGCACCATGTCCTGGCCTTCAATGTTGAGCCGCTCCTCGAATGGCGCCGAGCGCACCTTGATATTTTCGACCACCGCCGAAGTATCGGTCGTTTTGACGTCGAGCTTTTTGGCCGGCTTGAGCTGCTTTTGGAAAATCGTCTCCATGAACTTATGGCATTCGCCCTGATAGCTCATCAGGCCATTCAGGAAGTCCATCGAGAAATGGCGCTCTTGGTAGCGTTGCAGCGAAATCTCGATTTGTTTCTTGAAGTTAGCGAAATCGCGCTGGCTAGAAATCTGCGGAACGTTAGTTTCAATTTCCTGAATCATCGCCCACTGATGGTTGAGAATTATCAGGTACAGGTTGAAAATATTACGCAAATCGACAAGCTGCGCGTGAATTAGCATCTCGAGAGTGATAAAGCCGTGCAACACATCGGCAGCCGGCAAGATCCGCATCTGATGGAACATCAGCGCATAGACCTGCTTACTGCGCCGAATCATCTCCATGATTTCCCACAACATCTGTGGATTCAGAAACGAACCGACGATGCCCGCCACCGGCACAAAGCGCAGATCAATCTCGTTGGGTTGCGGGTTGAACGCGTCCTTGGGATCCAGGATCCGCTTGATATCCTTGCTCACGTTCATGCGCGCCAGCTCGACCTCGGTGTGCAAGTCGGGCTCGGTCACGCTCCATTCCACCTTAACCGACTCGGCAATCTTGCGATGGCCCTTGAAGTCGAGGTTTTCCTTGTACGAAATAAAGTCAGTGAACTCCTCAATGTAGCGCCCAACCAAGTACACAGTGGCCGGCAACTTGAAGTCGTTGGGATTAAACTGCTTAATTTCTGGTTCCCACAGGAAAATGTCGTTGCCTTGGCCGTCTACGGCGTAGCCCGATTGCACTTCGACCGCCAATTGCCCCTGCGAGCGCGCCGACACCCGCATCCCGCCGAGCGCGTGCGGCACCACCCCCGGCCCGTGCATCATGCGATTGTGCAACCGGCGCTTTTCAACGTGGTAGCGCTCGCCGTCGTTCCAGTCTTTTTCCGTGGTGCGAAAGCCGCGAAAAAAGTTCAGGCGTCGGTAATTGCGTTCGGTAATCTCGGCCATAATATCCTCAAGGTTCTGGGCAGTTGTGAGTGCGGCCCCAGTCGTTGCGTGTCGCTTTGCAGCAGTTACTTGTTCCGGAGCGCCAGTTAGGTGTTGCGGAGCGCCAGTTTCTCGTCACTTTTCAGAAGTTTCTCGCCACTTTTCAAGAGTTACTTGCTACTTTGCAGTAGATTGAACTGGCCCCAACACTAGGGCGAATTGCTCCAGTCGACGTCGTCTTCGCCAACCAAGTGTTCTTCGCCGATCACAAAACCGGCATCGTCATCCGCCTGTTCGCCTTGATCGGCAAACGTCAGAAAATACACCGTATGTGCAGGCTTTTCCGCTTGAATCACCCGGTGAATCCGAATGATCTGGTCGTTGGTGAACGCACTCGCCGGCTGCGGCAGCTTAACCACAAAGCAATGCGCCAAATTCATCGGTGGCAAAACCACCGTCGAAATGCCGACTTCAGATGTCACCCCGACCCGAAAGGCGTCGAACGGCCAGGCGTTTTCCATCAGTTCGGGTTTGACGCCGATGTACATTTCCAGAAGCAACTCTAGCGCGTATTTGGTGCCGCGCATGCTGTACAACGCCGGCGCCTTGCGCAGCCAGCGGCGCTGCTTTTCGACCGGCCAGTCGCTTTCGAGCTGCAGGGCGATCCAACTCGCCAGCCACGGCAAAAAGTGCGGCTCGGTTTCATGCGGCCGAAACAGCGACGGCAGGCGGTCGAGTAAGTCGCCGATCTTGTCGTGTTCCTGTTGGAAAATCCAAAGAAACTCGTGCATCAAGTGGTTTTCGTTGTCGGCGGTCAGCTGAAAAATCTGGGGCAGATACCGCACCCAGCTCTGTTTAGAGGCAGACAGCTGGGTAACGGTCGTGCTGTCAACCAGTTGCCCGCGAATCGGAAACTGTTCGACCACCGCGTTCTGGTCGGCGTAGGCTTCGACATAGCGCGGCAACGGCGGCGGCAACCCCGCTTGCTGCAACACGATCATCGCGTCGCGCAGCCGCAGACCGACGAGCTCGGGCATGATGACTTTGCGCAGGCGCCGCTCTGGTGGACGTGCCCCACCCGCGCCGCGCCCGCCCGCCGCCGCCAATGCTGATGCTGTTGTCGCTACCGCCATCGCCACCTGCTTGTACTGGAGCGCACCACCAAAGTGGCTCCACGTCCCTCAACCGTCGGGCTACACGATGCGTTCGTGCGCCTTTTCAACGACTTCCACGCGAACCACGTGAACAAGCTCGCCGGTGCCGACCTTGAACTGGTCGACCTCCAGCTTGGTCGCTTCATCGACGAGGCGCACGCGGTCGACGAAATCGACACCCGGAACATCTTCAATCACGTGGTACAAGTCGACGCGGTACACGGGTCGGCCAAACGGCCAGCCTTTGCCCTCCTTGCCACCCTTGAGCGGGTGCAAAAAGATGCGAATGCGGCGCTCGATTTCGCGCTTGACCCGGTCGGTACCCGCCGTTTGCAGCACCACAATTTCGACAATGGTCGACAATTCGCGAAAAGTCGGCCGCTGCACGTTGAGGATGGTCGAAATCAACTTGCGGTCCGCCAAGTGGTTCCTGACTTTGCGCAACAACTCGGTGCTGGGGATCGGCTTGTCCAAGAAGTCCGGATGACTTTCAGCGACTTTGGGCACGATCACCACCGTAATCTCGCCTTCGCGATCGTGGGTCGGCAGCGCACACACCCGCGCCACCGAATTGGACGCTTCAATCGACAGCCACTCAAAATCCTCGGCCGTCACTGCCCGACTCTTGGCCTTGAGCGAATGCGGCCCGCGCCGCTTGGCTTCCTCGATGGTCTCCAAGTCGCAACCGCCGGCCGCCGCATAGACGTTGCGCACCGCATCGACGTAGGGCACGGCCTGCATCAGCACCGTCACCGCGTCCGGTGGCACGTTGCCGCGCTCGCCATCGCCGACTTGATAGCGTCGACACAGGATATTGCGGTCGCCTTTTTGCGGAATCAGGCCGTGAATGCCGTCACCAAAGCGAATCTCGTTGGTCACGATGTCTTTGACGTAGTGGCGGGCATTGCCCTTGGACTCGTAGAGCGAATCGACGGGAATCCAGCGCACCAACACGCCCTCAGGCGTCTCATCGACGAACTTTTCGCCATAATAGCTTTCGATTTCAAGCAAATCAGGGCTAGGCGGCCGCTCGCGCTCCTTGACCCAAATCTGTTCGCCCGGCAGCACTGGACCGCGCACGAACTTGAAGCTCTGATTGGGAGTCCCACGCGAAGTGCCCATTAATTCATCAGTGTACGTCGTCACATTGGTGCCGTACACGGTGTTGAGCATGACGTTGCGCAGCATGGGTGGCTCGTCGTAGCCGCCGAACTCCAAGCGCGCCCGCACCCAGTACAGCGGCACCCCAAAGCGCTTGTGGGCGCGATGATCGGTCGGACCGACGAATTCGATGTAGCCGGACTGTGTAAAACCGTAGGACTGGTCGCGGGTAATCAACGACGACCAATCCTTGCCGTTCCAGTACTCCCAGTTGATGACTTGTTCGGCGTGAACCTGATTAAGCTGCTTACTGGTCAACCCAGCGCCGGCCTTCAGGCGGCGACCTGGACCATCAGTTTCGGCCAGTTCAAAGTAAAGCTGAATCTTTTCATTGGGAAACGGCTGGGGGCCCGGCGGATTAGGGCCGTCGTAATTGGCCAGCTTGAAGCCCAAGTACAGCGTCGGACTCTCTTCTGCGATCGGCTGAAACGGTTGAAACGCTTTGCCAGCTTCGCTTTCGGTTGCCAGCGCCGTGTAGTCGCTGTAGAGAAAGTCGTTGTATGCCATGACCTTGTCGAACGCGTGCTCTTGCTCGACGAACCGCAGCGCCAAGTGCTTGACGTTGGGCGGGCGCAGCGGCCGGCTGTCCTTCCACACCCAGCGGTCGTTTTCCAGCTCGTAAGTACCCGGCACCCCAAAGTCGCCGCGCTCAATGCGAGCTCGGACCCACACCGCCTCTTTGCCATTGACATCAGAGGCTTTGATGTCCTTGGGCCGCCGAAACGCCACAAAGCCATTGCCAGTCAGGCACTGGGTGTCGTCTTTGAAACCGTGGCCCGGATCTTCACCGTCGTAGTCGCCAAAGCCATTGCGGCCAATCAGGCGCCATTTCTTGCCGTTCCAATACTCCCACGCCACCACCAAATCGGCAGACGGCTGCGGCAACGGCACCACCGACGGATCAGCCAACTCGAAGTCAATGCGCACATCGGCATCGGGATGGTCGAGCACCCGCGCGCAGGCCACATACAGCGCCGACTCCAGCTTGGGATCGCTGCCAAACGGCTGCACGGTGCGGTCCGCATCCAGCTTGAGGTACAAGCCGGCAGCCTGATTGGAGTAAGTCAGGTCCGGCGGTTCGCCTTCGCCGGTCAACTCCAAGCGCATCGAAACCACGTCGACCAAGGTATCGGTGGGCTGCGCCGGCACTTCGATCAACTTGCCGCGCAAAAAAAGGCCTGTATGCTCACCGACTTGAGTCTCAGCCATCGACGGCGGGCCGATGAGCGTCACTTGGTCGGTCTCGGTCTCCAGCGGCGGACTGGCCAGCGCGCGCCAGCGGTCGCCGTCGAAGTATTCCCACTCCAATTGTTTGCTCAACGGCAGCGGCGTCGAGGCCGGCGCGGTGGTTCGAATGGTCAAAATCGACGTTTCGTTGAACGCTTCCAGACGCTTATCGCCGACAAACAGGAACCGTTCAACGCTGCGGACGCCCGACCACAATTCGACGCCGTCGCGCTTGCGGCCAAGCAAGCCTGTGTAATCGCTAAACGTTTCATGATACTGGCTCATGCACATCGCTAGCGCAGCGTTGGTCACCACCAGATCGTTTTCGGTCTCAAAGGCAATGGTGTTGCCATCGGGACCGGGCTTGGTACCTACCCGGGTGCCGTTGGGCACCGTGACCACGTCGGCTTTGGGATTAATCCCAAATTTCAAAACGGTGCGGGCTGGTTGCGGGGGCGCCAACGCGATACCCATCAGCTCCAAGAACGCCAAGAAATTCTTGTCCGGCACCCGATTGAGCCGGTACAGCGTCATCTCGGTCATCCAAGCGAACAACTCGATGAGCGTGATGCCGGGATCGGAACGGTTGTGGTTGGTCCACTCCGGGCAATATTGCGGGATAAGTCGGACCGCTTCTTGGACAATGTCCTCAAATTTGCGGTCGTCAAGGTTTGGACTGGGGATCATAGATCCTGCTCCCGCCGGAGGTAGAAGGGATAGACCATGTTCATGTCAACATTGGTTGAGCGAACCTTGTACTTGATTTCGACCATCATCAGTGATTCTGGATCCTGCTGAGGCCGGGCCGACACCCGCACTTCGGTGATCCGCGGCTCCCATTTGTTGAGCGCTTCGGCGACGTAAAACGCCACCATGCCCGCGGTCGATGACGAATTGGGATGAAACACGTAGTCGTGGATTCTACAGCCGAACATTGGGCGCATCACCCGCTCGCCTACCGCCGTGCCGACGATTAGGCGCACACCTTCCTCAATGTTTCCACCGCCCTCGGACATGGCCATGCCACCAACAGCGTTGATCTGCAAGGGAAATCGCATGCCTTTTCCGAGAAAGCTTTTGACCATCGGGTACTGACGCTCCTCGGGCAGTAGACAAACTCGGATGCTAGGCGTTGTGACCTAGGTTGCCATTCCGGTTCCTTGGCCTCGCCGATGCTCATGTGCCGTGTTTTCAACGGCTTAGCGCGACGGCAGCCTCAAAATCAGCGCAAGAACAACCTAGGCAGCCTTGCCGCAACGGCCGCAATCGTATCGGCAGCGGTGGTGGTGTCAACGGCCCGGCCCGACTACGGTCGCGATCGAGCAACCACACGGGGGGCGCCGCTTGATAACCGCCTGAAACTGCGCAGGATCGGTGCGACTGCTCGGCGACGCCACGGCATTTGCTTGGGCGTACGCCAAAAAACGCAACGATCGCGGGGCCAAGTCGGGGCGACGACCGCGCAATTAGCTAGCCACCAAGGGAGCAGGGCAATCGGCCACAGCATGTCGGCTGGCTACAGTGGGTCGCGAACGGCCATGTTACCCGGCCAGCGGAGCATGACTACAGCGGAAAATCATCATCGAGGCTCGTCGAAAAGGACAGCCGATGAAGTAGCCGAAGGTCTCAACATCACAAGCAGCGGTTAGTCGTTTCTTTTAGAAACGCAGACTTGCGACCCACCCAGCAGGCAATGACGACTGCGGAAAATCATTTCCGCTGGTGTCTACGTGCCTTTGGTGTTGCGCGAGAACGCAATCGTGGTCTTGTAGCCTTCGTCGGGTCGGTACGAATGGGTCGCGGCGGTGATCAGAAATTTCCCAGAAAACGCCTTGCCGAACCCTTCGAATTCAATAACTTTACCCGGAACCGCCTTGGGCTCGCCCTCGATCGTCACTTCGCCAGTCAGAAAGTCCATTGAGAACTGATCAAACAAGGCCTGAGCAATGGCCTCGGCCTCGGCCTTGGTATTGACTGGCTGGTCGACCACGATGTACTTGCGGCCCGTCGAACCGGAGTTGTACAGCGCGGTGCCGGTATCGGAATGGCCCTTGATGCCGTCGAACGCATAGGTCGAACTGGTCACCTTGGCCACGATATTTTTCTTGGTCACAAAGTCCCAACTGCGCACCTCGACCGCTGCATACTGTTGAACGGTCGACAGGCGAAAATTCAAGTGCAAGTACGCGCCTGGCGACCCTTCTCCTTGACCACTGCGCTCGCGAGCAATCTTGACCACTGCAGCGCCGCTGGGTTCGGGCTTGCGAAAGGTGATCTGGGTCTTGCTGGAATCGCCGGCCTTCATTTCCAAGCTCGCGCCAATTGCTTGCAAAAATTCAAAGTCACTGACGTTGAGTTGCGGCACATAGTGATGTTTGACGCTAGACGAGCCGACTTCGCCGGTGGTCATCTTGTCGCCGACTTTGCCGCCTTCGCTAGACTTGGAGTTATTAATCACGTCTTTGACCGGCGTAGTCGCGCCGATCGTGGCCTGCAAGCCATCGCCCCAAGTCTTGCTGCGCTGGCCGCGGGTCAGGCGGTGGACTTTGTGGTAACCCGAAATAGTCACGTGGTTGCCATTCTCGACGTCAAAACACGGCTCAACGTAGGCAATCTCACCATACAGCAGCGCCGCGGGTTCCTTTAACCCCATGGCAATTTCAACTTCGACGCCGGGCTTGAACGCGTCGATTAGATTGAGCTTATCCAAGGCCATCATGTCGTACTCAACCGCAAACATGTCGGGTTGATCCATCCGCAAGTCGACGGTAACGGACACGACGCCGTCGGCGGTTCTCGCTTCAATTTCCTTGCCCGTGTCGGTCTTTAGGCTCGGAAGGTCGCCGATCTTGACGCTCACGCTTGCGACATTGCTGTCCATGTCATTCTCCGTCTGCGGCCGCTGCCGTACTCAGCCGATGGGCGGCCCGAGGCAACAGTGGAAGCGGTTTTTCGCATCACTGTGGCCAAGCGCCTATTCGTTTCGCGCAAGCAAATCTCGCGCAGTCGGCGCCGGCCCTAGAGCGTCTTAGGAACTGTCCTCAAATAACTCGATCGATCTGGGCAACACAGGAGCGGCGAGTCGACCTTTCAGGACGCGAGCTTAGCGACCAACAAAGCAAGCAAACGGAACCAGTCCCACAATGACTTATTTTGGGACAGTTCCTTAGCGCAGAATCGGCGGAATCAACAGGCGTTGGCCCGGCGTCAACCGCAAGGGATTGTCGATGCCGTTGGCAACGGCGATGCGCCGCCATTCTGCTGGATCATCGTACTCGGAGGCCGAAATGGCCTGCAGCGTCTCGCCGCGGCTTACCGCATGGACGTGCGCAGTGTCGGGACTGGCTTTTTCTTCCGTCTCGGGAGGCTCTTCCGCCAAGGTCAGCTTGCACGTCGCCCGCACCGGAGTGCCATTGGACAAGAACATCGTATAGTTAACATCCAAGCCGGTCACAAACCACATGCCCGTGTTGACTTGGCTGGGCCCGCCGCCAGAACCCCAACCGTCGCCCCACGTAAAGACCACCCGCACTGGCCGGTGCAAATCCTTGTTGGCTTTGAGCAAGGCTTCAAACCATTGCACATGCTCGGTGTAGACGTTCTTGCGATCGTCAAAACAATCAAACAGCAGCTCGCCAAACTCCAATTGCGCCGGGTTACCACTGGTAAACTGGTGCTTGGGAGCACTGCGCCCAGCCTGCCGTCCTTGCTTTGGCGTCATCGACTTGGTAACGCGAACGGATTCGGGGTTAAACATAAATTCGTGGAATGCAGCAGTGCCAGTGATTCGGCCCTTGGATGCGTCGTCGCCGTAGATGGCAATTCGTGCTTTTGTGAAGTCAGACATGGAGCCCCCTTCGTTCGCGCTCACGCTTGATACGTACCATTACCGAACGGGCGATCTTGTTCGCCAACGCTTCGATATCTTGAACATTACTCGAATGATCTTCGGATTGCTGACGGCCTTTTTCGCCGCCGCCGCCCTGACCGGACTTGCCGCCACCGACTCCGCTCATCGGCAAACCCAGCGTCGGATCGCCGCCGCTAGTCGCAATGCTTTCGGATAAGGGCTTGGCTGCTGCGGCAGCCACAATGGCCTGCGCAGCTGGCGCTACCAATGGCAACATGTTCGCGGCCGGCGACGACGTCACCGACAACACCCGAGTCATCGCCGCTGCCTGCGTGCCCTTAAGCGACGCTGTCGCCCCGCCCGTGCGACCGGCGGCTTCGACCATCGTATCGAGGCTGGAGGCTGGTTGAATCAAAGCCTGACCGCTCTGAAAATCGGCAGGCATTGTCATGCCGTCGCGAGCAACCGCAGACGCCGCTCCGGGGCCAACGAAACCGCGCGCCACTGACGAAGCGTGACCGCGACCCAGCGAAGCCGTCCGTCGCGCTGTCACTGAAGCACTGAGGCGATCGGCACCGCGAGCGGCGGTTGGCATCGGTGCTGCTTCGCCAAAGAACCAGCCGTCGCCGCCGGTCAGGCCGACGAGTTCGCTACCGCCAAGCTGGCTACTTCCATAACTAAAGGTCGAGCCGGCGTAGCCTGAGCGCGCTGCGCTGCGCGCCGTCGACATCTTGGTGGCAAACGCGCCGCGCGGTGTGGCATGTAGCCATGCTGAGCGCCGTTGTTGGCCCACCAAATTGCGACCGCGACTCAGGCCTGCCGGCGCAAATTCGTGCATGCGCACGCCAGTCAGTTTGGCGCCAGTCAGTTTGGCGCCAGTCAGTTTGGCGCCAGTCAGTTTGGCGCCAGTCAGTTTGGCGCCAGTCAGGCTAGCTCCAGCCGAGCCCTTGGGCGCGGCTGGACTAGCTGCGCGGGCCGAGCTTGGCGCTGCCGTCAGGGTCGAGAATTCCCCAACGTCGCCGTCTGCCTTTGGCGCCAGCAACTCGCGGGGGCTCTCGGCTGCAGCCAACTGTCGGCTGCGCGTGCTCGCGAAGCCAAAAAGGTCACCGCTAGTCAGGGCCGACAAGGCGGCAAGGCCAGTCAACACCACTTGATCGCCGACACCGGCTGTCTTCAGCGGTGCCAATGTGCGCGCCGGCCCTCGCGCCGGGCTAGTAGATTGGGCACTTTTCGAATCCAACGCCTGCGAGGTCGGAGCCACCGCTGACTCGCCACCGCCGGTATTGGATTGAAGCAACTCGCCTCTAGGTGTTGCCGCCCTAGCCAATTGCGCCACAACCGAGCGGGCAACATCGCCGCGACCCAAGAAGCGCGCCACGAAGGCTGCGGCGGCGTCAGTCGGCAGATCCAAGCGCCGTTCGCCCAAGGCCGCCATGATCGCGCGCAGAGCCTGCGGGGTATCCGCACCCAAAGCAGCGGGCAGCGCCCGTTGAACCGTTTTGCCCGGTTGGCTGGCAAATTGAGCTTGAGCACGTTCTGCGCGCGCACTGCGATCCTGACGCGTAGTGGTCAAAGCTCTGGCTGCAGGCACGGTGTCGCCGGCGTCCAAGCCTGCAGTTGCTGGTTCAACCGCAGCTAGCAACTCCCCTGCTCGTTCGCCACGACTGGCACCGAGCCCGCCAACAGCACCCGCTGCGCGCGACACAGTCCTTGTTCCACGAATCGCGGCCGCAGAAGACAGCGACGGGGTTGCCTTTTGCAGCCAAGCGGTCAATGCGTCTGGCGTGCCGCCAGGCCGGGCCGCCAGCACACCCAAATCGCGCAAGCCAGCCAAAGCCGCCAACATCGGCGCGGCGACAGTGGAACCACCCGCGCGCATCGCCACGCTTGCTCGCTCGTAGGCTTGCGCAAACGCCGTCAATGCCGCATGTGCTCCTGCTGCTGCCGGGGCGAGGCTTCGTTTGCCTGAACCGGCGCCACTTTTGCCTGAACCGGCGCCACTTTTGCCTGAACCGGCGCCACTTTTGCCTGAACCGACGCCA
>SHZD01000033.1 GCA_009692465.1 Myxococcales bacterium
CTAGGAGCCTGTCGGAAATCAATCGGTTATGAAATGTCTATTAGGTTATACACAATGAATCTATTACGATCCGACAGGCTCCTAGCCAGTCAAATATTCTCAACTGCCCGAGAACTGCCCGGAGTGAATCCGCGCAGTTTCGGACAGTTGCCGCCGTCTAGCCAGACGGCGCTAGGAGCGAGTCGGAATACTCCGACACGCTCCTAGCGCACGGAAAAGACTTGTCCGTCAGCGACGTAGGCACCGCCAGCCACATGATGAAAAGCTCGCAGATGCTCAGGCACGTCGTCCCGCAAACGCACCGTTGTCTCGTCCACACTATACACAGCGTCATCGGCCCAAGCAGCGACCACTTCGGCAATCAACAAGTCGTAGCGCTGCTCAACGCTTGGCTCATCGACCATTCTGCACTCAAGCCAAGCGACGCAGCCCGTGACGAGTGGAGCATTTACGACTGCGCCAGGCTCTGAAGACAAACCGAATTTCAACCACTTGTCGACCAATCTGCCCGTGCAACTGCCCACCGCGTCCGTCTGCTCGGCCAGGCCGCGCGGAGGCACTTGCACTACCAGTTCACGCGAAGCGTCGATGAGCGAACGGGTAAGGTCGCCAGCACCAATGACGACCGCGATTTTGGGCGGGTCGAAGTCCAGCGGCATCGTCCAAGCCGCCGCCATAACGTTGGTTTGACCGTTCGCGGCCGCCGAAACCAGAGTAACGGGCCCGTGATTGATGAGTCGATAGCACTTGTTGAGCGGGACGGCTACGCGCATGGAATTCCTTTTCAGCGCGGGCTGGTGACCGCATCGCCCAGCGACCGGGCTATTGGGACTGATGGCAGGCCGAATTCAATTGACGGCCTGCCCCGCAAACACTTGGTGTTCGATCAAGCGCTTGTAGGTTCCGCCCTGACCTAACAACTGGTCGTGATTGCCCAATTCGACCAGCTTACCGTTGTCGAGCACCGCGATGGCGTGAGCACTGCGCACTGTACTCAACCGATGAGCGATGATCAGTGCGGTCCGTCCTTGCATGAGGCGGGCCAAGGCTTTTTGCACCAATGCCTCGCTTTCCGCATCCAGATTGGACGTCGCTTCGTCCAAGATCAGCACTCTGGGGTCGGCTAACAGCGCGCGGGCTATGGCCACCCGTTGGCGTTGGCCCCCAGAAAGCTGGACACCTCGCTCGCCGACCAAAGTCGCGTAGCCGGAACTAAACGAGGTAATAAAATCATGGGCATGGGCGTCGCGTGCCGCGGATTCGATTTGTTCTTGAGTCGCATTGGGCAAACCATAGGCGATGTTTTCTGCGATCGAACCCGAAAACAACACCGGCTCTTGACTGACAATCGCGATACTGCGGCGCAGGTCCGCCAAGCGCAGGTGACGGACGTCAACGCCGTCCAGTTGTACGGTGCCAGCGGAGACATCAAAAAACCGCTGCAACAACGCCGCCAAAGTCGACTTACCGGCCCCAGAACTGCCTACCAACGCGATCCACTTGCCAGCTGGCACATCCAGAGTAACGTCTTGAATAACTTGGCGATCCAGGCGCGTCGGGTAGGTGAACTCGACGTGGTCAAAGCGCACATGACCTTTGCCGTCCGGCAACGCTAGCGGGTCAGCTGGATCCGCAATGTTCGACATTTCGCCCAAGATCTCAAAAACGCGGTCCGTGGAGCCGGCTGCCCGCTGCAAGGAGCCACCCAAACTTGCCAAAGCCGCTACAGAAGACGCCACCATGGCGGTGTACAGCAGAAAGGCCGCCAAATCACCGGCGCTGAGTTCACCTTGCAGAACAGCGCGGCCGCCCACCCAAACCACGATGGTGATAGACAGCGAAACTGCGAAAGTGAACAGCGCCATGAACGACGACCGCCACATAATCAGGCCGCGTTGAGCATCCACGGCCTCGCCAATGCGCTGGCGATAGGCCTTGCCTTCATCGAGTTCGCGCACAAAAGCTTGCACAGTTTGGATCGCTCCCAGAACCTCCTGTGCTCGAATCCCCGCTGCCGCTAAACGATCCTGAATTCCACGTGCCATTCCGCGCACTTTTCGGCCAAAGCGCACTACAAAAATGGCCAGCGGCGGTACAACGGCCAGCATCACTAGCGTCAGTTTCCAGTTTTCAAACAACAAGAGAATAATGCCACCGATCAACGTGACACTGTGCCGCAATGCCATGCTCAGCTCGGAGCCGACCAAGCCTTCGACAACAGTGACGTCGCTCGACAAGCGCGACAAGATTTCGCCGGTGTGGCGCTGGTGAAACCAAGTCGGTGGCAAAGTGAGGAGTTTGTCGAATGCACGCGTGCGCAGATCGGCGACCACCCGCATACCCAGCCAGCTCATCTGGTAGTGGCGAATCCAAATGAGTCCGGCCTGCAGACCAAAAACCACAACGAGCACAACGCTCAACTCGTTCAAATGGCTTAGGCTTTTGGCCGTCGATGAGATGTCGACCGCGTAGCGCGCAACTTGCGGATACACCAGCCCGAGCCCAGTGCTGGCCAGCAACGCCACCGCCGCCACCCAAAACCGCGCCCAGTAGGGTTTAACCAACTGAAGCAGTTGCAACAAGGGCCGCAGATCGCGTGACGGCTCCCCCAAACTGGTTGTGCCTCCTTGGGGCCGAACGGGACTTTGCACGTCAACTCGCATCGGCGCACTCTGTGCCGGAAGGCGTAATGAAAGGATGCAATGGCCGGTGGCGCAACGTGAGCGAATCGCGTCTAGGAGCGTGTCGGAGTATTCCGACTCGCTCTTAGCGTCGTCTGGCTAGACGGCGGCAACTGTCTGAAACTGCACCGATTCACTCCGGGCAGTTCTCGGACAGTTGAGAATAGTTGACTGGCTAGGAGCCTGTCAGATCGTAATAGATTCATTGTGTATAATCTGATAGACATTTCACAACCGATTGATTTCCGACAGGCTCCTAGCCGGTTCGGCACGATTGCGACCGTTGTGGGTTCGGCGAATGGCACATGTGGCATGTGTCAAAGAACGTAAAGGTGCAGCAACACGGTTCAATCGGCACTGCCACATGTGCTACACTCGTCGTCGATGGTCCGCTCGCTGCGGCGCCTTGGGAGCTGAAATGCGCCGCAATATTGGAGTCTTAGCCAGCGTCACCCCCTGTCGGTGGGGAAGCCTGATCCGAACTTGGTGCACACTTTCCTCGCTCCTGACGGCAGTTGCCTGTGAAGATGGTACTTCTGGCGGCGGTGCCGCACTGGTGCAAGGTACCGGTGGTAGCAACCTCGCAGACGGTGGCAGTGTCGCCACTGACGGTCAGGCGGAAGTCACCATCGTTGGCGCCGACGGCAGCGCTGCAACCAGCGGGGATGGCTCGTCGGCAACAGCGCAAGATGCTGGAGCTACAGATGGGGCGCTTGGTGGCGATGTGGGCTTGCCGCCGGTAGATGCAGCCCCAGTCGACCCGGCACTGTCGTGCGTCGGCAAGTGCGGACAAGCCCAACCCAACAAATGGAAGTGTCAGTGCGACCCGAAGTGCGCGACCTATAAGGACTGTTGCGCTGATTTCGAAGAAGTATGCAAGTCAGATCCTGGTCCGGGTCCCGGCCCCGATCCGGTGCAAATCTTGGGTTGCCTGCAGAAATCATGCCCGAGCAATGTGGCCAAGTGCACTGCTGACCCCCTGTGCGCGCAGTTTTGGGAATGCGCCAAGGCGTGCAAAGACAGTAACTGCTTGCAATTGTGCGGCAACAAGTTTGACCTCAAAAAATTGGAGCCGGTGTTGCAGCCGCTGCTCGATTGTGGGCAAAAAGCCGCGTGTTTTGAAGGTGGTAGCACGGTGACTCCGCCAAGCGGGCCGGTGTGTGGTGACGGCAAATGCGAGCAGCCTGAAAACAGCTTGAATTGCCAGAAAGATTGCCCGAATACGCCACCTGGCGACGCCCAAAAGTGTCTCAACGACAAGTGCAAAGACCAATACACGACGTGCTTCAAGAGCCAAACATGTGTATCTGCGGTAGCTTGCATCAATACTGGCAAGCCTCAGCAGCAGTGCGTCAGCGACGACAAGACTGCCCAGCAACTCAACGCGATGTTGCAGTGCGGTTACCAAAACGGCTGCTTGAACGGTGGCCAACCGCCAGCCGAGTGCGGCAATGCAAAGTGCGAACCTGGTGAAACATTTAAAAATTGTCCGAAAGATTGCGAAGCACCGCCACCACCCACCGATGCGCTGACCAAATGCGTGGCTGAAAAATGCGCTGCGGGCTACGCCAGCTGTGCCGTCAACGAGAGCTGCCTTAAGGCCCTGACGTGCATTGGCAAGGGCGGTTCGCTGCAGACTTGCGCAGCTGGCCTAGGCTCCACCAGTAGCCAGTTAATTGCCGTCCTCGGCCAATGCGCCTATCAAAACGGTTGCTTGTCGAACACCGGTACCGGGGGCGACTCCTGCAAAGGCAAATGTGGTCAGTTCACCGCTGGGGCCAAATGCCAATGCAATCAGGTATGCAAACAGATGGGTAATTGCTGCGCCGACTTTGACACCCAATGCGGTTCGACGTCGACCGGGTCGTGCCAAGGCAAGTGCGGTCAATTCACGCCGGGCGCCCAATGCCAGTGCAATACGGAATGCAACACCTTCAAGAACTGCTGCGGCGACTTTGAAAAGCTGTGCAGCGACGCCCCACCGACCGGCGTTTGCGGCGACGGCGTATGCACCGCGCCGGCAGAAACCGCCACGAGTTGTCCCAAAGACTGCAGCCAGACACCGCCGCCTGCCGGAAAACCGTGCAAGACTAAAGGCGATTGTGCTGATGCTGAGATTTGCTGTGGGTTGGCCAACGGCAGTCAAGTCTGTGCCCTCGCTGGGCAGTGCAAGTAGTCTCACGGGCCTTACAAATTACGTCGCGGGCAGTGCAAATATTGTCGCGGGCAGTGCAAATATTGTCGCGGGCAGTGCAAATGTTGTCGCGGGCAGTGCAAATATTGTCGCGGGCAGTGCAAATATTGTCGCGGGCAGTGCAAATATTGTCGCCTCGGCTATACCATTAGGGTCGCTGCGGCCTGCGCGTTGATGCGCTGCGGTTAGACTCCGTGAACGATTTTCCAAGCTTGCGCATTACGCGCTCCAATTTGGTCGCCCAAGGCGCATTTGCTGAGAGCCAAGCGGCCTTCTTGGAGCCAGACCGCGCTTCAGTCGAGCGTCTGGATGCGGCACTGCGACTCGGCAACGTCGGTGTTGTAGCTCATTTTTACATGGATCCGGAGTTGCAGGGTGTGCTCAGCGCTTGCAGTTGGCCGCACATCCACATTTCAGATTCGCTGGTGATGGCGGATCGCGCGGTGACGATGGCGCAGGCTGGCGCGGCCGCTATTTGTGTAGCCGGCGTTGATTTTATGAGTGAAAATGTGCGCGCAGTTCTCGACAGCGCCGGGTTTGCCCATATTCCTGTTTTCCGGCTTGCGGCGTCCCCGATTGGTTGCTCGTTGGCCCAGGCAGCGGAGGCACCAGCTTATTCGGCGTTCTTGGAGCAAGCGACGCTAACGCCGCAATCCCTGCACGTGGTCTACATCAATACCAGCTTGCGAACCAAGGCCAGCGCTCACGCTCAGGTCCCGACTATTACTTGCACTTCTAGCAATGTTGTCCAGACGATTCTGGCTGCCGCAGTGGCACTGCCTCAAGCGCATATTTGGTATGGACCGGATACCTATATGGGTGAAAACCTTTGTGTTTTGCTCGATTCGTTTGCCGCCATGCCGCCCGCCGAGTTTGACCTGCAGTTTCCTCACATCAGTCAGAGTGAGGTCGTCAGGCTGCGGCAACGTTTTCATCCGTTTCAGCAGGGCAATTGCATTGTTCACCACCTGTTTGGCAGTGCAGTTGTCGAGCAGGTCAAGGCGCACTATGCCGATGCGCTGCTAGCCGCCCACTTGGAGGTGCCAGGCGAAATGTTCGCGTTGGCCAATCAGGCCCAGCTCCATGGCCGAGGTGTTGTCGGTTCGACCTCAAATATATTGGAATTTCTGGCTGCCCGCACTTCTGCGGCGACACGCGATGGCAGCGCGCTCGTGCGCTGTGTGCTGGGCACTGAAGCGGGGATGATCACTGCGATCGTTCGTCGAATTCAGCACATCCTGCAAACTGAAGGCAGTGAATTAGCGGTGGAAATTATTTTTCCGGTCGCCGCCGAGGCCATTACCATTAGTGGCGATGCACTTTTGCCAGTGGTGCCGGGGCCGCAAGGCGGCGAAGGCTGCTCGACTGCCGGCGGCTGCGCGACTTGCCCGTACATGAAAATGAATAGTTTGGATGCCTTGGTGGCGGTGGTTGACCGCGTCGTTGCAAGTGATTGGGTCGAACTTCGCCGTTTTGCGGTCCAACTGCGCGCTGAAACGCTCGCTGGGCGCTCCATGGTCGATCTTGGCGCCGCGCCGATCCTGCATATGCGAGCATTTCAACGGAGCGGTCACTTGCCCGAGGCTTTGCTGGATGATGTGCGGAACCGGTTTGCTCCTTCACCACCGATCACGATGCAGAACTAGCGATAGCGAAGCAAGGCTACCCATCAGTTGCGGCGCGCAGCGGGCACAGCAGCAGTGAAAACGAACGCTCGCCCATCTTTCCAAAATGAACATGCACTTGGGCGTCGTCGCAGGCCGTTACGGTGCCAGCGCCGTACTTGCTATGGCGAACTACTTGGCCAACTGACCATGGTCGTGCGCTTGATTCCGTTGGCCGATTGCGCATTTCCGGGGCGGAATCCGATCGCCCAGTCGACAGCAGATCGCTAGACGCAACGTCTGGTGCCCTTGCCGCAGCAATCAGCGTAGTTTGGTCTAGCCACTGCGAAACGTCGCTCGGCAGACCCAAAAGCCACTCACTGGGCATCGCCATGGCCCCGCGTACTGCCGGTTGCGTATGCCACGAGATCTCCAGCGTATCCCGGGCTCGAGTCATGGCCACGTAGAGCAACCGTCGCTCTTCCAACCACTGCGAGCGGTCGCTCCACGCTTTGGCCAACGGGCAGATGCCTTGATTGCAGCCAGAAATGAACACATTAGTAAATTCAAGGCCTTTTGCAGCGTGAAAAGTCAATAGCGCAACGCCGGTCGCTGACGGTGCTTGCATTTCGTCTTGGGGTCGCTCGCACAGCGTTTGGCCCGCAAGCTGAGACCACGACTCGCCTTGAGCTACCGCGGCAGCTGCCAGTTGGGCCAAGGCGGCCCGTACGTGCTTCACATCGCGCCGATGCAGACGGTGACTGGGGTGCAAGTGCGGCACTAGCCCCAGTTCGTTCCAGAGCCGTTGTGCCCCATCCTTGCTTGCGGTTGGCACGGTCAAGTCGACGTTGGCCAAGCGCGTCAGAAGTTGCTGTACGGTGGGGTGCGCACTGGTGAGCCCGGCTAGATGCGCCGCGGGCGAGGACGCCGGCTGATTGCCTAGGCGCCGCACGGTGGCGGCCGGCAAGGCGCTAGCCGGCAGCAAGCGATACGGACCGGTGGTCAGGGTCGCCTTTAGGTTGCTCGCTGACTCACCCAACGCTGACTGATGGAGCAGTTTCAAGAGCCAATGCGCGGCCGGTCGATCCGCCCAAACTTCGGTGCGGGAAATGGAGGCACAAGGCACGCCACCGTCTGTGAGCACTGTGCGCAAAGACGAGAGCTGGTCACGGGTCCGGGCAAGGACCGCAATCGATCCATAATTGGGTGGGTCACCACTAAGCTCATGAATACGTTTAATAAGGTACAGGCCTTCCATTTGAGTATGCACATGCTGGCGGACCACAACTGAAGCCCCGCCACCGCGCAGGTAGTTGACTCCAGCGCCGCGCTGGTGACCCGCAACTGCCCGCGCTGCCAATCCAATCTGTGGCGTGCTGCGATAGTTGCAACCCAAATGCAGCGCCGTCGCCGACCACTGCTGGCCGAGTGTAGCAAACGGATCGCCGACTGAGCCTCGCCAGCCATAGATCGCCTGTTCGGCGTCGCCGACGGCAAATAGTCCGGCATCAGGTCGACGCAGCGCAGCCAAAAAGCGCAGTTCCAGCGGGTCACTATCCTGCAGTTCGTCGACTAACACCCAATTTGGCAAGTCTTGCTCTGGCGTTTGCAGACAGCGTTGGGCGGCCATTTCCATGAGATCATCAAAATCGACTAGCCCGCGCGCAGCTTTGGCTGACTGAAAGTCGGCATATAATCGTGTAATATCAGATAGGTCTACCGATGTTTCCGACGGTGCCGCACTGCGCCGGAGCTTAGCTAGGTCGCCCATCGAGGCCGCAGTTCGCCTTTTGGCCCAGCCGCGAGCGCTGCACAGTTTGGCCAGTACTTCGCGAGCAGTTGGCTCGTCACAAATAGTCAAACCTGCGAGAGCCGTCGCCCCGCTCGGCGCTGCCTGACGGGCCAGCACGCCGCGAGCCACGCCATGAAAAGTGCCGAAGTAGCGAAAATGATCCGCGGTCGTCGTCGTTTCAAGCAGACCTTGCACTCGACCAATCAGCTCTTGGGCCGCTTGTTGGGTGAACGTGAGAGCGGCCATCGCGCCCAAAGGGACACCACGCGCTTCACGCAGCCACAATACGCGATGGGCCAACACCGCCGTCTTGCCGCTACCCACAGCAGCGTGAACCAAAAGGGCACGACTGGGCGAAGTGACCGCTGCGAATTGGCTAGGATCCAAGGCGCGTAGGCTGGCGGCGAATCGCGGGTTACTGGCACCGACCCGGTTGAGGGTGGCCTGTTCGTCATCGTTGACAACCGTGGCCGAAGTTGGTGCCGTTTCGGTGATTTTGCCGTCTCGTGCAGCCAAGATCTCCTTGCGCAATTGCTTGAGCATCCGCGGCCTTCTACAACTAAGGATCTGTCCGAGACAACTCGACCTGCTCGCGCAACACGCGATCGACTTGCGGAACTGGGGAACGGCGACTCGACCTATCAAAACGTGAGCTTAGCGGCCAGGAGCCTGTCGGAAATCAATCGTTTATAAAATGTCTATCCGGTTATACACAATGAATCTATTACGATCCGACAGTCTCCTAGCTTCTCAGATACTCTCAACTGTCCAAGAACTGCCCGGAGTGAATCCGCGCAGTTTCGGACAGTTGCCGCCGTCTAGCCACACGGCGCTAAGAGCGAGTCGGAATACTCCGACACGCTCCTAGCAAGCAAGCATTCGGAACCGTCCCCGGAGTGCCGTATTCTGGCTTTGTTCCTAATGAACTGTCCTCAAACAACTCGATCGATTTGGGCAACACAGGAGGGGCGAGTCACCCTTTCAGGACGCGAGCTTAGCGACCAACAAAGCAAGCAAACGGAACCAGTCCCACAATGACTTATTCTGGGACAGTTCCTAATTCACTGTGCCATCGTCCCTGCCAAGCACATAGCCGCTTGCCAATTGTGCGTTGGCGAGTCGCTCCGAGCGGGCTGGGTCGGCGGTCAAGTCATCGTGGCGGCGCTGCAGCTTGATCTGGCGCCGGACTGCCCGTTCGCGATCTGCGTCACTAATGGCCAATTCAATGGCGAATTCTGCGGGTACCAGTACAAAACGCTCGATCGCGTCCTGCAATTTTGCTCGGGTTTCTTCGCGCTCAATCCAATCGGCTAGGCCTAAGCTATGCACAGTCACGATTAGCCGATGGCCGCGGAACTCCACCGATTGTGCTGCCGCTAGCACTTCGGCCCCATAGGTGCGGTATTTGCGCATGCGCTCTACAACGATGTCCCATTGCTCGGCTAACTCGGCCCACGGCACTTTGGCGACCAGTAGCGGCCGATTGGGCAGCTTCGCAGCAACGTCTCGCAATTCATCCGGTAACTCAGTTTCTGCCCAAAAGTTTCGCAGCCCCCAAAGCACCAATGGCCGGATCTGAGTCCAACTGCCAATGCATGCGGGACAACCGGATTTACACGCGCAGCCCTCTACCAGTTTTAGGGCGGCACCTGCGATTTCGTCGACAAAATCGTAGCCCTTCGACGAGTAGCCAAGGCCACCGGGATGTGAGTCGTGGCAAATCACCGCTGTTTGCGTCAGCCCGCTGCGGTCGTCGACGTAGTGAAAGCTCGTGCCCCTCAAGTCGCTGGGCTCGGCCATAGTGCGGATCCGCATGGAGGCCGCCAAGGCATGGACCAAGCCGGATAAAGCGTCGGTCTGCTCGCGACCCAGCACCTCTAGAACATTTTCAGGGATTTGAATCCAAATACCCTCAGTTTCCAGGCGCATGCGCAGCGGTTCATGCAGCGCCTCGTAGCCTAAATTCTGATGCGAATCGAACTCCAACATCTTGAAGCCGACGACCGCTTCATCGATACGCACGTCGCCAAAATAGACTGAAGTTCTCCCAAGTTCACGCCACTCCTGCGTCAAAAGCACCTCGATCTGGCTGCGATCATCGGGCATCGTGTAAAAGTTCTGGTTGACTTCGACCACAGTCGCGACGTGGGCCACCAAATCGAGCGCCTCGACTTGGTATTGCACACCGTCATGCAAGTACACCGCGCGGGTGTGGGCTTCGCGGTAGACCTGATGGCGGTCCATTTCAGTAATCGTGCGACCGGTTATCCGATTGACCAACTTGAAGCGGTCACGGTCCACGTTACGCAGACTAAAATCGCCAGCAGGGAAAGCGTTGCCGGACCAATGCCAAGCGTCTGCCACCTGCCTGACCTCGCCGGCCTTGCGCAAGATGGGCACGATTTCGCCCAGATCTGGAAACAGCACGGCGTCATCCAAACCCAGCGGCAATTCAGCAGCGGCAGCGCGCACATGGGCAAGTTGAATGGCCAAATTATCGCGATCAACGACCGCGTGTTCAGTCGGTTGGTTGATCAGCCAGTCTGGGTCGCGAGCGATGTGTTGGTCGATGGGTGCCACTGCCAATATCAAGATTCCATGGGCTTTTTCTTGTCTGCGCCCAGCACGGCCCATTTGCTGCCAAAAACTCGCGCGCGTTCCGGGGAAGCCAGCCTGCACGACCACTTCCAGCGCGCCAATATCCACGCCGAGCTCCAGTGCATTGGTCGAGACCACTCCAAGGAGCCGACCCTCGGCTAAGTCGCGCTCGACCTTGCGCCGCTCTTCGGGCGTGTAGCCGCCGCGGTAGCCCGCCAACAAGTACGCCTCGTCATGGCCGGCGGTATTGGACAGCACGTCGCGGGCTTGCTTGAGCACAATCTCCGTTTCTTTGCGCGACCGGCAAAAAGCGATCGATCGGTGCCGGGCGTCAATCAATAGCGGCAACAACATTGCCATTTCGCTGGTTACGGGTTTGGGCTGAAAGTTGCGATTGACTTTGGGCTGCCAAAAATGGATCACCTTGCCAGATGACGGTGAACCATCTTGATCAATCAAGCGAAAGTGCTCGCGCGGTGAAGTATTGGGCGCTGGTTTAAGTCCGGAGCCACTTGGACTTGCGCTGGTAGGCCCGGCGGCGCCGTGCAGACACAGTGCCTCCGCATGTTCGCGAGCGTTGGCGATCGTAGCGGAACTGCACAGAAATGTTGGGGTCGAGCCGTAATGTCGACAAATACGCACCAGTCGGCGCATGACATTGGCAAAATGAGCCCCAAAAGCCCCACGATAGCTGTGCAGTTCATCGACGACGATGTAACGGATATTGCGGAAAATATGTGAAAATCCCTGCCGACCGTGGTTCGGAAGCAAGGCCGCGTTGAGCATGTCGGGATTGGTCAGCACCAAATTGGCATGGTCGCGGACTCGGGCACGTTCTGCGGGCGGGGTGTCGCCGTCGTACACGCCCGCCTGTACCGGGTTGCCATCCAATTGCCTAATCATCTCCAACACGGCCCGCAACTGGTCTTGAGTCAACGCCTTGGTTGGAAACAGCAAAATCGACCGAGCCGCTGGATCGTCGAGCACTGACTGCACAACTGGCAGTAGATAAGTGAGCGATTTTCCCGAAGCTGTCCCGGTTGTAACGACCACATTTTCGCCGGTGGTCGCGGCTGCAAACGCTTCGGCTTGGTGGCTGTACAATTGTTCAATCCCGCGGTACCGCAGGACTTGCTGCAGCGCCGCCGACATCTGAGGCGGAAAGGGTGCGTAACAAGCAGTTCGCGCAGGGATTTCACGTGTCGCCACAATGCGATCGCGAAACGAGCCAAAATTGAGGCTGGGCCGCAGGGCGTCGCGTTGCCCGTCGCGTTGCCCGTCACGTTGCCCGTCACGTTGCCCGTCACGTTGCCCGTCGCGGTGCGTCTCGCGGGGTGAATCGATGGTTGCGTCGCGGTGACCGGGGTGCGAAACAGGTGCCAAGGGTGCTGGCTTGGTCGGGGGCATCGAAATCTCCTCGGCTGCAAGGTCGGTAGAATAGGTCGTGCTGAACATTTGTCCAGCCCAGAATTGATTGACGGCCCGTGGGCCTTGGCTAAGCTACTGCGCCGCAGGGCAAGCTGACCGTTCGCATGGGGCGTACGGCAAACTTGCAGACGACCGTTGCTGACCAGAAGTCGGCGCCTGCGCACTGGAAGGGCTAGTGGTCCGCGCAAATTGCGGTGCCACTGAAGGAAGAATTATGAAAATGTTTGATTTTGCGAAAACTCTGGGCGTCGCGGCCCTGGGCTTAACGGTAGGCGCCGGCAGCGCTATGGCCCAAGATTGCGAGGGCGAAGGCGGCTCAGTTGCCGCGTCCGGTAAGGCTGGTTGTGGCGGAAAGGGCGGTTGCGGCGGCAAAGGCGGTTGCGGCAAAAAAGACGAGCCCCAGCCTGACGAAGGCAAGAAAGACGATAAGAAGGCCGAACCGAAGAAGGAAGAGGGCAAGAAAGACGAGGGCAAGAAAGACGAGCCCAAGAAAGACGAGCCCAAGAAAGACGAGCCCAAGAAAGACGAGCCCAAGAAAGACGAGCCCAAGAAAGACGAGCCCAAGAAAGACGAGCCCAAAAAGGGCGGCAAGCCCAAAAAGTAGCCGACTTGTGCCTGTGCCATTGTGTCTCCCGCAACTCGGGTGGTGCAATCGCCGCGCCGTTGCCCCACAATGCGCCCCGTTGCGCTGTTGTGATCGGCGGTGCGGCGTTGGCATTTTTGGCGTCAATTAGCGGAATTCATGAATACTAATCCGCGCACCGGCCAGCGGCGACCCCGGCAGGATCCCGTGATCCCGCCGCAATCAGCGTTGTCCACAGCGATTGTCGCCCATGTGGCGGCCCAAATCCCCGGCGCAGCACGGCTGTCGTTGCCGTTGCTGGCCAAGCGGGTTGCCGACGATGTGTCGCAGCTGTCGGAGTTTTTTACTAGTGATCGCGAAGAGTTGCCGCCGGCGTACCTCAGTCGACCAGCGACGCGGTGTGCGTACTTGCTGTATTTTGGCAGCATTGGCGCGGCCTGCGTTCAGCAAGCGCTTGATTTTGCAGGTAAGTGGCCAGCAGTCGGCGACCGGCCCCTGCGCATTTTGGACGTTGGTGCGGGCCCGCTGGTAGCGACGCTGGGTGTGGTTGAGCGGCTGGGGCCAGCGGCGCTGGTAGATGTGACCGCGGTCGACGGATCGCGGCGCACAATGGAGGACGGTTTTGCGGTTTTGCGCGCGGTGTCGCCGCTGGCCAAGGTCCAACTGAAGTCCGGCAATTTTCGCGAAGGCAACTTTTGGCGCGACGCGGTTGTCGGTCACTACGACATGATCTTACTGGCGAATGTGCTGAACGAATGGCAAATGGGCGGCCACACCAAGGCCAGCGCAGCCGATTTCGTCCAGCGCTTGCTGCAGAACCATTTGGCGGAAAACGGTGTTGCTGTGCTGGTGGAGCCCGCGACCCGCTGGGGTTCGCATACGCTGATTAGGGTGCGCGAGCATCTAGCCCAGGCGACTGAGCCTTTGGCTTTTCGAGTGGTCGCGCCGTGCTGCGGGGCCGTGCAGTGCCCGTTGGCCAATAATCAGCGCGACTGGTGTTTCTCCGAGCAACCGTGGCGGCGTCCAGCCCACGTTGAAGCGATTGACGCGGCCATCGGTCATCGCCGAGCGACTCTCAAGTTCAGCTATTTGGTGATCGGCCATGGCGACAGTAAGGCCAAGCATCGCGTGATCGGCGGGGTGATGCGCGATCGCGGGCTGCTGCGCCGCTATGTGTGTACCCAAGAGGGTCGCGTTGTTGCGATGTCCACTGAATCGAGGGCGCCGAGTTGGCTCAAGCAAGCGTGGCGCGGCGATCCGGTCGCGATCGCGCAGCCAGCGGTGATGGCGGGCGATGGCAAGCGCCATGAACTGGTCGTAGATGTTGGGTTTAAGGGCAGCCCTGCGCCGGTGGTCGCCCCTTTGCGGTCAGCGAAAACCAAGCGGTCGTAATCTGCGGGGCGGCGGCCGCACCGATGTCGGCGATCGCAAGGACTTTGTAGTGACCGCCGCCGGTAAAATGCAGCGCTGAATCAGTGTCGACGTCGCCGCCTAGGTTTGCCGACACTGTGATCGGTACGCCAATTGACGGTGTACCCAACGATTCTGCCAAAGCCAAGTAGAACACTTTGGGCGTGCCCTCACTGCCAGCAAGCGCCAGTGGTTCGCCTTTGCGCGTCCACACCGTCGCCACCCGCACCGTATCGCACGCCTTGATCGCCTCGGATGACAGCTTGAGACCGACGCGCAATCCGCCTTCGCTAAACTCGGTCTCCAGTTCCGGCCATTCGACCCCGGCTTCCGCCTGACCCCGCACCGAAATGTCGATGGGGATGGTCGCGACCGGTTTGCCTTTGGGTTGAAACAAGAAATACAACAGGTGGTGGCCGGCTTTGGTGAAGGTCAGCCTGAACACATGGGTGTGGCGCTCGGCGTCGCTGAGCTTTTCAGCGCGCTGAATCACTCGCCAGCTCAAATCATAACGCACAGCAATCAAGGCTAATTCCGCGCCCAATACTTTATCGCGCTCACGAATGGGCTGACCCTTTTCGTCGATAGGAGTAATGGTGATCTTGACCGGCTTGTTCACGACAGGCAGATCCGCTGCGTTGCCGGTTCCAGCATCCAAGAACATCGCCACCGTGGCCGTTGGAGCGGTCGGAGTCGCCGGTTCAGGCTGCGAGGTGGCTGTTGCCGGAGCTGGGGCCGCACTAGCGGTTGCTGCGCCAGCCAGAGTCGGCGCAACAGCGGTTGAAGCGGTCTCAGTTGGCTGTGGAGCAGCGGTTGGGGCAGGGCGGGCTTGGGCTGGGGCCTCAGCCTTTTTGCACCCAAAAGTGGCCAAGGTCGACCAAGTGGCAGCCCAAAAAAGCAATGTTTTGATAGATGTCATGGTTCTCCATTGAGCAATTGCGCGACGGCCAACACGTCACCCTCGGTGTGCCAGTTCACCGCGATTAAATTGACCCGCTGGTTGTGCTTCGTTGCGCACTTGCGCACGCGATCTAGCAACAGCGGATTGTGATTGGCGACTTTGGCCAAGTCCTCGTGACTACTAAGGCCCTTGGTCAAGAAGTGATTGACCACAAAGAAGTCGTTGCCGGCCTGGCCGCGCAAGACGTCGCAGGAGAATTCCTCTGGTGTTTCAGCACTATAGGGCGTATCAAAAGCGACGGTCTGGTACGCGTGATTCCAAGGCAGCGAGCCCTTGCCCGATTCCAACATGATCAGCACCCTCTTGTCGCTGTCGATCAGGGCCAAGAGGGTAGGCCACGGAGCGCCAGTCGCGTGTTCGATGCACAGCGGTCGCAATTGCGCCGCCGTCAGCGCCACGTCAATCGCCGTCTCGGCTACATAGTCCTCGACAACCAACACGATCGCAGTTCTCGGATGGGTCTGCAGCCAGTCGCGAACATCCGCGAAGGCGTCCTGCAAATCGCGCTGGCCAAGCACGCAATAGCCGTGACAAAGCATGGGCTTGCCGAGCGAAGCTTGGTCGGTCGAACCGTCGTTGGGGTGCACATCGACCATCATTGCAGTGATCCCAGCATCAAGTTGGGCACGCAGGCCATTGGGTTGATTCGGCAAGCCCCATTTGTCGGCCTTGCTCGACATCGCATTGTGGGCGGTGGGAAACGCGATGTGATTCAATGGGCGAAAACAGTTACTTACCAAGCCGTTGCACGGAAGTGTGGCCGCCGCTTTTACCTCGGCATGGCTGTCGCTGCTACCAGGCGTCGTTGCCGCGAGTTGCTCTGTGACGCCGCACCCAGTGAGGCAAACGAAGCAAAACAGGATGAAAATGCGCGATACGCGGTACGCCATGGTCGCGAATTTGGGCTTTTTGGCTTGCGTAATCAAGCCGTCGCCCTCATAATTTCGCGCCGTGAATCGTCGCTGGATGGCGAGATTCAGTTAGCCTTTGGGCGGTACTCAGCAGGTTGTTGGCCCAAACTTATTGATACTATTGAGAGGAGCAGGTTCATGCGCAAGACGACCATTTTGGCGATTACATTGTTTTCGTTGGCAGCCGCAGGTTGTGTCGCCAGTAGTGGCGGCGGTGGTGGCAGCAGTTCGGGCACTGGCACAGGCACCGGTAGCGATACTGCGTCCGGCACCGTCACCGACACCACGTCGGGATCAGGCAGCGGTGACAACACCAAGAATACCGCGGCCATTTCGGGAACTGGTGAAGGTGGTCAAAAGTCCGAAGTCAAAGTCGACAAAGCGGCCAAGTCCGAAGACGCAACGGCAAAGCAGAACCAGAACGGTGCGGTCAACGCCGGAAAAATCCTGAATTTGTATGTGTCAGAGGCAAACGCTGACGGCAGCGCCGAGATCATGTCGATCATTGTCGACACCGAAAAGGTCGGCATTCCCGGCACTGGCATCCCCGTCGGCAAGCCCGGTGACGCGGTATCCATCACCTACTTCGTAACCAGCGCCACTGGCGGCGGCACCTACACCTCGACAGGCAAGGGCACCATCGATATTTCGACTTGCCCGGCCAAGTCCGGCGAGGCCGTGGTTGGCAAGCTCAACGGGGTGGAAATGAACGGCGACGCGGTGTTGTCGGGTCCAAAAACCATCACTTTCAACGGCTCGTTCAATCTGGTGTACTTTGGTGGCGCCGGCCAGCTCATGTGCAAGGCGGTCGAGCAGCCCAAGGCCGACGCAGGCAGCACCGAGACCTCAACCGGCGGCGGTGGCACCTGCGACGGCAACTTTTGCGACAACGGCGCCAACAAGACCCGCAATTGCTGCCCCCATCTCGAGTGTATCCAGAAATGTTACGGCGAATGCGGGTTCGCAGCCCAGTCTTGCGTCATGGGCTGTGGCGCTGATTCGGCGTGCTCAGAAAAGTGCGTCAAGAATGTTTACACTTGCAGTTCAGGGTGTTTCGCGAAGTGCAATGTCAACGCTGGCTGCCTTGCTGCGGCCAAGAAGCTCGATGAATGCGAGCAAAAGAACGGCTGCAGCGGCAAAGGCGAACTGGCCTGCGTTGAGGCCAAGTGCTGCGCCGAAGCCAAAGCTGTTTTCTAGATCTGGTCAAGCTGAAAAACAAGCGATTTCGCCAGTTGCGTTTGGTTGATGACCGGCGAGTTCGCTCGACTAACGCGATGCTGCGCTCAAAAAACGAAGCAAATTTTGAGTTGCGATGGTGTTTTTTAGGGCGGGCTGCCCTGACGGGCCCAATGCCACGCGGCCGCTGTGGTCGAGAAGAGTAAAGCCGCAAGCAGTGAATGGGCAGTAGTTACAGCAGTGTGCAAGAACGAGAAAATGTTGATCGCGCCCACCGCGGCCTGGGCCAGAACCAGCACTAACAGCATCATCGCAATCCGACGCAGCTGCGGCTGGCCCTTCCAAGCAACAGTAGCGCCAATCGCCGTTGCTACCAGTAAGTAGGCGTTGAGCCGGTGCAAAATTTGCCAGCCAACGGCGCCTTGAAAGCTTGGAAACCACAAGCCCCCGTAACAAGTGGGAAACTCAGTACAGACCAGCCCGGCGATGGTGCCCGCGATAGCGCCACCGAGCAGGAACTGGAGCACCAAGCTTATTGTCCACAACCACAGCAACGCCGGTGTCCGCGCGTTGCCAGCTGCGGGACTCGCTGGGGCGCGGGCCGTTAGGCCAGTCACCAACGCGATAGCTGCGAAAAGATTGCCTAAAACCAGATGGATGACCACCGTCCACCCCGCCGGGCGCGGATCGCCATCGCCGCGATGGACGATCAACACCGTCAATCCGCCGACTACGATCTGAAGCGCCAATAAGCTCCCCAGCGCAATTACCCGTTTGCGCAGGCGCTGGCGCAATTCCTGGTCTCGGTAGACGCGAATCGCACAACCAACAAACAACGCACTGACGACCAAAGCGAATAAGCGGTGCCCATACTCGTAGACGACGCCGGTCAACTTGAGGCTGGGCACCAGCGCTCCATGGCACAACGGCCAATCGGGACAGGCAAGGCCGGCTTTCTTGGCGCGAACCAGCGCCCCAAAGGCGATCTGCACCCAACTGGTCGCAGCAAGCGCGTAGAACCACACCGCAATTGTGCGGTCACGAGGTTCAGGTTGCGGTGAATCCATAGACTGCATAGCAACCAGAATTGGCGAAGTGCGCCGCGGTAGGGCGGTTGGCGGCTATACCTGATCGCCCAAGTCCGGCATCAACCGGACTTGGGCAATCTCATGCTTGTTTCGTGGGTCGTCAAGCTCGCGGCTCAGGGCAGCCGACTCGCGGCGACGGACGAAAGTTGATCTCAGACTTCGGTTACTGTGCACAGCGGTACAACACTCGATGGGCCTGCGCAACACGGGAGCGGCGAGTCGGGCTTACAGGGCGCGAACTTAGCGACCAACAAAGCGAACAAACGGAGCCAGTCTCAGAAAGCCTCATTGTGGGACAATTCGTTAGCTCAAAACCGGCCGCTGACGACAACCCCGCTGGCATCTGGCAGTGGCAGGACGGCGATCTGCGCTGTGCCTTCGGCGCGCAAGGCCCAGTAAACGCCGACACCAGTCGCAACTATGCCAACACCCAACGTCGAGTACGCCAAAATGCGATTGAGCCGAATGGCTGCGCGATCGCTATCCAGCTTGGCCGCGCCGCCGGCGTACCCAAAGTAAATTCCCTTGGCATAATCGCCGTTTTTCTTGGTTTCAGCGTCCGCGACTTGTAGGTGCCAGACGGCACTGCCGCCGATTAGTCCGATGCCTAAGCCGGCAACGCCCCAAGCTGTCCAGTTGGTCTCGCGTTGGGCAATCACAATGCCACCGGCGACTGGCGCACCTGCGCCGGGTGCGGCAGGTGTGACCGCTGGGCTTGCGGCTGGCGTCCCGCCGGATTTGAGCTCAGCTAGGTCTGCTGCCTTCTTTTTTGCCGCCAACTGTTCTTCAATGCGTTCCAGCCGTTGCTGGACTTCCAGCTTTTCAGGGCCTTCGGGTGCCTGATGCAGGTAGCGTTCAAAGAGCAAGCGGGCGTACTCCAAGCGTCCGGCTTCTTCATAGGCGCGCCCAGCATTGCGCAATCGCACCACTTTTTCGGGGTTCAGCGCAAACGCGCGTTCAAAGAGTTCCGCAGCCTGCAGAAAGTTACCGTCTTTAAACAATGCTGCAGCTTCGTCGCTAAGTGGCTTGCCCATATCAGCTTTAGTCGCAGGTGCGGCCAAGACTGCAGGACAAACTACTGCTGACACCGAAACCAGCAAACCGGTCAGGCCGAAAGCGAGCAGGACTCGCAGCCTAGACTTGCAGGGTTGTCGCGTCACAATGCCTCATCCCCGCTGGCGGTGCCCTTCTTGGCCGCCGGCTTGGCACTCTTGGGACTGGAGTCGGCGCGATTGATCTTGGCCTTGGTGGCCACGGCGGCTCTTCCCGCTTCGGGCGCAGCGATTTGCTCCTGTCTTGGCGCCGAAACAGCTGAAACAGCCGTCGGCAACACGAGACCTAGGGCGACCGGCGGCAGAGCCGCAGCTTCACCGTGTTTCATTCGGTCGGTTGAAGGCAGGACCGCTCCGGCACCGACTTGGCCCAGTTCGACTGGCGACCGATCAGCACGGATCGGCGGCGGCTGAACCGGCTCCGCAGTTCGCAATGCACCGGTCGGGATGGGTGCTAGCGCCCCAGTTGGCGGTACTGGTGTCGGCGACGGCGGGGCGAGCGAGGGTGGTAGGGTCCTGGCTGGCGCCGAAGCCAAGTGCGTGCTGGGTTGATCGCGCACAGCCAACCAAATCGTCGCCGACAACACGGCAAAAGCGAGCACGGTCACGCCAATGCCGATCGCCGGCCACGGCAGTGGCTTGGACGGTACAGGCGCCGGTGCCTGATCGGTATCCTCAACCTTAGGGGCAGTGATCTTGAGTTGCGGGGCTGTTTGCGTAGGCAGCGTCATCGTCTGCGGAAGGTACGGGTCGCGCATCGTAGCGTGTTCCAGCACTTCCGTTGCGGCTCCAGCCTCGGCGGAGGTCAGAGTGGAATGCCCAGTCTGGGGTGATTGCCCTGTTGACGCAGTGGCCGTGGTCGAACTGGCAGCCTGCGGGGTCTGACCAGTCGGCGGTCGCGCTTGCTGAGTACCCGTCGGCGGAGCAAGCGGCTTGGCCTGTGGTCGCGTAGCCGGGGCACCGCTACCGAGCTTGATCACTTCGCCGTGGCTTTCCGTAGTGTCAGTTGACGCTTGCGGCATCTTGGCGGACGGTCGATTGGTGTGGCGCTCGATCGCGCGCGGCGCCGCCTGATCCAGCTCCGGCAGCGTCGCCTCCAGAGCTTCGCGCATCTCATCAGCGTCACGAAAGCGCTCAAACGGGGCCTTGCGCAACGCTTGCATGACCAAATCGGTAAACGCCCGCGGCAAGCCTGGCACCTTTTCCTTGAGGTGCACGGGCTCGGTCTGCATGTGCGCGACCAGGGTCTCCATCGGTGACGCCCCGGCCAGAGGCACTTCGCCGGCGACGCACTGGTATAGAATCACCCCGAGGGCATACAAGTCGGAGCGGCCGTCAAGCGGGCGGTTCAACACCTGCTCTGGACTCATGTATTTGGGGGTACCCACCGTAAAACCGGTCTTGGTCAGCCCGGCGTCCGCGCTTTGGTCCGTCGGCTTGGCGATGCCAAAATCGATGACCTTGACGAACTCCTCTTCACCGTGAACTTTGCACAAGAAAATATTATCCGGCTTCAGATCGCGGTGAACCAAACCGGCAGAGTGGGCTTCAGACAGCGATTTAAGTACCGCAATGCCGATCCGAGCGGCGCGCGCGGCGGAAATCTTGCTTTCGGGCGCGGCTTTAAGCGCTTGGGCTAGTTCGCGCCCCGACAGATACTCCATTGCGATGAATAGCAAGCCAGTATCAGTCTGACCAAAGTCAAAAATCCGTACCGTATGCGGATGACTGAGCAACGACGAAGCGCGCGCCTCGTTGAAAAAGCGCTTGACGTGTGTGTCATCCTCGCCCAAATCGGGCTTAAGAACCTTGACCACGACTTCTTGGCGAGTCGCTATATGCGAGGAAAGGAACACGGCGCCAAAACCACCACGGCCAATTTGGCGATCGATCTTGTAGCGACCACCGATGACCAGCCCAGGCTTGAGAACTTCAAGCGTACTCGTTGTCTTGATGATCGTTGGGCAATGGTGCTCCGGGCACAGCGCTTCCTTGGTCGCGACACCGCATTGGGGGCAAATTCGCTCGCCGGAATCAGACATGGTACCAGTGCAGTCGCTCAGCGGGAGGCGCGCAGCTGTAAGTGGGTTGAGCTTCAGACGGACGGGCATCGCACGTAGGTGGGCCTTTTTGACACAAATTGCGCCGGTGGGCAAGGCGCAGAGTTAGTTGTTGGTTAGTTGTGGGAGTCGCCTGCACTTTGTCGGCCGGAACACCAGAAACTGCCGACCGATCAGAATCGACCGGCGAATGAAAAACTGCACTTGAGGCGCCCGTCTGCTGGAGCTTGAGTTCGTGATTGTAACGGTGCAACGCTTAGTCAGGCGTGCATGTCAGGTCAAAACCATTAGGCGGCGCGCAATGTTGGACATGGCAGGTGACACACTCCTTGCCCAGCTTGCCTTGTTTGACAACCACACCTTTGGGGTCCAACTCGAACCATTGCCAGTCATTGCCTTGGGGCCAATAACCGGCGGACTCCTTGCGCATCACGGTATAACCTATTAACTCTAAACACTTGTCGTCGTTATACTCTGGCTTGACCACCATCGCACCGACCGGAAACGGTTGGTTGCCCTTTTCATAGGGTAACCACGACACGTAAGGCTGCCAGGCCGCGTCATTAACGACCACCCGCACGCCATGAAGCCAATGTTCGTGACTAATCCGGCAGGCGCGCGTTTGTTTCCAGGTCAGGTGGGCGTCCGCGGCAATCAAGGGCATGGGCGCGGCAATTGGGTCAGTGCCACAGGCGTAAATGCAAGGAAGTGCAAGCAATATATGGCAGTTGCGGCGCAGTTGCACGGCGGTCCTCATTCGGCGGTGGTGCAGCGGTCGCGCCGCCGGCCATGCACACTATTGCGATTCTGGCTGCAGGTGCCAAGCCCCGGAGTGATGGGCCAACTGGCGACCCAGAACGGCTTGAGGTTCGCCAAACGCGTAACAACACGGCACCATCAACGGCTTGGCTGCAATACGCGGCCGGATTGGCCTGTCCATGCCCATCGCTTTTATGGCCATCGGCGACGAATTGCTCCGCGGTGAATCGCGCGAAGGCAACGGCGCCGTGTTGGCGGAACGACTCGTAGCCCAAGGCCTAGTCCTGAGCCAGATGCGGGTAATTGGCGACGATCGCCAGCAGATTGCCACCGCGATCGACGATTTTCGGCGATTGCCCCGCTGCCTTTTGGTGATCAGCGGAGGCCTCGGCCCGACTGACGACGACTTTACGCGGCAGGCAATCGCCGACGCCTTGAGCCTGCTGTTGGTGCAGTCGGAAACGGCGCTTGCCAAAATTCAGGAACGATTTGCTTCGCTTGGCCGCACAATGCACGAGATCAATGCGCGACAGTCGTGGCTGCCACTCGGGGCGACCCTGCTGGAGAATTCCCACGGCTCGGCGCCAGGCTTCTTGGTGCATGTCCGTGATTTTTCAGTGCTTGCCCTGCCAGGGGTGCCGCGCGAATTTGCGGCAATGCTTGGCGATCACTTGCCAGATGTTCTGCGCAGTATGGGATTTGTCGCCGATCCGCAAACAGAACTGACATACCGATTATTTGGGCTACCTGAGAGCGAAATGCAAGGAATGTTAGCGACATTGCCTCATTACGCCGCAATCCGCATGCGTTCGCTGCCGACGTGGCCAGAAATTCGGCTGAAGCTGGCAAGCGGCGGCGACCCGGCCGCGTTCTCTATGTTTCTGCAGGCGTTTCGCGACAAACTGGGGCCGTTTGTCTATGGGCAAGGCGATGGAGACTCGCACGCGGCCGCCGTGTTGCGGGCTCTGCAGCGGCTCGATGTCAAACTGGCGGTGGCCGAATCGTGTACTGGAGGTCTAATTGCCCACTTGCTGACCGAGGTGCCGGGTGCAAGCCGGACCTTTCAGTTCGGCGCTGTGGCGTATGCCAATGAGGTCAAAGCTGAAGTTCTGGATGTGCCACGGGGTGTGCTCAGCGACCACGGTGCGGTGAGCGAGCCATGTGTGGCGGCGATGGCCCAGGGTGCGCTGCGGCGGGGTCATGCCGGAGTTGCGGTGGCGACTTCTGGAGTGGCTGGACCGGCGGGAGGCACGCCGCTCAAGCCGGTGGGAACCTTGTGCCTCGCCATCGCCGATCGCCACGGCGTCCACAGCGAAACCCGTCAATTGCAAGGGCTTGACCGCCATCGATTCAAGGTACTGGCTGCCCATATCGCTTTTGACCGCATTCTGAAATGGGCACAGGCCCAAGCGACCGGGTAGTCCTTGGAACCGGCGAATCTGCGCGCCGTCGGAGACTGGCAACCGCCTCTAACTCAGTATAAATGTTAGCCTCAACAGCTGCTGGTCGCTAATGCCCACTTTGCGAAGACCACGCTGTTGAAGTTTTCGCCAAGCTGTGGAAAATATCGACAATAGCCTCGACCGAACCGGTCAACCGCTGGAGAATGGGGCGATTGGCAGTAGCAGGCAGCAATGACAACTGACAGTTCTCCGCTACTCGTCCAACTCCAGCCCGGCGCCAGTTTCGCCGGTTGGCAAGTCCAGTCGCGGTTAGCAAGCGGTGGCGGCGGTGAGGTTTGGCTGGCTACTGCATTGGCCGTTTCAGACCACCGTGCGAGCACCAGTGATGCCGACGACAGCCGTTTTGGAGTCGTGATCAAGGTCGCCCGGGCCGCAACGGCTGCAGCATTGTGGCGAGAATGGAACGCGCTTTTGACGCTTCCAGTGGCACAATTGCCGCGCGCAATTTGGCCAGTCGTTCACGGTCCACAGCAACTCTCAGCGCTGATCATGCAGCGCGTGGCGGGCCAGTCGCTACACCTAGCCTTGGCAGGAGCCGATGCGGCAGCGGTCGTGACGTTTCTGGATCAGGCCCTTTTGACGTTGTCTAGTCTTCACGGTGCGGGTTGGGTCCACGGCGACCTGCATGGCGGCAACCTTTTGGCTGCCGACCTTGACGCCGGCGACTTGGCCACCATTGCACTGCTCGATTTGGGCTTGGCCGATCGTGTCGGCGCGGCAATAGAAGGTCCAGGCCTAATCGCCACCAGCGCCCCAGAACGGCTGCGCGGCGAAAATGCCGACCCGCGTGATGACTTGTTTTCATTGGCAAATTCTGCTTGGCAAGCTTGGACGGGCACCCCGCCTTGGCCAGACTATCCGGCAACCCTGCCCACCATCGGCGCAAAGCCCGTGTGGCCAGAGTTGGCCCCAGCTGCGCCGCCTGAGTTGATTGCGCTTCTCGGTGACATGCTGTCTGCCCGTCGCGAACATCGACCGCAATCGGCTTTGGCCGCGCTTTCTCGCTTGCATCGATCGACGGGGCGGCCTCATCCCGAAATGGCTCAGCGGCTGGCCAATGACTTGGTCGCGGTGACCCAGCGGCCAACCCTGTGGCGCGGTGAGCCATTGGCGATGGCCGGTGCCAGCGCCCTAATTGCCAAACAGATCTGGACTGCTACCGACGGGGGCGGCAAGTCGGCGGCCTTGCGCACGCTGCAGGCGCAGGCCAGTGTGCAGGGCAGGGCCTCGGCGTGGCTGCAACCGACAGGCGATGGTGCTCAGTTGCGGTGGGGCGGCCAAGTTGCCCAATGGCAGCCGCCAGCAGACTCGTCGCCGACGTTCTTAGGCGACGCGGAGGTCGATCGGGCTGTGGCAGCCGCAAGCTGGTTAGCCGATCAGCTTGCCCAGTGGGCCGCCCATGGTCTGGTGCTCGTTGACGACGCCGACCGCCTACCTACCTCTCTGCGGCGCGCAATCGTTCAATGGGGCGCGCAGTGGCTGCCGACGAGCATGTGGCAAATGGTGGCCTGCGGTCGCTCGGATTGGGCACCGGGATCGCAGGCGATGGCCTTGCCGACCTTGGCTGAACCAGAGTTGGCGCAGTGGTTAGGCGCCGCGACCGCCGGCTTGCGTTGGGACGGCGCCGTTGTCGCAGCTTTGGTGGCGAAAATCGGGGCTTGTCGCTCCCAGGCTGGGCTGGTCGCCGCTGAATTGCTGCTAACGGGTGCTGTCGTCGTAGCTGGCGATCAGGCGCAATTGGTGGGTTCCAGTGCAACCGCCGCGATCGAACTGGCCGCATTGGCGGCCTCTGGCAAGCTCAGCGAACCGGCACATGTGCCCAGTTCTGACTTGTACGAGTCCAGCTATTCGACAATTACCGAATTGGCAAGAGCAATCGCCGCCTGCGTGCCGCACGCTGATGCGGCCGCCATCGTCGCCCTTTGTGGCCGCAATCGGCAATTGATCGCACCCTCGGAGGTTGGTCTGGCGGCGGTTGCTGGTGCGGCACCCGTGTACGCGGCTTGGCTTGGAGCGCTCAGTAGCCTGGGTCGACTGGGCGAGGCCACAGAAGTCGCCAATTCACTGCCCGCCGGCACTGAGCGCAATCTATCGATTGCTCTAGCGTTGGCCGACCTGCATTTCCGCGCCGGCCGGTATCCTCAATGTCGCCACATCTGCGACGAATTTTTGCTCCACACCGATAACTCCAATATTTTGATATGGTTAGCCTTTGCCGCGACCTGGCAAGGTGACCGTACTGCGGCTGGCGTAGCCATCGCGCGGGCCGAACTGGCTTTTGTTGGCCAATCGCGTGACGACGCCGGCCCGTGTTGGATTCGCTACCTGCGCGGCTTGGACGCGTACTACGCAGGCCGAGTGGCGGAAGCTGGCGAAGAATTTGCCCAGCTAATCAAAATCGCGGGCGGATCATTGAGGGCGGCCGTTCTGTCTGGCTTGGGCTTGGTGGCCCACCGCCGCGGCGACTTGGCTGGCGCTCGTTCATGGTATGCCCAAGCCGAGGCGTTTTCGCAGGCGATCGGCGACCGCGCCCGCGCCCTGAACATGGCCATGAATGTCTCCGTGGTAGACCACGAGGCCGGTGAACTTGGCGCCGCGCTCTCTGGGTACACGCGAGTGGAGAAAGGTGCCACGGAACAAGACAATGCCGGAGCGGTCGCGCGCGCGCGCACCAATCGTGGCAACTTGCTGTCCATATTAGGCTTTGATGAGGCCGCTCAGCGCGATCTCCGTCATGCGCTGCAGTTTTGGCAGCAATCCGGCAACGCTCATTTGGAAGGCAACGTTTGCTGCATCTTAGGTGAAATAGCCCGTCGCAATGGCGACTTACAGGCTGCCGCCGACCAACTGGCTGCGGCCGATGCCGCCCTACAGCGCGCGGGTGCTGCGACAGAACGCGATGAAATCCTGCTGGAACGTGGCCATATCTGCCTACTGCAAGGCCACGTTGTTGAGGCGGAGCAGTTTGCCGCCCAAGTCCGGGCGCAAGCCGCGGCCCAAGGCCATCGCGAATTGCACGGACGAGCACTGGCGTTGCAAGCTGCCATTGCCTTAGATGCCGATCCGTTTGCCGCGCCGACAGCTGACCAAGCGGCCAAGGCGCTCGCGGACGCGCAGTTGGCGCTCGAGTTGGTGCCGCCGACCAAATTGCTGCATCGCTGTGCCTGCGTGGCCTTGCGGGTGCGCGCAATGGTCCTGGTTGGTCGACTGACGGAAGCGAAACTTCTGGCAGTGGATGCTCTGGCTCTGCTCGCTCGCACAGCTGCGTCGCTCCCGCAGGAACAACGCCATGGCTTTGCTCAGTCTGCCGCGTGGCGCGATATTCGCTTGGTTTTGCGCGTGGTTGGTGATGCGAACTGGCCCGTTGCCAGCGGGCAATCGAGCGCGGCCCACTCGACACTTTTGCAGTCCGTGCTGGCGATCAACCGCCGTTTGGGTTCACAACGCGAATTGGCCCCGCTGCTCGAAGCCGTGATGGATGCGACGATCATGCTGAGCGGCGCTGAGCGTGGGTTCTTGCTGATTGACGATGGAGATCCAAGTGATTCTGCTGAGTTGAGGTCCGAACGCCTGCGCGTGGCTGTGGCTCGCAACCTCGACCGTGAAAATCTGCGCCGGCCGCAGCACAAGCTGAGTCATACCGTGGCCGAGCAGGTATTTTCTAACGGCGACGCGGTGTTGACCACCGATGCCCAGGTCGATTCGCGGTTTGCAGAACAAGCCAGTGTCCACGCTGGCAGTTTGCGCTCGATCCTGTGCGTGCCGCTGCCCGCGCCCGAGGGAATTCTGGGGGCGGTGTATGTGGATAATCGGTTTATTGCAGGCGCTTTTACCCCTGAGCACGCCGCGCTGGTGGCGGCGCTGGCGGACCAAGCGGCCATCGCGATCCAGACTGCACGCTTGGTGGCCCGCCAACGCCAGACGGCGGTTGACTTGGAATCTAGTCGAACCCAAGTCGAGCAATTGAACCAGCAATTACGTCAACAACTCGCGGAAGTGGCGACCCAACTCGATGATGCCCGCGCCGATTTGCAGGCCCAGCGATTGGCAATCGCTCGCCGGAGCGACTATTCGCAGATTCGCGGTGAAAGCCCGCAGATGCACCGGCTATTTTCGCTGATGGACCGCGTTCGCGATCACGAGTTTCCAGTGTTGGTGCAAGGCGAATCGGGGACCGGCAAGGAACTCGTGGCGCGGGCCATTCACTTCACAGGCAAGCGCGGCAAAGGCCCGTTTGTCGCGGTCAACTGCGGTGCGCTGCCGTCGAACTTGTTGGAATCAGAGCTTTTTGGCCATACCAAAGGCGCCTTCACTGGTGCCGTTGCTGAGCGGCGCGGTCTATTCGAGGCTGCTGACGGCGGCACACTGCTCTTGGATGAAGTCGGTGAAATGCCTTTGGAAATGCAGGTCAAGTTGTTGCGTGTTCTGCAAACCAGCGAAATAACTAGGATTGGTGAATCAATCGCGCGCAAGGTGGACACCCGAGTCGTAGCTGCCACCCATCGCGATCTGCAAGGCCTTGTAGACAAAGGCAAGTTTCGCGAGGATTTGCTGTATCGCCTGCGGGTCGTCGAGTTATCGATGCCAAGCTTGCGCAGTCGGCCGGCCGATATCGCTAATCTTGTCGAGCACTTCGTGGTGATGAACCGCCAGTCGGGTATCGGCGATGTGCTGACAGTGTCGCGTCCTGCTCTGGCTCATTTGTGCCAGGCACCGTGGCCGGGCAACGTGAGGCAACTGGAGGCGTTGCTCAAGTCGGCCTGCTTGTTTGCCACGGGGACCGTGCTTGAACTTGCTGATATTGAACCGCTGTTGTCTCGCGAGCGCACATCTGGCCCTCCTTCTGGTGAGCGACGGGCGCTTGGCGAGAGCAGTCTGGACGATGTAACCCTAGATGACGCCAACGCCCAATTGGTGGCCCGGCGGGTGCGGATGATGGGCGGCAACAAGCGCAAGGCCGCAGAAAGTTTGTCTATTGATCGAGGCACGCTGTATCGATACTTGCGACAGATTGGCGCCCATAGCCGCAAAGAAGACTGACCTCGGAGCCGCATGAACCCTGTCCACAGCCCCGCGTTTACCCCACCGTCAGTGATTTTTGGCGACTACCTGTTGTTGCACCGTGCAGGTTTTGGCGGCATGGCCGAGGTCTATCGTGCCCAGCGCCGCAATCGTAAGCCGGGTGACCCCGATCTGGCGCTTAAGCGGTTGTTGCCACACATCGCCGAGGATCCGACCTTGGCGCGGCTGTATCTGCGCGAGGTCGAGGCCCTGCGGCGCATCGATCATCCCGTCGTCGTTCGGCTCATCGATTCGGGCGAAGTCCATGGCGTGCCGTTTGTGGTCATGCCATGGCTCGGTGGGCTTAGTTTGCGGCAGGTGTTGGCCGGAAGCGATCCGGACCGACCTGTGCCGCTTGAGGTTGGACAAGCCTTGGATTTGGCGGCGCAAGTTGCCGATGGCTTGCACGCTGCCCACCTCATGGGCGTCGTTCACCGCGATGTGTCGCCGTCCAACATTTTGGTGACTGAGGACGGCGAGGCGCGGCTCATCGATTTTGGCATTGCGCGAGTCGCTGGATTGGCGCAAACCACGCACGGACAAGGGCTGCGCGGAAAGTGGGCCTACGCGACGCCCGAGCAGATCGCCGGCCAGGCGCTGGATGGGCGTACGGACCTGTTTGCGCTGGGGTCGGTCGCTGTCGAGTGCATTTTGGGTCGCGCGCCCTTTGCGCAAGACGATCGAGAGGCGACCTTGGCCCGCATCCAAAGCGCAGAAATCGCCCGCTGGCCTCAATTTAGTCCCGAATTTGCGGGAGCCGATCCTATTCTGCGCACGATGCTCGCTCACGATTTAGAGGCGCGCCTGCCTGACGGTCAGGCAGTGGCTGCTGCTTTGCGCCAAGTATTGAATAACGCAGCTGAACTTCACGGTAGCTCCAGCGAACTGCAGACCAACTTGGCGCAACGCGTGCGTCGAGGGCTAAAGGCATGGGTTAGCACTGAAATCATGCCCGCAGAGCTGCGCGGCGAAGACGTGACACGGCCTGAGACCGACGCCGACGCGACTGAAGTGCGCATGGCGTAACCGCTTGCCTTGCTCGGTGACGACAACCCGACGCCAAATGAGTACGCTAACGCAGCCCCCGCGGACACGCGAATGCCCCTTCTCGATTTGTCGCAACCTCACCTGACCGAAGCTGCCATTCGCTGGCTGGAACTGTCGCCCGGTTTCGCCTGTAATTGCAGGTGTTTAGGCTGCCATTCTTGCAGCGCGGATGCCGGTGACCAGATGCAACCGGCTGAGGTCCTGCGGTGGCTCCAATACGGTCGCCGCTTGGGCGCCCGTCACCTGTGGCTGTCCGGTGGCGAACCGACGTTGCGCAGGGACTTTGTGTCGACGCTTAAAGCCGCGAAACAACTGGGCTATCAGCGAATCAAGGTCCAAACCAACGCGATGTTATTCAGTTACCCGCAGTTTGCCGACAAAGCGATTGCCGCGGGGATGACCGAAGTCAACCTGTTGCTCAAGTCGTTGGACCCCAAAATCCACGATGGCCTTAACCGCACCCCTGGTTCGCATCGGCTGTTGGGCGACGCGATCGAAGTGCTACGGCCACGCGGTCTGCGCTTGGAGGGCGATTTTCTGGCCACTACCCGCAACATGAGTGAGCTTCCTGATTTGGTGGCACACTACGCACAGCTAGGGCTGGTCCACTTTAATATCTGGTTGTTTTCATTGGTGGACCAAGGTGATGCCGACTTGCGCCGCTTGGTTCCGCGTCTCAGTGAACTGGTGCCGATCATGCTGACCGCGTGGCAGCGGGCCAAGGAATTTGGCGCTAGCCTTTGTTCTTTAAATACACCGCATTGCGCCTTGCCTCCCTGGGCATGGCCCCTGCAGTTCGATGCCACCGGGATGGGGCTGCTCGTGGTCAATCCGGGTGGCCATGTATTTCGCCTGGAGACCAGTTCCATTGAGCAGGGCGTGTACGTCGACGCCTGCGGCACCTGCGCAGCACGACCTTGGTGCCACGGCATGCGCAGCGACTACCTGCAGATTCACGGCGATTCCGACTTGCAATCAGTTGCGCAGCACACCGTGAGCAGTCACGATCCGCGCGGTTCCATTCTGGACCTGTCGTGACCGATGATGCTGCCCGTTCTTTCAAAAAATCCTAGAGTTTGGCTCAAAATTGTCGTTGTCGGTGGGCTGTGCGGCGCTCTTTGCGACCAAATTCACATCCAAGGCGGGGTGTTGTACTACGCGCAACCGGTAATTCTGCAACAAGCGTGGTGGGTTGCGCTCCTATTCGCCGGCGCAAGCTGCCTAATCTACGCAACCACTTCGCTGTGGGCGCAACCTGCGGAACAACGCGTTGCCGCTGTAGTCAGTGCGCCAGAGATTGCTCGTCAGGTGCTGTGGTTTGTGGCCATGTACGCGTTGTCGGCAGGCATGCGCGACCGATCGCTGGCCTTGGTTGTTCTGTACGCGATTCTAATGGTGCGGCGTATGGTCCGAAGGCGTGACGTGTGGCCGCAGTTGGCCAACGCGACCGGGCTTGCCGTCGGCGGCACGGCGTTTGAGATGGCGCTGTCGTCTACCGGTGCGTTTACCTACACCCATCCCGATTTCGCTGGAGTGCCGCTGTGGTTGCCGGGGTTGTATATGCACGGCGCGCCGCTGGCGTTGGCATTGGTGCGGGCCATTCGACAGTTGGAGTCACCTTCAGCGGCGGTCAAAGCAGAGCATTGATCTCAAAGCAAATCCGCGGCAGACCGACTACTTCGGCATGAACACGGTCACCGCGTTGCAGCGGTCCAACGCCTGCCGGAGTGCCTGTGAACACCAAATCGCCAGGGTGCAACTGCACCAGCGCGGCCAAATGCCGCAGCAAGTCCGCCACGGGCCAGATCATTTCGCCAATGTCGCCGACCTGCCGCTGCTGATCATTAACGTGTAGCGATACCTTTGGCTTGCTAGCCAAGAACTTTGCCAGCGGCGGTCGACCGATAGCGCCAACAATCGCTGAATGATCAAAGGCTTTGGCCATTTCCCAAGGCAAGCTGCGCGTCTTGAGGTCGGCTTGAAGATCGCGGCGGGTGAGATCAATGCCGACGGCCAGTCCAGCAATCCAACCCAATGGATCACTATCCGGATGTCGATCACTGGCTTGCCCAAGGGCGATCACCATCTCGACTTCATGATGCAAGTCAGCGGTGGCCACCGGATAGGGCACTTGTGTTGGCTGAGCTGCACTCGCTGCGGCGGCAAAAACCAATGCGCTCGCTGGTTTAGCGAAAAAAAACGGTGGATCCCGATCTGGATCGGCGCCCATTTCACGCGTGTGGGTTGCATAGTTGCGACCGACGCACCAAATGCGCTGGACGGCGAATTGGCAATCAGAATCGGACAAGGGCAGGGCGGCGACAGGAAAAGGTTCAAACAGCCAGGGCATACCAGCCTCCAAATGGGGGGCTGTAATGTAGGACTGGGACCGCCGCGGTCAAATCTCGACTAGCCGCCACGGCGCACAATCAAAATGGAAATGATCGTGGTGCCCGGGGTAGGCCGGTCCCAGCAGCACTCGAAAAATGTCGTGCCGAGCTTCCAGTCGGTCCGTGAGCAACCGCAAGAACTTGGCGTGAAGTTCGCCAGTTGGGCCGGTCGCGGTCCAGTGACTCTTGACCCGGACTGAAAATGATCGACGAAGCCCTGCGGGCAGTGGATTGTCCTTGGGCTGGCCGTTGGCCTGAGCCGCAAAATCAAAGCCAGCAATGTCGATGCCGTTACCGATGCCGTGCTCGGAAAGCAGCGTCGGCCACAGGCGAATCCGCCGACAATTCAGAGTACCAATGTGCACGATCTTGGATGGTGCCCGCCCATAGACTTCGATGGCCACTTCGCGGGCAACGTGTTCGAATTTGCGCAAGCGATCGCGAAAGCCCACATAGACGCGGACCGGGGCATGGTAGCGCAGGACATCACCGCGATAGGTCACCAAGGGCACTGTCGGGCATTGCATTTTGCCCTTGGCCGGCACGCTGCGCTCCAACTCATCCAAGGCATAGACGTCTTGTTCCGTGCTCGGTTCCGGCGGTTGGTCGTCTGCCGCCGCCGGCATAGCGGTGAGCACTAGCGCCGAAGTCAGCACGCACATTAGTCGATGGATAGGCATGAAACACCGCGAGATCCCTACTGCAAGCTGCTGGGGGGCATTCGGCTTGGGACGCTTGCGCGCGGTGTTCGATTTGGATTGTCGAACTGGGACCTAGCGACTGACAGCGGTCTACAACGCCAGTTCAGCGACGGCTGCCCGCAAATTACGGGGCGCTGGGGCGCTCGCCGCGATCCCAGCCGGGGTACAGCACGACTTTTTGCTCAGTACCGGCGGCCAAGCGGCGATAGCCTTCGCCGATTTCGGACAGCGCCAACTCACTGGTGACCAGAAAATCCGTTCGCAGGCCACGACGCAGCAAATCCAACATGGTATCCCATGTTTTGTACATTTCGCGGCCGATGACTGCGTGTAATGTCAAGCCGCGAAAGATGATATTTTGCCCAAAATCTTGCAATGTTACGGCCGAATCAGTTGGCAGACCTAGCAACACAACGTCGCCTGCTGCCCGCGTGCAACGAATGCAGTCGTTGATGGCGTCGGGGTGGCCACTGATTTCCATGGCGACGTCGACGCCGCCGTGGGTGGCTGCGATGAGGTTTTCACACAGCGAATTGCGGTGAGCCGATTCGACCCGATGGACAAACAACCGGTCGCCAAAACCGCCTTGCCGCGCCCGTTCTTCAGCCCGGCGCAAGGCTTTGCCCTTGACGTCCATGACATGTATTTCCGCTGCGCCTAAAAAAGCAACAATCTCAACGACCATCGCGCCGATTGCTCCATAGCCGGCAACGAGAACGGTTTTGCCCGTCACCGGTACTTTGCAGGCAGTGTGGACGGCGTTGCCGAGGGGATCAAGAAAAGCTGCAATCCGGACAGGGACTTCGGGGGGCAAGCACACCACGTTGCTGGCGCTCACAACCACATAGTCGGCAAAGCTGCCATCCTGGTTGAGGCCGCGGTATTTGGTGTTGGCGCAGGCGTGGGCTTTTCCGTCTAGACAAGCGGGACAAGTGCCGCAAACTTCGTGCATTTCCGCGGAAACGAGCTGACCAATCGCCGGTCCGATGACGCCCTCGCCGAGCTTGTCGACTTCGCCGCAAAACTCGTGACCTTGAATAAACGGCGGAGCCAGCAGGCTCTTGAGGCTGGCATCGCCCTTGGCAATGTGGACGTCGGTCCCGCAGATCCCGCAGGCTTTCACTGCGATTCGCACTTGGCCAGCAGCCGGCTCGGGCACCGCAACGTTTTGGCGATACTCCCAATGGCCGAACTCTGGTACGACGACCGCGTTCATGGTGGTTGGGGTCGAACGCCCCGCGACCACGGGCGCGGCCAAGCTGGGTGCAGTTTCACTAACATTGTCTGACATAATTTGGGCTTGAGTGCGCCATTCAACTGCGCTTGGAGAATTGGAACACAGAAGTTGAGTTTTGAAAACGCGGCTCTGCCAGTGCAACTGGGAATCTGGCCGTCACTCGCTCAAGATTGTGAACCTGCAACGCCTGACCAGTCTGCCAGTTCGGCCAAAGCCGGAGCCGACCAGACCTGGGGCGGGGCCGCGGCAAAGAATCCCTCACTCTTTCACAAGTTCCATATTCGCCAGTGCATGGTCTGGGTGCGTCCCAGTCCTGCGCAGTAGCCATGGCAATGCCAACGTATACAGGGCCGAAATGAACGTGCCCACCGCAAACGCCGCAATGTACCCGGCGCTGCCGGCAAGATAGCCCGACAGCCATCCGGCGGGCATCTTGCCTAACACTTCGCAGCTAGCTAAAAATGTGTAATGGCTTGCGCCCACGCGGACATCGACGCGGGCCATCATCCACGCGAACATCGCTGTTGTCAGAGCTCCGCTAAAGATGTGCTCGACGCACGTGGCCCCGATCACTCCACTAGCCGTGGGTGACGTTGCGGCAACAGCGACTTCGGCCACCAGGGCTACGGTTCGCAAAGCCGCGGCCCACCATAAAGCGCGCGCCGCCCCAAAGCGCTGTACGGCCCAGCCGCCGGCCAGAGAACCGCCGATTGAGGCCGCCATTCCGTACACGCCGACCCAGGCGCCAATTTGAGAGGCGCTGAACCCCTGATCGATGAGGAATGGCTTCCACATGGTAACCACAATAGTTTCACCAGCTTTGTAGAAGACAATCACGGCAAGCGCAAAAGCAACGCCGCGTTGGCGCAGTTGCTCGAGCAATGCGCTGACAACAGCCCCAATGGGACGCGAGCGAGTGATCCGGGCAAGTTCGCTGAATCGGCGTTGAGCCAGCGCTGTTGCTAGGAACACAGCCGCATAGATCGCCGCCATCAAGACGAAGACTGCTGACCAGCCTAGACTGGCGCTAACCCAAACAAGGACCCCGCCGCCAATTAGCATTCCACATTTGTAGCCAATGACTTGCGCTGAATTGCCCCAACCCAGCAATTTGGCGCCAAACCCATCGCGGTCACTGGTTCCCGCCTTCAAAAGGTCCACTGCTAGGCCATCCACCGCGATATCCTGTGTAGCCGCAGCAAAGTTGAGCACCAAGACTGCCCAAGCTAAGATAGTGATGTCCATAGAATTTCCGACACAAGCCCAAGCAGCAAATCCCGAAGTCAGCGCGAGGCACGCCTGCATCGCCAAAATCCAGCGCCATCGCGAACCGCTGCGATCGACCCACGGAGCCCACAGCGCTTTGAGCAGCCACGGCAACGCCAGCGCACCTGCAAGGCCGATTTGCTCCAGACTTGCCCCCTGTTGGCGCAACAGGATCGGCAGCGCCACGCTTTGGACCCCAAATGGTATTCCTTGGGCCAGATACAGCGCACACAACAAGCTAATTTTGCCTAACAATGGTGAGTGCTGGGGCAAGGCGCGTCGACCTCCGCTGAGTTTTTTTTCAAATCCGGTGCGGCGCGTTGCGAGAAAGTGAATCGGAGTCCAGCGTGACAAAGTTGCCGTGGTTTGGCTATTGTTGCCCCAAGAGGACTGTGATGAAGAACCTAATCAGCGCACTGCAAAACCAGCCGAAACGGTCACCGGAAATCAAGTTTTGCAGCCACAGTGGGCCCGATCTTGGGTTGCAACGTTGCGTTTCTAACCGAAAATACGCTCATCGCTATTCTTCCGGGTCAGCGGCTCGCCTTGGGCCTGGCCTTGCGGCCGGATTGCAGTCGATCACTGCTTTGGGAGTGTTCACTTTGTTGGCGTTTGGCGGTGCCTGTTCGGCGACCGTCGCACCAACGGTGGCAACCGGCAACGCAGACAGCGCTAGTGGTGACGGCGGCAATTCCTTGGCGGACGGTGGCACAGCGACAGATACAGGGGCAGCAGTCGTGCCAATTTGCACGAGTACCAGTGACTGCCCAGTGTCCAAGGTGGCGTGTCTGGAAGCCTTTTGCGATTCACATCAGGTATGCAATCTTCGTCCCGTTGTCGACGTCATGAGTTGTGATGACAAAAACGAATGCACCAAAGGCGATCAATGTGTAGGCGGCGCCTGCAAAGGCGCCGAAGTTCAGTGCGACGATGCCAACGAATGTACCTCGGACAATTGCTTGCCCGCCAAGGGCTGCGACCACGACAACCTAGTCAAAGTCTGTAATACTAAAGACTTATGCCAGTTGCGTGCCTGTCAGAGTGGCGTCTGTACCACCATCAACGATAAACCCTGCGACGACAACAACACCTGCACAAGCGATAGTTGTTCGCAAACCGCGGGCTGCCAATTTGCCATCGCCGCGGGTGCTAGTTGCGACGATAACGACGGCTGCACCAAGAATGACGCCTGCAAATTCGGCAAATGCAAGGGCGTCGGCAAATCATGTGACGACGGCAATCCGTGTACCGAAGACGGTTGTGATGCCAAAAGCAACTGCGTGCAGACCAACTCGTCTAAATCCTGCAACGACGGCGATAAATGCACCATGAGCGATGCGTGCAAAGGCGGCAAGTGCGGTGGCAGCCCCAAGCCATGCGCCGACTCAAGCGTGTGCACGGCGGATTTCTGCAACAACTTAACCGGGTTATGTGACATTGCCGCCGCCGCAGATGTTACCGCGTGTGACGACGGCAATGGTTGCACAGTTGGCGACAAGTGCTTAGAGATCGTGTGCAAAGGCGGCGAAGCCAAATCATGCGACGACGGCAGTCCGTGCACGATGGACAATTGCGATCCCGTCGCTGGCACCTGCACATCAGCGCCAATTGGCGAAGGCAGCGCATGCGGCGCAGGCAACCAGTGCCTCACCAATGGCAGCTGTAAGGCCGGGGTGTGTACTGGCGATCTAAAGGCTTGCGACGACAAGAATCCTTGCACCCAAGATCTGTGCGACCCGGCCAGCGGCGTATGCACCCAAAGTCAGCTCATTGATGGCACGCCATGCGTGACCGGTAAAACTTGCCAAGCTGGTGTTTGTCTATGAAAATATCTCAATATTGTCAGCCTTGTCCACCCAATTCTGCTGTCGGCGGCGACCACCGGTCGGCGTTTTTGCCACGATTACTAGGTCCAACCATTTTCGCTCTCGCGGCCGCTTCAGTTGATTTGGCGGCGTTTTGCCCTGCTTCGGGTCGCTTTGCGCTTGCAGATGGCCGAATTTGGAGGTACAAGGCCATACGGCTCTGGACGCTGAATAGGCTCCGCTGCATGGAGAAGTCGCTGCAAACATGAGCACTTCAGCAACAAGTCTGGCCAATGGCGGCAACCAAGACGCCAGCAAAACTCAGGTGCTCAAGCGCCCTCAGTTTGCCAATACGGTTAAGGCTGTATTGTGGGCGGCTGAGGAGGCGGCACAGAACTGGATGGAATTACCAGCGTTTGCTGGCTTGCCTGCGGATGTTCTAGCCCGAGTCGTCGGCGTTCTTGAGCCCGCCGAATTGCAACTTGGCGAAACCCTGATGAAACAGGGCGACCAGGGCGACGCGCTGTACATACTAGAGAGCGGCACTCTGCGCATCACCTTTGAGGCGCCGGACGGTCAGGTCGCCGTCGAACGCACCATTGAAGCGCCTGCGGTTGTCGGCGAAATGGCCCTTGTTACCGGCGAAAACCGCAGTGCCACGGTGACGGCGGCCGTTGCTTCGCGCGTTTTGCGGATGGAAAAGCCTGAGTTTGAGCGTTTGTGCCGCGAACATCCGTACACCGCGATTTTTCTAACCTGCCTTGTTGGCGAAAGACTGTTAGAAAACAAAGGTATCCGTCGGGTTGGCAAGTACCAAGTGGTCGGGCGTCTCGGCTCGGGTGGCATGGCCACGGTTTTTGAAGCGATTCATCCAGGCCTGGGCCATGCGGTGGCCCTCAAGATGCTGTCGCACGCGTTGGTTTTTGACCCTTCCTTTGCTGATCACTTCGGTCGCGAAGGCCGGTTGGTGGCTCAACTCAATCACGACAATATTGTGCGCGTCTTGGACACGGAAGAGGCCTACGGCACGCGCTTTATTGTGATGGAAAAGCTATCTGGCGACGTGCTCGACCACATTGTCAAGCGTGGCGAAAAGTTGCCTTGGTCGCAAGTGCGGAGGATTCTGATTGAAATTGCGGAAGCGCTAGCCTACTCGCATGCGCGCGGCTTGGTTCACCGCGACATCAAGCCGGCCAACGTGTTCATGACAGAGGACAAGCGAGTAAAATTGCTGGACTTTGGCATTGCGGTTGAAACCGATATGGCGCTGGATGATGAAGGCAAGATCATCGGCACGCCGTATTACATGTCGCCTGAACAGATCCTTGGGCACCAGCTCGACGGTCGCTCGGATCTGTATTCATTAGGTATTTTGACATTTGAACTGTGCACGCACGAGTTGCCGTTTGTCGCCGATACGGTGCAAGGCGTATTCAGCAAGCAATTGACCCAAGACGTGCCCGATCCACGGCTGCTTGATCCAGATATTCCGGACGATATTGTTGAGTTTATCACGCATTGCACGGCAAAACGCAAAGAAGAACGTTATTCTTGCGCAGCCGAAGCTGCAGATTCTTTGCGCTTAAGTGGCGATTTCAATTCTGCAGATCCGGTTGAAATGTCTAATATTTCAATAAATTATCTGCCAAGTCGTCGTGTTCAAGTCCAGCAAATTATCCGTGAAGCCATGGAAAGACTAAATAAACTGCGCGGTGTGCGAGTTTTTGGATCTCACGAAGTTGAAGATAGAACTTCGGAAGAGGCCCAGCCTCGAGCGCCGAGATCCAAGGGCGACGCCGTCGAGATTTAGGGCACCAACAAAAACTAATCGATTTTGTTTGCGCCCGTTTGCTTGCTGTGTGGGTCGCTAAGCTCGCGTCTATTCAGCCGACTCGCCGCTCCGGTCCAATCGCGGATCAATCGAGTTATTCTTGCGCCGGCCCTTCGCATCTGTGACAGGCCAAGTCTTTCGTTCACAAGTCGTTTTTGCCTGCTAGGCGGGTCGCAAATTCGCGCCGTGCAGCCCGACTCTTTCCTGCGGCGGCATGCAACCCGTGCGAGCCATGTTGATAAAATCATTAGCCCCGATGGCAGCGATTTCCGCCTCAAGCTGCGCAACGAGTGCCGCCGCTATTTGAGCGCGATTTCTGGCAGTTAGCCCTTCGTTGCACTCTTGCGATTTCCTTTGCACAATCCGCGCCCCCTTATGCGCCCGCTCGATGTGCAAAATCGAAGGTTTGGCGCGTTCAACTTGGAGAAATAACATGCGAAACTATCGTCTTGACTTGCTAACCATGGCGCTTGCCATTGCTGCCGCCGGCTGCGAAAAGAAGGACACGCCAGCACCGAACCCAGCCACCGCACCAACCGCTACCGCGGCACCAGCCGAACCCGCAAAGGCAGAATCTGCTCCGGCAGCCGAACCGGCCAAAGTAGAAGCACCCAAGGCTGCTGAAGCGTCGGCACTTGCGCCGACGGTTGCTCCCGTGGCGGCACCCACAGTTGCGCCTGCGGCTGGTGAGCCCCATCCGGCCATCAAGGACCCGAAATTGGCCGCCGACAAGGCTCCCGATGAGTTCAAAGTGCGCTTTGACACCACCAAGGGCTCGTTTGTGGTCGCCGTGACTAAAAAATGGTCACCCGCGGGTGCTGATCGCTTCTTCAACTTGGTCAAGATTGGCTATTTTGCCGATATCGCGTTCTTTCGCGCCATTGCGGGCTTTATGTGCCAGTTCGGCATTCATGGAGATCCGGCGGTGAACGGGGTGTGGAAAGAAGCGTCGATCGATGACGATCCGTCCGTTGGCCAAACCAACGCTCGCTATACGCTGACCTTCGCCAAGAAGGGCATGC
>SHZD01000236.1 GCA_009692465.1 Myxococcales bacterium
CGCACGGCTGCGGGCACAGGTAGACGCGGCACGACGGCGGCAGCATCAGCATCGCGGGCAATGGCGGCGCCGACGTAGCCCGGGTCGGTGCCGACAGCCACGCGCACGGCGCCAGGGCCGGCGATGACTTCGAGCACGGCGACTGCGCGCACAGGCTCGGCTTCAGCCATCTCGACTCGGAGCAAGATGGGGCGCGCGACCCGGGCGGCTGCCACCTTGCGCTGCCATGACCGCACCGACTCGGGGTGCACCCCACGGCGAACGGCAAAGTCCAAGCGATGCATGCCGCTGGCGGTGAACTCGGCGATGGTCGGGCGCCACCACGCGCGATGGTGTCGCTGGCCGGGCATACGGACTCCCTGCGCGCCGTGAGTGGCGCTGCGCGGGAGAGTTTCGCTGATGGTCGGGTGCGGCCGGAAACGCAAGAGTTCCGTGGGTTACTGCGCGCCGAACCGTGACGGCGCACGCACCCAAGCGGCATCGCATACTGCCTATGAGGCCCCACCAGCCCAGGAGCGAACCTGAAAACTCCACGCTACCTTCGAATGCGACGAGACCGGCATGATCGTGACGCTGTCCTATGCACCGCCGGACGACTCGCCGCGCGACGACGTGCCCGAATTCGCGGCGTGGCGACACGGACAAGACCAGCGAACGGGCGGCGCGAGGGCGACGGCGGACGGGTCCGCCTTGGCGCCAAATTTCGCGCCGTTTTTGGGACTTGTCACGGCCGATTGGCCGGGGTAACGTGCGCTTCCGCACCGCCATGGCGGCTTGCTGAACGGTCTGGCGGGTGCTGAGGACGGGCGAAGTGCCAGGGGTACCCCGATTGGATGTCCGATGCATTGGCGTGCGGTTTTGACGCAGAGGTCGGCTTTGTGGCGTGAACGTGTTGCGTTCGCAATTTTAGCTGTAGTTGTTGGAGCTTGCGGAGACGCCGGGGGTCCGGCAGACGCGTCCCTCAATTTGGGCGGCGTCGGCGCGGTTTTGGCGTGGACTGACCCTGTTGGCGTCGCGGAGGCGACAACGACAACAGCCGCCGCCATCACCGCTTTGGGCGGCGATGAAGTCAGTTCGCTCGTCGGCACCGATAGCGGCCTTTTGCGCCTAAAAAATGGCCAATTAACGACATTCCAAGGAAATTCAGCGCAGGACAGCGACACCGGCCGCGTTGCCGCCATTGCGACCCGCGACGTCGGCGCTTGGATCTGCGCCGCAAAGGGCCTGTTTTCAGTTCACGTCAATGCGATCGCGCGCTCGTCGGTGAGTGACGCACTGCCCGCAGCGAACCTCACTGCCGTGGCTGCGACCACAACCGCTGGCGTCGAAACTGTTTGGCTCGGCACCAAAGATGGCCTGTTTCGTGCCAGCGCGGGCCAACTCGATCGCGTGCATATTCCGCAGGAATCTACTAAAATCGAAGGCATAGGGATCGCCGATGGCGTGGCGGTTGTTGCTCTGGGTTCGGGGCGCGTCTGTGAAGTCGGTTTGCAAGATCACAAAGTGAGGTGTGCGGAGGTCGGTCCCGTGCGCGGTGTCGCAAGCGCAGGCGGCGAGGTATTGGTCATTGATGTGCACCACCTCCGCCTTCGCCGCCCCGATGGCAAATGGCAGGCTTGGCAAATGCAAAGCGGCGAAATCCAAGCCGTGAGCAGCAGCGCCGCCGGACAGTTGTTGGCGTTGACCAGCCTCGGTGCGCTGGCTTGGCGCAACGACGCATGGAAACCCTTGGCCAAAATCAGCGGCGGGCACCTGATCGGCGGCGAAAGCAGCGGTGCAATCACCACCGCCAATAGCAAGGTCTTGCGCCATTACGGTTCCGGCCTCGACACGAGTTTTTCTAAGGATATCGCGCCAATATTGCTCGCTCATTGCACAAATTGCCACAGGGACGGCTCGGCTGCACCCAAACACGACTTTGCCGATTTCGCCACGACCCGGTCGCTGGCGACGGCGCTGGTTCAACGCATTGCCCTAGGTCAAATGCCTCCGCCGCCCCTTGCACAGTTGACAAGTGGAGAGAAAAAATTGCTTGACAATTGGTACAGCGGGGGGCAACTTCCATGACTGTCGGAGGTGTTGCGATGCGGGTCTGGTTCGCGTTTTGTGTAGCATGGGTATCCGTTGTATCGGCGGTTGCTTTTGCTGACGCACCGCTCGACTGCAAGACTTCACAACCGGTTGATAAATACCGATTTCTGCGCAAATTGTCATTGGATTTGCTCGGCCGTATTCCGGCCTATGAGGAGTATGTCGCCCTAGATGGTCAAACCGATGTCACAGACGCCGCCATCGACGCCATGCTAAAAACGGATGAATTTCGTGTTGTTGCGCGGCGCTGGCATGAGAGTTGGTTGTGGCCTAATTTGAGCGGCGTCAGGTTTGGAGACGTCGCTATAAATTTGCAGAAGGACAAGGCAACGGGTATTTCGTTCTCCAGTAGCGCTGGGCGACGGAAAATATGGCGCAAAGGCACTGGCGCTGAAATTTGTGGCGATTGGCAGCAGACCCAATTCGTTGGAGACGCACCGGTGCCCATACCCATTGTCGACGCGGCGGGAAAAACGCTATACCAACAAGACGGTTGGGTCATGGTCGCGCCGTACTGGAAGCCGGACACGCCTATAAAAGTCTGCGCATTCGAAGCGCAGGTCGCAACAACAGGTAAGAAATACGCTTGTAATGTCCGCGAAGGCATTAGCGAAGCTGCGTGCGGTTGTGGGCCTAACTTGCGCTGGTGCTGGGGCACTGGCGTGGAAACCGCGGTCGCCGCCGACCTGCGCGAACAGTTTTTGCGCGCTGTCGATGATGCCACGACCGGTCTGATTCCCTACAGCCACTTGTTGACGACGCAGCGGGTGTGGCAATCCGCAAAGTTACTGTTTTGGCGTAAGAATTTGGCGAACCTTTCCTCTTTTTCCAGAGTTTGGACGCTGGCCGGCATCGGTGATCCACCGTTGCCAACCGACAGCGAAGCGAGCTGGACCGATCCAACCTGGACGCAGTCGCTGCGCACCGGCAGCCATTCCGGCATCTTGACCCTGCCTGGCTACAGCTTGCGTTTTCAAACCAACCGCGGGCGGGCCAATCGCTTTCGCATGGCCTTTGAAGGCCAGTCTTTTGTGCCACCTGCGACCACGGTGGATACCAAGGGCTGCGTGCCCGGCGCCGCCGATTTGACCCAAGCTTGCGTGTGCCGACATTGCCACCAAGTGCTTGAACCGCTGGCGGCGTATTTCGCGCCAGTTGTTGAAGCTGGCACGCAACTGAACACCGACAAAAGTCTGCCGCCGTACGATGCCAAATGTGATCCGAGTAAGCAGAATAAAGTGTCTCCGTTTTGCCAGCGTTTTTATGTGGTTGATGCCAAAGCCCATCGGCCCGGTTGGTTGTTGACCCACCAATGGGCTGAACCGACCGACGCGCTACATGCCAAAATTATTGAGAATATCGCATCAGGCCCGCGCGGCTTGGCCCAAGCGTCGCTGGATTCCGGCCAGTTTCATGTGACAACGGTACGTAACCTTTGGCTGATATTGATGCACCGTGAAATGTTGCTCGATCCAACTCGAGCGGACGATGAATTGCCGCTGCTGGCTACGCTGGCGGCGGAATTCAAGAAAAGCGACGATTATCGAACGCTGGTGCGACGTTTGGTGCATCTCCCGCAATACCGGAGGCTGCGATGAAAGGTTGGCTTGCCCTTTTTGTGGCAACAATGGGCTGCCAAGCGGCGCATACCGAACCGTCGTCCAAACTTGCTCAGGTTGAGGTGATTGCCACTGGCGTGCCGCTGGATCACGGCCAACTGGAGGTGCCGCCCCTTAGCCGCTCGCCGCGGCGGCTAAACGCGGACCAACTTGCCGCGTCGTTGCCGGTTGTTGCCGGTAATGATTCAAAACAACAAGCGATTACTTGGACCGTCAAAGTGGGCGGCAAAGATGTGCCGGCGATCAATGAAGGCGGCGTAGGCACAACATTGGGCCGGCCCGATTACTACCAAAACACGCAAGAAAGTGACGATGCGTCTCCGCTTTACCTCAAATTTGTCGATGACATGGCCCGCGATGTCTGCGCCAAGATGGTCGCCGCTGACCTAGTCCAAAAGAACCCAATGACTAGAAATCTTGTGCGTTTTTCCGAGTTTTCCGTGTGGAACGATAAAACTGCCGTGGCGCGCAATCTCCGCTACCTGACTTTGCGTTTCCTGGGGCGCAAGGTTGCGGATACAGATGTAGCTAGTATAGCGAATTTGCAAGATTTGTATGAAAAAATTGCTGCCGCTCAGGCCAAAGACGCCGATCGCGGCAAGGCTGCGTGGCAGGCCGTTTGCGTAGCCCTGTTGATCTCTCCAGAATTTCACGTAAATTAGGAGCCCATGTCCAGCATCGCCCGTCGACGTATTTTACAAGGACTTGGTTTGGCAAGTGCCGGTTTTCTGGGCCGCGATCTGCTGAAATCTCCAGCTTTTGCCCTGCCGGTCGATCCAAATAAGAATCCGTTGCTGGTGGTCGCGACATTTCCGGGTGGCTGGGATCAAATGCTGGCGCTGGATCCACGCGATTTGTCCAAGACGACGATAGATTCTGCGGCACAGCCCAGCTACGATTTGTGCGTGCCGACCGATCCGGAAGTACAAAAGTTTTTGGTTGAGACAAAAGGCTCTGGTGTACTACAACCTGTAGGAAGTAAACTGAGTTTTGGTCCGGGCATCGGGCGCATGGCGCAGCATTGGCAGGATTTGTGCCTTATCCGCTCGCTGGACATGGGCACGTTGACGCACGAGGTAGGTCGCCGGTTCTTGCTGACGGGCAAATTCCCGCGTGGATTGGAGGCATCGGGCAGCGCGTTGGGCACGTGGTGGGCGGCCCAAGGTGGCGATAGTTCGCCGATTCCGAACCTGGTCGTTGGCGGTGAATCGTACAACGAGGGCTTGGATATTTTCGCCTCGGGTCTGCGCATCAATGCGGCCAAGGACTTGTTGACGGTGTTGACCGCCCAAGGTGCGGCGCTTCCGCCCGCGACGGAAAGTGCAATCACTGATTATTTAATGAAAAAGGGCTGTGGCGATGACCTTCTGAACGGCGACGGCTTGGTGGACGACTATTTGGCGTCGCGCAACAAGTCGCTGCTGCTGGCGTCGGGCAAACTCGGCGTGCCGTTCCAATTTACGGCGACACCCAGCGCGGAAATTCAAAAACTGTACGACGCTTTTCATATCAATTCCAAAATATTGCAGCTTGAACTGGCGGGGCCTCGCGGTCAGGTGATGCTGGCGGGCCAAGCGCTGGCGCAGGGCATCAGTCAGGCGGTCAGCATCAACGTCTCGGACTCGATCGACCACCATGACGACGACTGGGAATTGCGCCATGCCCGTGATTTACGTGAAGGTTTTAATGCTTTGGCCGATTTGATTGATTTCCTCAAAGCGACGCCCGACAAGGCCGGTGTTGCCCTGTGGTCGCGGACAACTTTGCTTGTTTGTTCAGATTTTGCGCGGACGCCCAAAGTTAATGCCCGCGGTGGCCGCGACCACCATTTGGCGTCGAGCTGTTTGCTCGCGGGCAAAGGGATCAAGGGCGACACCGTGATTGGTGCGACGGATTCCGGCTTAGGCATGCAAGGTTTGGATCCGTTGACAGGGCAGGTCGACCCGAATCAGAACGCCGCACGGCCTCCCGACGTTCACGCCACGCTGCTGCATGCGGCTGGGCTGGGCTACAGTCACATTTCTAACCAGATGCCGCGTTTAATTACAGCGGCTTTGGCGTAGCTGCGCAGGGCGTTTAGCTGCCCAGGCCTTTGCCTCAGGCGGATTTGGTGCTGCGCGCGACTGACGTTGGCACAGGTCTGTTATGCGCCTTCGGCGCGCGGCGGTAAAACACCTTTTTTCCTAGCGGCGAAGTCCAAGCGATGCCTGCCGCTGGCGGTGAACTCGGCGATGGTCTGGCGCCACCATGCGCGATTGTGTCGCTGGCCGGGCATGCGAACTTCCTGTGCGCCGTGAGTGGCGCTGCGCTGGAGAGCTTCGCTGATGGTGTCGGGTGCGGCGGGAGGCGAAAGAGTTCGGGGGGTTACTGCGCGTCCAACCGTGACTGCGCACGCAGCCAAGCGGCATCGCATAGTGCCTATGAGGCCCCACCAGCCCAGGAGCGTACCTGAAAACTCCACGCCACCTTCGAATGCGACGAGACCGGCATGATCGTGACGCTGGGTCGGTGCATACCCGACTGCGTCTCTCAACCCGCCACCGAGGACGAAGCTTTTGCCGACATCGGGGAAGCCATCGCAGGCTGGCTGGAAGTGCGGCAGAGGCAGGGTTGCCGGCGACCAAGCCTACGGTACTGGTCGACGTGCCGAATGCCGCCTGACCTGCCGGTCACGTCGGGTCGCCAGGCACGGACTGCATTCGAACATGCCGGTCGGTAGTTCAGGCGTCAGGCTGGCATCCAGATGACCCTGACCGAGGCCGGGTCGATCGCGTCCTTGGCCATAGCGGATGTCGGTCGGTTCAGGCGGCATGACGGCGGCATGAGGGGGACTGGGTCTGACAGCCTGCTCCTGGTCTACTTGCACACACCACCGATACCACAAGTCCCTGTGCCACAAAGCGAACCTGCGGCAGATGGGCTCGACTGGCACTTGCCCTCCGCGCAACCGTCGACGGTGCACGGATCTCCGTCCGCGCAGGACGCGGCGGTTTTGGTCGAACAGGCGCCGCTCGTCGCACAGGCGGTGTGACCAAAGGCGTCCGTGTGGCCAAGCAGGCCCTTGCCGACCGCACTGCCAGCCAGCAGGAAGCCGCCATTCGCAAGCGGCAGGCCGTGTCGCCAGATTGCTGCACCCGGCGTCACCAGGCCCGTCTGTTGCGTGCCGTCGAGCGCCATGTGCGCCAGCCAGCCGCCCGCCTTGCCCGCCGTCGTCGCCACGCCGGCCACGATCAGACCACCCACCGTGACCGCGACCGACCTCGCGTCGCCTGCCAACAGCTGGGACTGCCACAGTAATTCGCCGCCCGCATCGGTGCGCGCCAGCCATGCCTGCGTCACGCCGCCCGGAGCCGTGGCGCTGCCGGACAGGGCCAGGCCGCCGTCGCCCAGCACCGCCACCGCGTTCGCCGCCAGCGACGTCGTGCCCAGGACGTGCTTCTTGACCCACGTCTCGGTGCCGAACGGGTCCAGGCGCACGACCCACGCCGCCGTCTGGCCGCCGCCGACCGGGACAGCACCGACCACGGTGACGGCGGATCCGAAAGTCGCCACATCTTGGAAATACGCTTCCGGTGGCCCGAATACCTGCTGCCAGCCCAGCGTGCCCGCCGCCGTGAAACAGGTCGCCAAGCCGCCGCCCTTGGCCGTGCCGACCACGATGTGCGCGCCGCCCGCGCCCATCGGCGCGATGCCGAACGCCGCCTCGTCGCCGCCGGCGTCGTGCGTCGTCTCCCAGACGATCTTGCCCGCGGCGTCGACCTGGAACACCCACAGATCCGACCCTGTGCCTGGGACGGTCGTGGCACCGGCAACCACGTACCCGGCGACCGAGGCCACGGCGTCGCGGGCGATGTCGGCGCCTGCCTTGCCGACCGTGGCCTGCCACGTCACGGCGCCGGAGGTGTCGGTGCGCAAGAGCCAGGCATCGCCCGCGCCCGCGATCTGGCGTTCACCTACGGCGAAGAAACCGCTGCCGGCGGGTCCAACGACGACGGCGTGCAGATGGTCGGGGCCGTCCTTGGCGAACGTCTTGGCCCAAAGTGCAGCCGGATCGCAAGCGGCGGGGTCCGTGGTGTCGGCCGCGGCGTCGGTGTCAGCAGCGGCAGCCACTTCGCCAAGCACGTCGGCGGTGTCGCCATGCGCGCGCTCGAGAAGCACTAGGTGCAGCAGGCGCTGGCGGCCGGTGCGGTGGAGCCGAAATTCGCAGCAATTTCGGTGCTGCAACGCTGGGACGGGGCGATCCGAATTTTTCCACACTGGCACGTGGTCGCCGTGGACGGAGCCTGGTCCAAGACCGCGACCGGCTTGAAGTTCCTGCGGGCCGAACCG
>SHZD01000237.1 GCA_009692465.1 Myxococcales bacterium
CGGAGTGAATCCGTGCAGTTTCGGACAGTTGCCGCCGTCTAGCCAGACGGCGCTAGGAGCGAGTCGGAATACTCCGACACGCTCCTAGGAGCCTGTCGGAAATCAATCGGTTATAAAATGTCTATCAGGTTATACACAATGAATCTATTGCGATCCGGCAGGCTCCTAGCCAGTCAAATATTCTCAACTGTCCGAGAACTGCCCGGAGTGAATCCGTGCAGTTTCGGACAGTTGCCGCCGTCTAGCCAGACGGCGCTAGGAGCGAGTCGGAATACTCCGACACGCTCCTAGTCCGGGCAGCGCGTTAGGCCCTTACGCCGCCAAACCCACCAACTGCCGACTCACCTGACCCAACCGCGTGGCCACCGCCGGATCATGCACCTGCGGATTGGGCGACCGCAGCGGCCAACCGCCCTTGTTCGCCGCCTTGTCGCGGTAAATCCCCAGCTGGCTAAAAAACGCGCCGTTGTGTAGAGCCACGTCGGGCGACAGCAGCGCGTATAGCGTGGTCTGGGTGCCCTGCCAAGGCTCAATCATGCCCTGCCATTGCAGCAACGGTCGCAGCACGGTGTTCTGCAGCCACGGTGGCATAAACGTCTTGACCAGATTGGTACGCACCCAGCCTGGGTGCACGCTCACCGCCAGCACACCGGTGCCGTCCAGCCGCGCGGCGAGTTCTTGGGCGTGCAGCAGGTTGGCGAGCTTGGACTGGGCATAAGCGGCCCAGCCGTCATAGGGCCGCCGCTCAAACTGCAGATCATCAAAGTCGATCACCCCATCGCGGCCCAGAGCCTTGTCATGGTAGCAGCTCGACAGGTTGACAATGCGGGCCGGCGCGCTGACCTGCAGCACCGGCAACAGCAGCTCGGTGAGCAGAAAGTGGCCTAAGTGGTTGGTACCAAACTGGGTCTCAAAACCGTCGCGGGTCTTGGTGGCAGGCGTGTTCATCACGCCCGCGTTGTTGACCAGCCCATGCAGCGTGGGGTGGCTGGCCAAGAAACTCGAAGCGAAAGCGCGCACTGAGGCCAGATTGGCCAAGTCCAGTTCCGCGACGCTAATGGTGCCCCGAATGCCTTGGGCGACCAGTTCGGCCTTGGCGCGCTCGCCGTCCGCTGGGCGCCGACACGCCAACACGATATGGGCGCCCTGCTTGGCGAGCTGACCGACCGTGACTTGACCGATGCCGGAGTTGCCGCCGGTGACGATGTAGGTTTTGCCTGCCAAGTCCGTGCTGAGCAGAGCGGGCGGGCACATCAGGGGCTTGGCCATGGCGAACCTTATCAGGCGGCGGGTGCCGACGGGGCTGGGAAGGTAGCAAATTGGGGGTGCAAGTCAAAGGCACGAACGTTCCCAAATTCACCACCGAAATTCCCCGCGACCCCCGATTTGGGATGCCAGTGCCCTGTCGCTCGCTGTCGCTCGCTGTCGATCGACAAGGAGCAAGGAGCTTTTCTGTCAGGGGCGTACTCTCGTACGTCCCTGACAGAAAAGTGACGCAGCGACGCCGAGATGCGCCCAAAGCGGGGGATCGCGGCGTTGCTCAAAACACCGCCCAAGTCACCTTGCCCATCATGCTACTGGCGGCAATGGCCCACGGAGAGGTCGCCACTTGCTCTTGCCACACCACAAACACATCGCTGGCTTGGCGCCACGTCCAGCGCAATCGAGCCTGCGCAATCACTTGTTGGGCCAAGCGATTCCAGCCGGCGTAGACATCGAGATTGAGATCGGGCGAAATCCCGATCGCCGCGCGGGCGTTCAGAGTCGCCGACCAAAAACTGCGCGTAGGTTCAGGCATTTGCACTTGATGCCCCTCCGTCGACACCTCGAGGCGCAGCCGCCGACCCGCCCGAATGGTCAAGCCACCACCGGCGCCGACATCGTGGCCGCCGAACAGCTGCTGCCGTCCGACACCGGCAAACACCACCAGATTGCCCACTTCGGGGCTGTTGAACTCGATTCCGCCACCGCTGGCCCCGTACTGCCCAGCCGCAATCGGGGTGTTGGCGCCGATGGCAAACGGTTGCAAGGCGGTGACCCTCGCCAATTCGCCCCTAGCTGACACATTCCAGCCGCTGTTCCACACCAAACCGCAGCCGCCACCCCAACTGCGGTCGAGCACGCGGTCGCCGCTGAGCGTGGCGATGCCTTTGAGCTGGGTATCGCAGTTGATTTTCTCCATGCCCCAGGCGCCGATGCGCGGTTCGACCGCTAGGCTGAGACTGCCATCGTGGATGCCGGTCCTTTGGACAAAACCTAGCGCTGGCGCGAACTTGTCTTGCGCAAATGTGTAACTGAGCTTGGGCCGCACCAACAAGCCGCGCCACTGCACATCGACACCGCCGGCCGCCGCCGGTTCACCATCGGCGCTGCTGGCCATCGCAAACGCTTCGGTCAGCAATTTGGAATCCGCCGCCCGCAACGTGCCATCCAGCCCAGCTGCAAGGTTCACGGTGCCCTGGCCCAGCCGATGAGTGGCCATCGCCCCCAGTTTCGAACCACCGCCCAGATCGGCAACTCCGCGCAAAACTCCTGACACTTCATCGGGATCGCGTGGGGTGCCCGTCACGATTTGCAGCAAGCCGTAACGGCCCGCCTGGCCCACCTGCCCCGCAATTTTTAGGCCAGCCAAGATCGGCACCACCCCGCCAGCGCGCAAGCCGATGTTGCGACTGTAGAAAAGCTGCATCGACTTGGGCCGTCCGACCGTGAACAGGTCGACGTCTTTGATGAAAAAGTCGCGTTTTTCAGGCATGAACAGCGAAAACCGTCCCAAATTCACCACCCGATCGTCCAGATCGACTTGCGCAAAGTCGGTGTTGACCGTCAAGTGGCCGCGGGCGCGTTGCCACAGTCGACCGCTCCAGTCCACACCGGCGTTGTAGACCGGAGAGGCGACGCCATTTTTGACCTCCACCCCGTCAAGCACATAGGGCACGACCATCGACGTCGGCCCGGTCTCGGCGGTGGCTGTGCTCACTGTAGCTGCATCAGCGGCATCGGCACTGGGAGTCGACGCTGCACTCAAGCCCACCCCACCCTGAAGAGCAGCGCCGGCAATGCCGGTCGCTCGGCCATACAAGCTGGCAGAAACGGGCGAATACGGCGGCGGCATCAGCGCCCAGTCGTAGGTCGCGTTGCGGCGGCTGTGGTCGCGGCTCAAGTTGAGGCCAATCACCTCGGGCAATGCTTCTGGGTCGAGGCCGAGACTGGTCCACGGTACGGCAAACTCGGCTGTCCACCCGGTTGCGGTGCGCGCAGCCGCCCCTAGCCACACCGCATCGGCTTCGATTCTCATTTCCGCTTCGTCGACGCCGCGGTAATCCAGTCGCGCTCCAGCAGGGTTAAGTGCGAACCCGTAGGTCGTCCGCAAATCTAGGTTGGCGTCGATCTTGATGCTGATGGCGTCGTCCGCAAACAAGGCAAAGGTGTCGCGGGCGGTGGTGCGCGCGGCGATGGCGTCCGGCTGGCTGTCGTCGCACCACACGGCGATCCACAGTGTTTGACTGTCGCACAACAGCGCGAAGCGGGTGCCGTCCACTGGCGTCGAGCCCAATGCCGGCTTGCGTTCGGTCAGGCCCGCTGTTTTGACTGCGTTTTGCCATGCAGTCTCAGTCAAGCCGCCATCGACCACCACTGCGGCTGTGCGCGGTTGGGCAACGACGCTGGGACGGATCGCCCACGCTGGATTAGTCATGGCACAGGCAGCGATAACTGCACAAAATACAAGAGCAATCGTGCAGGGTTTGCCCATTGTTGTTGTCACTTCAACGTCGCCACATGGCGGTTGCGCACCCGAAACTCGACTTTGGGTTGCTCGCCTTGCCCGGCCACCGCCTGATTACCAAAATGAGAAATCTTAAGCTCATACGGCAACTTGGCCTGAAACTGCTGCTCTTGGCCGTCAAACTTGAGGTAGTCTAACTCAAACACCGTCAGCTTACCGTCTTTGCTTTTACCCGGCAGCGGCAAGTCTTCTAGCGCCAGCGAACCGTACCCGGCCACTGGAATTGCATAGAATTCAGGCGAGCCTACCATCCGGTAAAAGTCAGCGCGCACGTGATCGGTCCAGCGCACTTTCCACCAGTTGCGCACGCTGGGATGGTCGTTCAGGGGCCCATCGAGCCGGGCTGGAATCAAGTACCAGCGCCGCGGACCGTCGTGGTTGCGGATCACCAAGTTCACCGTCCGGTGGTCCGGATCGCCCTTGGCCACCGCTTGCAGCAACGGCACGCCCTTGGTCTTGGCCGTCTGAGCCTCACTTTGCTTGACGATAAACTCGCGCTCCAGCTCAGGTTTGCCGTCGTAAAATGGCTTCTCAATTGGCTTGCCCTCGACGAGGCGCCCCAGATTGTGGGCAATGGCGTCTTCATGCAACAGCCCAAGTTCACTGCCATAACAGGTCTGCAGCACTTTCCACTGCTCGTCCAACCGGACCAAAGTCGGCAACTTACTGGCATCGACGCCGGCAATCAGGGTTTGGGCCGGCCCACGCCACTCGTCGACGTCGATGTACAGCAAGCGGCCTTTGCTCAAAGTCTTGCGCACCACCGCAGAACCTTTAACAAACTCTTTGATGGCCTTGCACGGCGAACACCAGTCCGAGGTGAACATGAGGATGGTGCCCTGACCGGCTTTCTTGGCCGCTGCCAATTCGACCTGAATCACCTCGCGCAAGCCTTTGGTGCCGTGTTTGTGCACGTAGCGCCCGGCATCTGCGGCATGGGCTTGGCTGCCCAGCGGCAGGTGCAGCGCGAGCGCAGTCGCCAGCACTAGGGCAATTGTCCACTTGCTCATTGACGATCCTGTCAGCGTTCGCCGTTTTCCGGTCAGCGTTCGCCGTTTTCCGGTCAGCGTTCGCCGTTTTCCGGTCGGCGTTCGCCGTTTTCCGGTCGGCGTTCGCAGTATTTCCGTCAGCGTTCGCACTAATCCGGTCAGCGTTCGAAGTATTCTTTGCCAAATCGCTTGGCCAACTCGGCCTTGTCGAGCGCCTTCATCGAAGCTTCCTCGTAGTCGGCCTTGCCGCTGTTGACCAGCGCTTCCAGTTGGTCGTTGAGCATCTGGTTGCCCTGATTCTTGGCGGTCAGCATGATGTTGAAAATCTGGTGGTTCTTGCCTTCGCGAATCAGATTGGACACCGCGTGCGACCCGATCAGCACTTCGAGCGCGGCAATGCGCCCGCCGCCTTTGCGTTTGAGCAGCGTTTGCGACACCACGCCCTTGAGGGTGTCGGCCACCACCGTGCGGATTTGCGACTGCTGCTCGGGCGGAAACACATCGATGATACGGTCAATCGTCGAAATCGCCGTCGACGTATGCAAGGTGCCAAACACCAAGTGGCCGGTGTTCGCCGTTTCCAGCGCCAGCGCGATAGTCTCCTTGTCGCGCATTTCGCCGACCAACACGATGTCAGGATCCTCGCGCAGTGCGGCGCGCAGCGCCCGGCCAAAACTGGTGGTATGCGGACCAACTTCGCGCTGATTCACCAATGACCGCTGAGACTTGTGCACAAACTCGATCGGGTCTTCCATGGTGATAATGTGGGCTCGGCGGTTGCGATTGATATAGTCGATCATCGCCGCTAGCGTAGTCGACTTGCCCGAACCAGTCGGCCCCGTCACCAGCACCAGACCCTTGGGATTGTCGCACATGCGCCGCACGCCTTCGGACAGTCCGAGCTGCTCCAACGTGAGGATCTTAGACGGAATGACCCGCATCACCGCGCACACGCCGTTGTGGTCGCGAAAGACATTGCAGCGAAAGCGCGCCACGTCGGCCAGCGAATAGGCATAGTCGGTGTCATTCTCCTCAATAAACTGCTTGCGATTGCGCTCAGGCATGCCTGATTCAATAATGTCATAGACATTGGACTCGCTGAGCACCTTGGCGTCGGCGATTTCGCGCATTTCGCCGTCGATCCGCCAGCGCGGCCGGTGATTGCCGGACATGTGCAAGTCCGACGCGCCTTCGGCCACCATGCGTTTGAGCATCGGATCCAAACGCGGCGCCGAGTAGTGCTTTGTCGCCATAGAGTTTGCCGGCATGGAGCTTGTCGTCCGCGCGACGGCGCCGCCACCCGTAGCGGCTGACTCCTCCGATTTTTCCTCAAAATGCACCAGATTTTGCATCGCGTAGTTGAAGGCCGCCAAGTCGACGCGGACCGGAATCAACTCCACGCCGGGCAGGAACTCGCGGGCACTGCTAATGACGTGACTGGTCAGGTCGTCGACAAAGCCCAACAGCACTCGGTTGCCCTGCGACGCCACCGCTACCACCCGTTGGCGCTCCATGAACTGCGTTGGCAACAGATTGACCACCTCGGCGACCAGCGGGGCCTTGGCGACGTCGTAGTAGGGCAACGGCACTTTGCGGGCCTCAGACAGGTACTTGGCCCCCAATTGTTGGGCGTAGGTCAACGCCAACGCCGGCGCCCGCTGGAACAGCTCCATCAGCATGGTCGCCGGCACTTGCAGGATCAGCATTTGCTCTAGCGCAACGACCGACAGCCGGCGCGGAATGCCCAACAGTACGTCAAAATCACCTATAATCTCAACTGGTTTTACGCGATCGACATCAAAGGTATCGCCCATCTCGTCCGGAGTAATCCGCACTGCCGCCTGTCCACGCAACACCACGCACCAGTTGTCCGCGCGGTCACCTTGCTGCAAAACAGTTTCGTTTTCAGCGTAGTGCGCCATCACCGACTGACTGGCGATATCGCTCAGCGTGCGGGCATCGGCCAAGCGCAGCAAATGGTGCGAGCTAAGCGCTTGCACGAGTTTGGGTACCAAATCGGGGGTAATCGGCTGTAATTTCATTGCTGAACACCAAGCGCGGGCAAAACTGCGGGCGGGATGCAAAACTACCGTTGCGAAGGTCACCTGTAAATACCCGCGCAGTATTTGTCGATAACATCGAGAAAATACGCCAAGATATGAAACGGTGATGGACACCAGCGCTGATCCGCGCTTGGATCGCGGCTATGCGCAACCCATTGTCCATCGCCACCCTGAGGAACTGTCCCACGGTGGGTCATTGTGGGACTGGTTCCGTTTGCTTGGTTTGTTGGTCGCTAAGCTCGCGTCCTGAAAGGCCGACTCGCCGCTCCAGTGTTGTCCAGATCAATCGAGTCTTTTCAGGACAGTTCTTTAGGGCCCCTGCAAAATCAAGTCGCTTTTGCACGGTGGCCCACTGCTTGCTTGGTGGGTCGCGCACTCGCGGCTTTGCAAGCCGCCTGCACGCTGGGTTCCAGTCGCGGATCGGTCGCGTTATTCTCGCACGCGCCCTGATTGCTGTCAGCTTGACCGTGGCTGCCGTCAGCTGCGGCTGGAAGGAAGTGCGCGTCGCACCAGCACAAAACACTGCAGCATCGCCATTTTCCGGAGGCCGCGTGATCGACCACACTGTCATAGATATCCATGGAAATAGCGTACAACTGAGTAGTTACCGCGGAAAGGCGCTGCTCATCGTCAACGTGGCGTCGCAGTGCGGTCTGACCCCGCAGTACGAGGGGCTACAAAAGCTCTATGGCGATTACAAGGATAAGGGCCTTGAAATACTGGGCTTTCCCTGCAATGACTTCGCGGGACAAGAGCCGGGCAGCAACGCCGAGATCGCGTCGTTTTGCTCTAGTCAATTCAAGGTCAGTTTTCCGCTTTTCGACAAAGTGCGAGCCAAGGGCGAAAAAAGCCCGCTCTACAAGACGTTGACCGAAGAGATCGAGCCAAGCTTGCGCGGCGAAATCAAGTGGAATTTCACCAAGTTCCTAGTCAACCGCCACGGACAAGTGGTGGCGCGCTTTGAGCCCAAGGTTGAACCGCTCGATCCGCAAGTGCTAGCCCAAGTCGATGCGGCGTTGGCGGCGAAATAACAACCGCCCGTTGAGGCCCTAGGAGCGTGTCGGAGTATTCCGACTCGCTCCTAGCGCCGTCTGGCTAGACGGCGGCAACTGTCCGAAACTGCACGGATTCACTCCGGGCAGTTCTCGGACAGTTGAGAATAGTTGACTGGCTAGGAGCCTGTCGGATCGTAATA
>SHZD01000238.1 GCA_009692465.1 Myxococcales bacterium
CGCTTTGCGGATTTCTACACCCCATCGGTGCCGACCGGGGTGCATGTGTAGATCTGCGTAAAGTTAGGGGTTCTGAGGCGGGTACGGTCAAACGAGGCGTATCGAGGTCGGGCAAGAGGCTTTTTCGGGGCGAGGTCGATCGGGCCTACGACAAGGAGCAAGGGGCTTGACGACTGAGGCGTACTTGCGTACGCCAATGAGACAGTCCTGCGAACTGTCTAGGAGGAAAGCGCCGCAGCGACGAAGAGATGCGCCCAAAGCGGGGGATCGCAGTCAGCGACCCACCAAGCAAGCAATGGGCCGGGGTGAAAAATCGACTTGATTTTGCTCGGGCCCTAAGGAACTGTCCTCAAATAACTCGATCGATCTGGGCAACACAGCAGTGGCGAGTCGGCCTTTCAGGACGCGAGCTTAGCGACCAACAAAGCAAGCAAACGGAACCAGTCCCACAATGACTTATTCTGGGACAGTTCCGAACGCGACAAGGCTCAGCCTTATTCCCAACGCCCAGGCCACGAAATCTGCCGCAACGCCAACCCCTATTTGTGCAACACTCCCGCCACAATCAACAGCGCAATCGCCACACCCATCAAGCTCTCACCGGCAATCAGGCCCGAAGCCACCGGCACGGCAAACCGCTGTGCAATCGCAGGCTTGCGCCGTTGCAACAGCCATACGGCCAGCGCGCCCATGAACATGGCTATCGAATTGCTCCCGGGCACCACCATCGCAATGCCTAAACCTGCAGCCGACGGCACCAGCGCGCGCAACGGCTTGGGCGCAAAGCGTTCTAGCAGCACCAACGCCACGCCCAAAGCCAGACCGACCCATATCCCCGTCATTTTGCTGGCATCCAATGCGCTCGTGCCACCGGCAAAGGCCTTGCTCACGCCTGCCCACACCAAGCACGACGGCGCTGGCCAGGCGTCGCTGCCCAACACTGTTGGATCGGGGATCAAGATGTTGAACGCCGGCACCACGACTGCTGCGCCAGCAACCACCCCGAACAACTGCGCATAGAACTGGACGCGCGGGCTGCCTCCAAGCAGCCAACCGGTCTTGAGCGTCGTAAGCAAGTCCGCGGCATGTAAGCCAATTCCTCCAGTGACATTGGCGCTCATGATGTTGCCGCTGAGGTTGCCCGGGGTCATCACGCCGAACAGCAACTGCGTCACTGGGCCCAGCGCTTTGGTCGGGGTCACATCGGTTTCGCCGGTAACGCGCGAGGCGACAAAGCCCATGACGATGGCCAACGGTACCGCAATCACGCCTGCCCAAGCCGGAATTTGAAACAGCCACGTCATCAACACGACGACAACCGGACCGAGCACCAAGTAGCCAGCGGGAAACCACCAAGCCGGGCATTCAATGTCAGCCATCGGATCGGCGACGGCGGCCTTGTCGCGCGAAAACAACTGGCCCATTCCAGCAAACGAGCGCGCCACGCTTTTGTAGTCCAGGGCAAACGACATCAGGCCAGAGGCGACCAGCAGGGCCGCACCTGGCCACACCGTCCAAGCCACAATCGCCTTATACCCTGATCCGACAATAGCTTTTTGCGCCAATAACGCTGGAGCCAGCACCACGTAGGTTAAAAGTGCGCCCAGCAAAAGCGACCACGCGGTGCGAAAACTCATCAGGGCGCCAGCGCCGAGCATGACAACTTCGGTCTTTAGCGCCAGTGTCCAATCGAGCAAGGGTCTGCCAGCCAACGTGCCGGGAATCGCAAACTTATCGGGCAGATTCCAAGGAATCCACGCCGCCTTGGCATCTCGCAGCACCGCGACAATCGCTGCTAACGCTGCGCCAATACCCAGCGCCCTAGCTTGCATGTTGCCCTCGCCCCCAGTCTCGCCGTGAATGGCCCGCAGGGTCTCTGCCGTCGCCCGACCCGTTGGGAACGCCAGACCCTCTCGATTGATCAACTGTCGTTTGATCGGAATCGCCGTGAACACCCCAAGCGCAGCAATGGCGCCAAACCACAAGACCATGGGCAAGGGATCGGGCCGAACCGCGGTCACCATCAGCAAGGCGCCAAACGCCGCCATGTTGCCGCCGCCGGTCATGAAACCTGCGCCGGAAGCCACCGTCGTCAAAGCGTTGTTTTCCAGTACTGTCAGCGGGTCCTTAGTCAGCCGCACCGCGCCGGCTAGGCGAAAGGCTGCAAAAGCGAGAATGGCAGCCGTAATGGTCACCCCCATCGACCAGCCGGTCTTGAAGAAAACATACAAGTTGGACAGACACATGACGGCGCCAATGGCCATGCCGGCCAGCACTGCACGCACCGTCAACTGGCGCGGATCAGTAGACCGGATGTGGGTCAGCCAATGCAGTTCGGGATCGTCGGGCGATGGCGCTGTAGGTTCATCAATAGCGGAGGGCATTTACAGTCCTTTGGTTGGCGACGGCGACCTATGCGCGCGGAGCGGTTGCGGAAGAAGGTGCGTCGAGCATCGATTCAGGACGGATTGGGGTCGGCTAGGAGCCTGTCGGAAATCAAACGAATTTTGAATGTCTATCCGATTATACACAATGAATCTATTACGATCCGACTGTCTCCTAGCCATTCAGACATTCTCAACTGTCCAAGAATTGCCCGGAGAACTGGCCGAATCAAATTCGTGCAGTTTCGGACAGTTGCCGCCGTTTAGCCAGACGGCGCTAGGAGCGAGTCGGAATACTCCGACACGCTCCTAGGTCAAGATCTTTTGCGTCAGTTCAGCAGCATCGGCAGTGATCGGCAGGCCGTGCGCAGGAACGATCACCGTCGGCGGCGCGGCTTGCAAACGCGCCCGCACGTCGGCTTGCCACGTCGGCTTGTCCTTGAGGTAGATCATCGCCGGCACCGGATTGAAGCGGTACCCCAGGCCGCCGCCAAGCAGCCCAAACAGCAAACGCGGCAAGAAACTAACGTCATCGGGCACAGTATTCGAAATCAGATCACCTACAAACCACACATTGCCCGTCGGCGTGCCGATTTTCACCAGTGCATCTGCAGCTTTCATGCCCAGAGGCACCACAAGCTCAAAGCGGCCGCCGATTTTGGGCCTTAGATTGGCCAGCGGCTCAAAAGCGATGCTGGCCGCCTTTTTGGCCAGACGGTTGAGCGCGTTCTCAGGCGCATAACTGACCGCATTGGAGAATTTTGCCCGCCACTGCCGCTGACCGAGATGGTGAAAGGCATTTGGCACCACCAGGGCCGACACCGGGCCTTGCTTGAGCAGGGTGGTGAAGCAAGAGTCCGGCAGGTTGACGGCAGGGCTGACGACAAGCCAACTGCCGTCGTCCAGCCGCGCGGCGAGGCTATTCGCGGTGCCAAAACCAAACGAGTACTTCAAGGTCAAAACGCTACTGTCGTCGGTCACCGGGGTCTAAGTGTGCATATCCATGGTTTATCTCCGTATTTTTGCCAATCTCTGGCGGTTGCTGGCCGATGTCAGCCAGCGAGTTTGGGTGCAGTCGGATGCGTTTGCAAGTGCAGTGGCCTGCTCTGACTAGGCCGACGGTTGGGGGTTGCCGTCCGGTATTTCGCGTCTGGTTGTCTCGAGTCGCCCTAGGTGGGCTGTCGAAAAAATTGCCAACCGCCAGTCATACTTAAGGAACTGTCCTCAAATAACTCGATCGATCTGGGCAACACAGGAGCGGCGAGTCGGCCATTGAGGACGCGAGCTTAGCGACCAACAAAGCAAGCAAACGGAACCAGTCCCACAATGACTTATTCTGGGACAGTTCCTAAGCGCGATCTTGGCTGGCCGGCGGTCAAACCGCGACCAACTTGATCCCAGCAATCGCCAACACTACGGCTAACACCTTGCGCAACTTGTCGGGCGGCAGGCGCTTGGTCGCTAACTCTGAGCCCACTAGGCCTCCAGCGATGACCGCCACGGCCCACCACACGATGTCGGCCGGAATTTGGCCAAAAGTAGCCATGGTCCCAGCCAATCCTGCCACCGAATTGAGCCAAATGAACGCAGCCGCCAGTCCAACCGCTTGTCGCGTCGTCGCCCAACCCGCCAGCAGCAGCAGCGGAGACAGGAAAATCCCTCCGCCCGTACCGGTTAGGCCGGCCAATAGGCCGATACCCGCACCCGCCGCTAGGGCCAACCACAAGGGCGGCGGTTGCGGGTTGCGATCGCCCTTGGTTTCGCCCGCCACCAGCATCCGCACGGCCGTGATGACCAGAATGCAGCCCAGCAAGGGTCGGTAGACATTGACAGTGAGTTGCACCGTGCCGCCGAAAAAGGCCAAGGGCACCGAACCTAGGGCAAACGGCCATAGTTGTCGCCAAGGCAACAGTCCGGCGCGGGCAAAGCGCAGCGTAACCATAGATGAAACTAGGATGTTGAGGCACAGCGCCGCCGGTTTCATCACGGCTGGACTGACCCCAAACAGCGCCATAGCCGCCAAATACCCAGATGCGCCCGCGTGACCGACGGCCGAATACAGCGTTGCGGCGCAAAAAAGCAGAGCGGTGAGGCCAACGGTCATTAGCGGCACCCCAAGAGGATTCGGTCACTGCCAAGATCCCGCGGCTCAATTTCGCGCACCATCGGTGCCGCTCGAACCTCTTCAATCGCGCACAACAGCCAGCGCGGTCCATTGAACACGGCAGACGATAGGTCTGAACAACCGCCCCGCGTCATCGGCAGCCCAATTATGGCAAGCAAGCGCCCGTCTGACAGGTCTTGGCAATCGCACAAGAGGTCGTGTCTTGGAACGCCTTGAATTCGCAGCCGCTACTCGGCGTGCAGCTGTCTTGAGTACATGGATTGCCGTCGTCGCACAGATAGCCCTTGATCTGGGCACACTGACCAAAGTTGCACTCGCCGTTGTAGTAGGCATTGGTCCGTGCGAGCACTATGTTGACTGGTTGGCCGGTGTCGGTTCCGTGGACGACAAATGTGCCGTCCCCCACGCCAGCGATGCTTGTCAGTACCTGATCTCCAGCCGCCGCGACCGTGGCGGTATTGTGGGCGTTGCCGAAGGCGTCGAACAGCACGATCCCGGCGTCTTGACCGACCAGCTCACCCCAAATGGAGACCGCCAGCCAATTGCCGTACACAGCGATACCGCTGCCGTGTGAAGCCGATAAGGGTGCCAGAGCCTTGCGCCACATTTCCTTGCCGTCGGCGCTGACGCGGGCAACGTAAATCTGCGGTATAGTGCCGAACAGCACCTCGCCGACCGCCACCACGTCGTCGCCGAGCAATGCTACGCCGTGGAATTCGGCAAAGTTGGCAGTGGCTTCGGTCAGCCCGACCTGCCATGACAACTGGCCGGTTTCGGTGACGCGAGCGACCAACGCCTTGGTGCTACCTTTCTCCGTCAAGCTACCGACAAGCGCGAAACCCTTAGTGTTCGGGTAGCCGACGACCGCATTCACCTCGCCACCGTCGTACTCTTGGTTACCTAGGTCACTGCCGAAAACGGTGTAGCGCCCGAGCAGTGTCTTGGCGTTTTTGCCCAGGCCAGCAACGCCCACGGCAGTCAGTGTTGTGCCGCTGACCGCGATGCCGCGCAGCGAAGTAGCGCCCAATAGCGAGGTGAGTGTCTTGGAAAAACCTGACTTTCCTCCGGCCTCAAACGCTTTCACGTAGGCCGTTGGCTCGGCAGTCGCGCTGGACTTGGTTTCGCCCGCCACGTACCAAACGCCGTTGCTCCCGACCACGCCAACCGGGCGGTCGATGCCGTTGGCGTTCACGATTGCCTGCCACTTGGTCGTGCCCACAGTGTCAGTCACCGTGATGCGGCGCTTGACGTAGTCTGCGTTGGCAACTTCCCAGCCGACCAACGCCACTTCCAAGCCTTGCACGGCGACGCCCTCAGCCGTGTACGGCGCGCCGACATCCGGCTTGGCCTTCCAAAGAGTTTTGATGCCCAAGCACTTGCCGGTGCTGCAGTTGTCGCCGGTGCTGCAGGCATCGCCGTCGTCGCAGGCGCCGGTGAGGAGCGGCTCGGCCATGCAGCCCTTGACCTTGTCGCAATTGTCCGTGGTACACGCGTTGAAATCGTCGCAGATGACGCCGCTCTGGCCCGCGCAATTGCCGCCGCCGCACAGGTCAGGGGTGGTGCATTGGTCACCATCGTCGCAGGCGCCGGTGAGGAGCGGCTCGGCCATGCAGCCCTTGACCGGGTCGCATTTGTCCGCGGTACAAGGGTTGTTGTCATTGCACACTTTGGTCTGAACGGTCGTACACAATCCGGCAATGCAGCTGCTTTTTTCCACGCAAAGGTCGCCTTTGGAGCAGGCAGTGCCCTCCACCGCATTGCTGTACAGGCAGCCCTTAAGTGCATCGCAGTAGTCGATCGAGCACAGGTTGGTTTCGTCGCACTTGGCATTGTCGCTTTGGTGTTGACACCCGCCGAGCGCGGTTGCGCAGCTGTCTACGGTGCATGCCAGCTTGTCGTCGCAGGGGTCGAGCGTGCCGACACATACCCCGTTCGTGCACACGTCGCTTATGCTGCACGCGTCGCCATCATTACAAGGAGCGCTGATGATCCCATGGAGGCAACCGCTGCCCGCCACGCAGGTGTCGATGGTGCACGCGTTGACGTCGTCGCACGGCTTCGCAGCACCTTTACACGTGCCGCCTCCACAGGCATCGCCGACCGAGCACGGGTCGCCGTCGTCGCAAGCGCCTGCAGCGGGTGTGAACGTGCAGCCAAGCGCCTTGTCGCAAGCGTCGGCCGTGCAAGCATTGTTGTCGGCGCATGCTTTGGGTCCGCCGATTACACACTTGCCCGCGCTGCATTGGTCGACAGTGCAGGCGTCGCCGTCGTCGCACGGCCCAGCTGCAGGGGTAAACGTGCAGCCAGCAGCCTTGTCACAAACGTCGGCGGTACAACTATTGCTGTCGTTGCAGGTCTTGAGCCCGCCGGGTGCGCATTTGCCTTGGGTGCACAGGTCGTTGACGGTACAGGCGTCGCCGTCGTCGCAGCCTTGGGAGTTGGTCGCGTACGTGCAGCCCGCCGTCGGCGCACAATTGTCGTCGGTGCACACGTTGTTGTCGCCACACGCGACTGGGATCGGATTTTTCGCGACCACACACTGGCCGTCCGTGCACTGACCGGGCACCCAAGTCCCAGCTTCGCACTTGGTGCCGCAAACTATGCTCACCGCTGGCGAAACGAACGCGCACTGGCCGTTGGTGCACAGGGTGGCTCGACAGCCGTTAGGCGGCGCCAATTTATCGCAGTCGGCCGTAGTCTGGCAGCCCACCCTGTCGATGGGTTTGCATACCTTTTCGACGCACACGCCGGCGCCACATTCGCCGCTGGTCGCGCACGACTTGCTGCATACACCCTGCGAGCACAGGCCGGATTCGCAGTCAGTGCCGATGTCGCAAGTCGCAAAAAAGCGGCGTTTGGCGGCGCTGGTGCAGCTGAGCATCGCTGTAATGACGAGCGCGGCCGCGAAGCCGCGCAGGAGGAATGCAGTAGATGGCACGGCGGGCTCCCAGCAAGTTGAAGTCTTGGTGTAGCGTAGGTTGCGCGCAGAAGCAAATCCGCGTGGATTATGAAATTGAGGCGATGCCAGCCGTATGCCGCAATCTGAACGCGACTGGACCGGCGAGGTCAGTGCTTATCAGTTACCACTTCAGCCGACAGTTGAGGTGCAGTCTGTCGGCGTCGTCGCCGTTTGGCGAAGAACAGCACCGATGCGATGTACACCCGCGATCCCCCAGCGAGATAAAACAAATACCCCGTTTCCATTGACTTTCAAGGGAATTATGATGGCGTTGCGAAACGAACCTTCACCAACGGGGTGTGAAAATAGTGCCTCAAGCAGCTCTTCCCTTCAAGTACGAGATTTCCAGCACATCCGGCGCCACCGCCCTGTCAGGACTTCCATTATATCGAGAGCTTGCACACGTTCTGGGGCTGAATGCTGCCGTGACCAAGGCCGGGCTCGGCGGGACAAAGAGCGTGTGCTGGAAAAGGCCGGGCCCGTGGCGATGGCT
>SHZD01000239.1 GCA_009692465.1 Myxococcales bacterium
CCAACGTCATCATCCGCGCAGTGCCGTTGAACCGAAACATGTAGATCCATGACTTTGCGACACCTGGCGCGGCCGCCAGCCGCAGCCCCAGGTTGCCTTGGCCGTGCGCCGCCGCCTCCCAGACATTTCTCCGCAAGTCGGTGTGCTTGAGCGCCACCACGCCTCGGTGGGTGAACTTGGCGACTTTTGACTCAGCGGTTTTGGCGGTCATCGGCACTCCGAGCGGGCCGATATCTGGCTAGCGTTTGGCTAGCGATACGACCATGGCACGGCAGGATACACGCTGAAACAAGTTGACGCAAACAAACTTCAATTATAACGACTTGCAAGCGGGATTGACAATTGCAGCCGAGCGTCCCGCGACGTTCTGGTACATCAAATGGCGGAAGTGCAGGAGAATCGAACTCCCCCGAGACGCTCGTCGCGCCTCACAGCAGTTTTGAAGACTGAGGGATTCACCAGAACCCGCGCACCTCCGTCGCGTACCATGCGCGGCGGTGCCGACAACGTCAAGTTGGCTACGGCTTCGCTTGAATTGTATAGCGATTCGCGCGCGCGACCACCCCAAAATCGTCGACCCGCGTGCCGATCTCTTCCAGCGCCTGCCACGCCGGCTTGCGGACCCACTGGCGGATGTAAAACGGCTGCTGAACGACGTAATGGTGGATGATATGGGTCGCCCCGAAATTGAACGCGAACAGTTGCAGCGGCAACAGTGACCAATGGCGCAGGATTTGGTTCTGCACGGTCACGTCATGCAGCGCAATGTCGCCGTAGTAATGGCAATACGAGGATACCATCGCAATACAGCCGTGGCGCAGCATGTTGGGCAGGACCAAAATCACCAACAGGTCGACCGCCCAGGCATGACCACTAAACGCCAGCACGGTCAGCCAAATTGGGGCGGTGCCAAACACCAAATCGAGGCGCTGGCGCCAACGCTTGTAATGCCACAGCGGCACCTGATCGAGCGGTGCCCAATCTGGAGCATCCTGAATGGCCTGGACAAGCACGATCGGCACCCCAATGAACGGCAAGTACGCCACCGCAAATCGCAGCAGCAGATTGCGCTCGCCTAGCCCGATCAGGCGCTCTTCGACATCGCCCACCTGACCCGAAATGCGGTGGTGGCGCAGGTGCAGCACGCGGCGCGTCCACGGGTTGAGCGAGACTTTGCCCAGCCAAATCCCGGTCAGCATGGTGTCTTGGAACCAAACCCGCGACTTGAAGTACAGGTTATGAATCAGGTCGTGTTCCAGTTCGTGCAGAATGGAAGCGGACAAGGCGACGGCCACGATTGTCGCCCACACTGGCAAACCGGCGTACAAATAGGCCCAAGCCGCCGTCCCAATTCCCGCCAATCCGCCCAACCACAGCAGCAAGCCAATGGCATCCTGATGGCGCAACCACGGGTGGGCCTCGCGCAGACTCGCTTCGGCAGCGAGTACCGCTTTGTGGACATGGCGAACGCGATCGGCGCAAGTCTGCATGGCCTCAGAATAGCAGACCTAGTTAGCGCCGAAAACTGGCAAAAACCGTCGCTTGGGCCGCCAATGGATTCACACCCAATCCGTGCTACGCTGCGCTGCGGCGGGTTTGCCAGCGAGTACAACCGTGGTCCTATCGCGTATGAATCCATTCACGCCCGAAAAAACTCGCTTGGTGCTGGTGTTGGTCGGCCTGCCTGCCCGCGGCAAGACCTACATCGGGCGCAAGATGGCGCGCTACCTCAATTGGCTCGGGTTTGCAGCGCGGGTTTTCAACATTGGCGATTACCGGCGCACGCGCTTGGGTCATCACCACCGCCACGATTTTTTCAATCCGAACAACGAGGAAGGCAATCGGTTGCGCAACGAATTAGCGACGTTGGCGCTCGAAGACATGCTCAATTGGATGAAGCTGGGCGGTCAGATTGGCATTTACGACGCCACCAACACCACGATCCTGCGGCGCCGGCAAGTCCACGACCGCTGTTTGCAGCATGGTTTGGACGTGGTTTTTGTCGAATCCGTTTGCGAAGATCCATCGATCATTGAAGCGAATATCCGCGAGACCAAGCTGACCTCGCCCGACTATGAAGGCGTCGAACCGGACGAAGCTGCGCGCGATTTCCGTGCCCGCATCGACCATTACACCCGCGCTTACGAGCCCATTCAGGAAGAGAACTACAGCTACATCAAACTCATCGATGTCGGTCGGGTCATGGTGATGCACCAGATCCAAGGCTATGTGCCCGGTAAACTCGTTAATTTCTTGATGAATATGCACTTGGTCCGCCGACCTATCTGGTTGACCCGCCACGGCGAGTCGGAATTCAACCTCCAAGGGCGCATCGGCGGCGACAGTTCATTGACTGACGACGGTCGCCACTACGCTCGGGCTTTGGCTAGTTTTGTGCGTGAACACGCGATTCGACCGCCAATTGTGTGGACCAGTACGTTGAGTCGGACCGTAGAAACGGCGCGCGAGCTGCATTTGCCGTACCTGCAGTGGCGGGCGCTGGACGAGATTGATGGCGGCGTGTGCGACAGCATGACCTACGAGGAAATAGCCGAGCGAATGCCCGATGAATTTGCCGCTCGCCAAGCCGACAAGCTCAACTATCGCTATCCGCGCGGCGAAAGTTACGTCGACGTCACCCAGCGGCTTGAGCCGGTGATTCAAGAACTGGAGCGAGAACGCGAACCGGTACTGGTCGTCGGCCATCAGGCGGTATTGCGTGTGCTGTATGCCTATTTTACCGATCGGCGACCAGAGCAGGTGCTTCATCTGGATATTCCGATCCACACCGTCATCGAACTGACCCCGGGCCCGTATGCCTTTGTCGAGCGGCGCTTTGCGCTCACGTTGCAGGGTGGGCCAGCGCCGGGGACGGGCGACGCCATGCGCGATTAGCGCCGTCTGTGGGCACAGACCATTGTCAACGGGCGCAACACGGCCGCGATCCCCCGCTTTGGGCGCATCTCGGCGTCGCTGCGGCGCTTTCCTCCTAGACAGTTCGCAGGACTGTCTCATTGGCGTACACAAGTACGCCTCAGTCGTCAAGCCCCTTGCTCCTTGATCTGCATCCCAAATCGGGGGTCGCGGGGAATTTCCGTGGTGAATTTGGCACGGGCAGTCGGCGGCGACTGCAAGGCTCCGTTCACCTACCGCGCAGTCGTTTGCCGTTGCGCTTGAACTTTTGCTGCCAAATTGACAACCCAAAGTGGCGCGTTTATGCGCGGTGCGACATACAATTACGTCTTGCTGGGTTACTCAAATGCGGAGTCAACTGCATTGCGTGGTTCGATCACGCTTCACTGACAAGTCTCAATCACGCTGGGCGGACTGGTCTCAATCACGCTGGGCGGACTGGTCTCAATCACGCTGGGCGGACTGGTCTCAATCACGCTGGGCGGACTGGTCTCAATCACGCTGGGCGGACTGGTCACGACTACGCTGGGCGGACTGGTCACGACTACGCTCCGCGCAATGGACAATTGCCTTGGGTTTGGCGCTGTCCACGTGGATGGCCACGGCCAGCGCCAATGCCAAAGTCGCGTCGCACTACTGGCCCCAGCTGCGCCACGACGCCCAAAACTCAAATTTCAACCCTGGTACCGCAAACTTAGCGTCGCCAGGGGTGCGCTGGCGGATGCCGCTGACTGCCCCGCCCACCAACGTGCGGGGGCTTGACGCCGACTTGGACGGGGTGGACGACCTGCTTTTTGCAACCTCGGGCCGCTTGGTAGTCCGAACCGTGCGCGGCAAGTTGCTGTGGCAATCTGCGGTGTTGGGCATTTCGGGCGTGGCGTCGGTGGTCGATCTGGACGGTGACGGCTTCGTCGACGTGCTCGCCTCTTCCGGCAACGCTGCTCACGTTTTCGATGGCATTACCGGTAAGTTGCGCTGGTCCACTCCGGTGGGGCTGTTTCCGCAGCTGGTGGTGCTGGCTTCGGGGCATTTCACCTCTAAAGCGACCCGGCAGATCGCGGTAGCGTCCGTTGGCAACCTCGACTTGAGCAGCTCGGGAGCGACTCACATCTACGGGTTTGTCGACGGCAAAGTGCAGGAACTCGCGGTCACTGCCAATGCCATTGCGGAATCACCCTGCAAGATGGCGCTGGGCCAACAGTTTGTCGATGTCGACGGCGATGGCCTGACCGATGTGCTCTTGCCTGGCGCCTACCATTATTGCGCTTATTCGGGCAAAACCGGGGCCTTGCTTGCGATGAGCCCCAAATTGCCCGCGCTGGCCGGCATCTGGATCGCGACCACCAATGTGCCGGCTATCACAGGCAAACCGCCTTTAATCGTTGTGCAATCTTCCAATGACACCGGAGCGCCCACTCAAAAGAGCGTAGGTTTCCAAGTCTTGCAGTTGGTCGGCACCACCCTAAAGATCGTTTCTGCCACGCTCGACTCCGATCCCACCAAAACAGCCCAAAGCCTGGTGCAAGGCGCCGCTGGCGATTTGGATGGCGACGGTCAGCAAGAATTGCTGGTGTCGCATTATGTCAATGAGCAGTGGCAGTTTGAGGCACATGACCTGCCGTCAGGTGCGACCTTGGAGGTCGTCAAAGCAGTTGCCGGTGCCGATAGCAAGTATGGTCCCGTTTTACAGGCAGTGGTCCAGGGCAACAAGCCGTATTTGGTGTTCAGCCTACAAACCGAGCGTGTTGTCGATCAGTTTGCGCCGGTCGCGGTGGCTACGTGGTCGCGGACCGGCAAGCTCGCATTGGGCCCGCCATTACTGCAAGCATGCACCTTGTCGCGGGCGCTGGAGCAGCCGCCGGCTGATCTGGGCGCGGCCTTGCAGCAAGTCGTGCCGCTTCTGGTTCACTTGGATCCCGCCAATCCGACTTCGAAATTGGCTCTGATTTGCGACACCGACGCGGATAATCGCAGCGACAAGGCCTTGGTTGTTGAGGTGACCGCCCAACCGGCATTGGCGGTCGCGCAAGAAATCAACTTGGGGCCGGGTGGTACTTTGGCCACGCCGGTGCGCGGTCCGGACAGCGGCGGCAAGCCCACTTGGCGATTGACAGGTTTTCACAATGACGGCCGCGTTTCGGTTTGGGATGCCACCGGCGCGGTCGTCAACGACAATGACAACGATGGTGTTGCCGATTTACACATGCGTATCGGTGTTCAGGCGACGTTTTCCATTGCCCCTTGGCAAGACCAGCAGACGGTGCCCGCGATGGTAATTACGGAAGGTACGCGAGTGGTTGCCGTCGACCTGACCGACGCTGGACCGGCGTCGCCGCCCAAGCAACTGTGGTCCCTATCGCCAGCGCCGGGGTACTTGCGTGCCAACTTGAGCGACACCGATGGCGATGGCCAGCGCGAGGTCGTGATGCGGTTTCGGCCCCCCAAAGGCACCGCCACGGTGCGCGTCGTCGACAAACTCGGCAAATCGCCACCCGATTTTGTGCTCCCTGGTCCGGCTGCACGGTGGGGCCAGATCTTTGGCGACGGAGCGCAATTCGAGGACTTTGATGGTGACGGCGTCGACGACTTGCTGGTCACCGTCCTGCCGGTCAGCGGCTGGCCGACCGATTTTACGGCGCTCAATATCTACAGTTTCAAGAAAAACCAATACCTTTGGCCGACCACGGCAGCTTGTGCCGGTCTGGGCGACACCGTGTTCGGCTACGACGACTCCCCAGGGGCTGCACGACTTTTGGCCTCTCAGTATTACAGCCGGTTTGCCTGTTCACCGGCCACGGGTGCGATCATTGCGAAGAAATCGTTTGCCGTCACAACCTACGGCGTGCCGATGGTTGCAGACCTCGACGGTCAGGCGCCGCTCGACCTGGTTCAGGCGGGCGGCTACGCTGGCAACGAAGCGTATGTCGGCGCAGACTTTGCGCTTGTGTGGTCACAACCCGACATGCGCTACAGCTGGGCGCCGGCAGCGATGGCCAAAGTCGGCGACCAGTGGCTTCATGTGCAACTGTTGCCGCAGGGCAGTGGTATCCATGTGCGCGAACTCAAAACCGGCAAACTCAAGTGGGCCCAGTGGTACCACAAGGGCAAGGCTTACGATGGCAATCTGGCCGCGCAAACGGACATCGTTGCCGCTGGGCTCATTGCGGTAGGCGATCTGACCGGCAAAGGCGAGCCGGCCGCGGTATTTCGGACCAGTGACGGTCTTTTGTACGCCGTTTCGTTGCTCGATGGCGCAGTCTTTTGGACGCTCAATTTTGGCGGCAGCATCGGCGACCCCGTTGCTGCTGACATTGACGGTGACGGCCAAATCGAGCTGGTGTTATCCGTCCCGTCGGGCGAGGTCATCGCCATCGATGGCAACGTGGCGACGCCGCCGGCGTGGGTTCGCGACCACGGGCCAGCGGGGCCGGCGTTGGCAGCCGAAGCCGAGATTGACCTGCAAGAAGAATCCAATGTCCTGCGCGCCAATTGGGCGACTTCGCCGGGAGCCACCGCCTATTTTGTGCGCATCGTCGACGATAGTGGCGGTGAGCAAGTGCCTCAAACAAATGTCCAATTGGTGACAAGTCACACATTTGATGATCTCTACTTGCAGCCCGGTAAGACCTATTTTTTCTCAGTTGCAGCGTCGGCGTCAATTGGCGCGGACGCTTCCGTTTCTTCGGCGACGGTCAGTGACGGCGTAGCGATCGTCGATCAGAGCCCGCCACAGTGGATCGATCTCAAGTGCGCGCCGTCCTGTGTCATCGCGCAGGGTACGACCATGACCGTCAGCGCCACGGCGGTCGACAAGACGCGCTTACACAAGCTGCAAGTGGACTATGAGCGCAAGGGCGAGGTCAGCCCGATCGCCAGCTATTTGACCGGAGCAACATCGTACGCGGTCCAACACACCCGAGCGTGGACCAGCGCAGGCATTCAGCGCGTTTGGTTCGCTGCAACCGATACTGCCGGTCATGTGGGGCAAGCGTCGCTGCAAGTTCAAGTCTGCGCCGACACCGAAGTGGTCGCTCAAGGCAAGTGCGCGTTGCCATCGGCGACTCCTACTGCGGCTGCCCCGGCGGTCAAGTCCTTGAGCGGCGCTCAGGTTGAGGACTGTCGAGCTCATCGGCGCGCAGGGTCTGCAGCCGCTGTTTGTATTGCCTTGACATCGTGTTGGATCGCATTACTGTTGCGCCGCCGCCAGTCGGTCGCGGTAGTCATCGTTCGGTCCTGAGCACTCGCGCTTACTCATACTTGGGCCGCAAAGTTGGTCGACGATTGAGTAATTAGGGCCTGTGCAAAATCAAGTCGATTTTGCACCCCCGCCCATTGCTTGCTTGGTGGGTCGCTAACTCGCGGCTTTGCAAGCCGACTCGACGCTCCGTTCCCATCGTGGTTCGACTGAGTTATTTTTTCACGAGCCCTTAGGTCAATCAGGGCAGCTAGGCTTAGGGTCAGTTAGGCAGGTACTGGTGAGTTTGCGCGCCGCAAAGCACTGCGGCATTCCCAACGGAGCATCAATGGACTGGTATTTCAGCCTGGCAGACACCGCCAATTTGGAGGCGTGGCGGGACCTGAGAGCCCACCATTTTGCGATTTATCCGAAGGGATTAACTGTGGCGAATGGGTCGGCGCAAGCCACAGCCGCGCAGGTTCTGACGCTGGCCACCATCGAATGGGTACGGCGCGAACGCCCTGATCACCTTTTGGCGTTTGTCGACCATCTCATGACAGCCATTGCTTGCGGCGGAAAAATTGGCGACCCGCAGGCGTTGAGCGACATGGCCGGCGCGGCGGGTCTGGACCGTCTGGGTGCTGACGCCGATGCCGAGACCGTGGTGTTCGCCAACCTTGCGCAATGGCGGCAGCTGGGCAGCCCCGACCTGCCGTGTTTGGTGCGGACCGACGGCCATGTCTTGGTCGGCCACAATCCGGCAGAACACCTCGCCCGCTTTGCCGCTTGAGCCGCTCGAATGCTGGAATTGAGTCGCGTGCTGGAATTGAGTCGCGTGCTGGAATTGAGTCGCGTGCTGGAATTGAGT
>SHZD01000240.1 GCA_009692465.1 Myxococcales bacterium
CTGTCCGAAACTGCGCGGATTTACTCCGGGCAGTTCTTGGACAGTTGAGAATATCTGAGAAGCTAGGAGACTGTCGGATCGCAATAGATTCATTGTGTATAACCGCAAAGACATTTCATAACCGATTGATTTCCGACAGGCTCCTAGGCCAATCGCAAGATGTCGCCGCCCGATATTGCCGGAATGATGGCGATGGGGGCGTGGGACATCAACCGGGTGGCCAAATATGTGGTGCACGCACCGACGGCGTGTCTGCGCAGTGCGCAAGTACTGGCCAGCGATCCGGAGACCTGGGCAGTCGGCCTGTATGCCGGCCGCGGCTTGTGCGCACCGGGGCATCTGCCCAATAAGATTACCGATTTGTATTGGTTCAGCTTGGGGTGCTTTCCAGAACTGAATACCCGTTTTGTCCGCGACACTTACATCCACACCGCCAATCGGTTGCAATCGATGGAGGCGCTGCGGGTGGCGCAATTGGCCGGCGGCAAGCCCGCTTGTCTGTTTCGGGTGGCGACGGCCAAAATGGTTATTGCCGACCGCTACTTGTTTGATTTTGGCCTAGCCTTGTCGTCGCCGCAGTTTATCCCGCGCCATGGCGGCGATGGCGGACCGACCGACGGCTATCTGACCGCGGTGGTGTGGACGCCCGCCGACAACCAGTTGTGGGTGTGGGACGCCGCCGATTTAGCCGGTGGGCCGGTGTGTAAGATCTTGAATCTACAATGGATGGTTGCTTTTACGATGCACACCGCGTGGATGCCGACCCTTGAGCCGCGCACGGCGGACTACGGCATTAATATCCACGATGAACTGGACAAGCTGGCTGGCGGCGACGCCAAGCTCAAAGCGCTGTTTGACCGCCATGTGGCGCCCAACTTTGACAAGTGTGAAAAGTCGTCGGTCAAGCGGGTCGGTCGGCAGCGCAAGAAGTCGATTCGGCGCGAGATTTTGCGGCGGTTTCCAGATCCGGACAGCGACTAAGGGCACCAACAAAACCGAATCGATTTTGTTTGCGCCCGTTTGCTTGCTGTGTGGGTCGCTAAGCTCGCGTCTATTGCGCCGACTCGCCGCTCCGACCCAGACGAGCGTCGTCGAGTTAATTGTGCTGGGGCCCTAACTGCCGAAATAGCCCGCGCTTCGCCACCGCGGCTCGCCCGATGCCATCAACTCAGCGCCCGTGCAAAATCAAGTTAATTTTGCACCCCGGCCCATTGCTTGCTTGGTGGGTCGCTAACTCGCGGCTTTGCAAGCCGCCTGCACGCTCCGTTCCAATCGCGGATCGACCGAGTTATTTTTTCACGAGCCCTTAGGCGACGTCGATGCCACCAGCGCGCAACAACTGGCTGTGCATCGGCGTTTGGCGGCCTTGCTGGCGTGCGGCGTCGACAAACCAGCCGTTGCGCCAGCGCCACTCCTTGACGGTGGCGCGGTAGTCGGCGATCGACAGACTGTAATGCCGCAAGTTGTCGACCAGACTATCGCGCTGCACTGAGTCGCACGGCACTTGCAGTTCGGCGGCGGCCAGCGGGGCCAATTCTGCCACCAGCTGCGCTAACTCGGTGGCATAAACGGTGACGGCAAGGCCAACCGGAACGCTATAGGCTTGGCAAAGAGCGCCCAAACAGCAGTTCCACAGCAGCTTTTCCAGCTCCAGCTGGCGAAAATCACTGTCCGCGATGCAGGCCGCCGGCAGATCGAGTGCTTGCCACCACTGGGCAACAGTAGCCGCAAGAGGCCCAGTTAACGGCGACATCCCGCCAGGTTGCGGGGCATCGCCGATCTGGGCCACTGCGAAAAACAGCAATCCGCGGGTGACCGCCGTCAGCCCTTGTTCGCGCAACCACGGTCGAATCATGCCGTTTTGCACAATCACCACGTCAGCGCGGCGGTGCGGGGGCAGCTGGGCCAAAACCTGCGGCAGGTCGTCGTTGCGGGTACACACCACAATCGGGGCGCCCGCGGGCGTTTGCAGGTGCTGCCAGCCGTGCGCACGGCCCACCAGATGGCAGACGATGCCGCGGGCCCGACTTTGGCTGGCCAAGGCAGTGCCCACCCGACCGTTGCCAATCACGCAAAACTGCAGGTGATTATCGGTCATGCGGGTCCATTGCCGGCGAAAAAGGGGCTCGCCCAAGGCAAAGCGTGCCACAGGTGCTAAACTGGCGCACGACGTCACCGCCCGATGGGCGGAAACGACCCGAGGTTAGACCGATGCGAATTCCAGTTTTGGCAGTTGTTTCACTATTTTGCGCAGCAACGTCCGGGTGTAGCGACAGTGGCGAACTCAGCGCTGCGACCAAAGCCGCCACCTCCGCCGATAGCAGTGGCAATGCTGCCGCGGTCGTTGACACTGCGGGCCAACCGGTTGACGGAACCGGCGCGGTGAGCGACTCGGCCACCGCGGACGCAGCGGATGGATTGCAATGGCAAGAAGCGCTCGCTGCCGATGGTCCAGCCGATGCCGTCGCCGATGTCGCCGCAGAAGATGCGATCTCGACGGACGCGGCTGCCACCGACGTGCAAGCAGATCAGAGCGGTGACGGCGCCGCGGCTCCCAAGTGCGTGAATTGTTTGTTTAGTGCCCAACCTCCGGCGCCGCATCCGGGCGGCAAGGGCAAGTATGCGCTGGCTCCCGCGGACGAATTGGCCTACGCCCCGGGCGGCTTGACGGGCAACTATCATAAAATGTTAGTGATTCGCCCAGATGCCGGCGGCATTTTTCCGACCGTGCTGGTGGTTGGTGGCAAGGGTCTGTACGAAGGCGGCGGCTTGCTGGCCCAGTTGGGGTCTCCGTACCGAGCGTTTCTCGACCACATCGCCTCGCACGGCTACATCGTCGCCTTTGTTCGGGTCGAGCAAGGCCTACTGGACGCCGATCACCTGCGGATGGCCGACGATTTGCTGCTGGCTTCCAAGTCGCTGTTTGACCAGATTTCGCTGGCCGATCCGAACAAGGTGGCGTTCGTGGGTCACTCGATGGGGGCCAAAGTGGCGCTGCTCGCGGCGTGGAAAACCCTGAACGGCGACCAAAAAAACGCGTTCGTCGATCCGCGCGCGGTGCTGGCGTTCGCCATCTCCAATGAACCGCCGCCGATGGGGACTTTTCAGAATGCGCTGGATAAGGCCAAAATCATGTACAAGGACGCGCCGACATGGTTCACCTTTGCCACGGGCGATGATGATGACATTGCGCCACACAGCGACCCGAAAAAGGCCAATGGGCTGGCGCTGTACGACGCCCTGCCCACCGCCAACAAGCAACTGATTGTGGTCCACGGCACCGGGGCTGGCGATCCCAATCCGGCAACCAAGCCTGAATTGGCCGACGACCACGCTGCGCCGCTGTCGATTGAAGGCAAGGCCGGCGGTTTCTCCGACTTTGTCATGCCGAACAGCCACTTGGATGCACTCGATTGGTATGGCTACTGGAAGTGGACGGTCGGCGCCCTCGATTTTCACTTTAAGACCGGCAATGCGACGTGGGCGTATGGCGACTTGCGCAGCCATGGCGGCGAGTTGCCCGATGGCAAAATGGTGACTCATCAAGTGGTTAAACAGGGTTGGACGACGCTGCCGACACCCTAGACAGCCGATCAAGTAAGATTTGCTCGGCGTCTCAGTGCTTGCTTTGTCGGTCGCGAGCTTGCGGCACTTATTCAGTGGCCTGCGGGTTGGCGTCAGGCCGCTCCGTTTTGTTTGGGAATTCTTTGAGGTTCGGCGTTAATTGGTCAGGTTTCAGGTGGTGCTGTGCCACCGGCGGCGTGGGCGCCAGACTCGCTTGCTGGACTACCAAGCTTGCCCGTTGAGAAATCCCGCAAAACCCGTAGACTCTCGCCCCCACTCAGCGACCGCGTTTGGCGGTCTGCTGCTTCAGAACCTGTCTCGTTTCAGGAGTTTCCATGCGCCCCAGTTTCCCAGCTCACCCCAGCCAATTGCCTGCTGAGGCATGGTCCAGTCGATTGGCCCCGCGCCAAGTGGGTTTCGCCGCTCGCCAGCTCACTTCTGTCGACAACACCGGCGACTGCGAGCCCAGTGGCCGATTTGGCCCCAGTGCGCGAATTCGCTTGGCCGCAGCGCTAGGCGGCAGCGTGGTCCTCGTCGCGGCACTGGCCATGGGCGGGTGCGCGGACACCGCACCGGGGACCAGCACCTCCACCACTATCCCCGACGGCGCCAGCGGACCAGACAGCGGCGCCAAGTTTGACGGCGGCGAAATCAAAGCGGAAACCGCCGTTGGCAACCCCGATGCGGCTGGCTCGGCGTGCAAGACGCCCGCCGACTGCAACGATGGCAACCCGTGCACCGACGACTTTTGCGCCAGTCTGACCTGCAAGCTAGTGCCCAACAAGGCGCCGTGTGATGACGGCAACCCATCGACTAGCAACGATATTTGCGGCGATGCCAAGTGTGCCGGCAAAGGCGGGCCTGTCACCACCGACGCCGGCGGGACCGACACCGACACTGGCAGCAAGGACACCACCCCTACCCCAGACACTGCGCCGATCGTGGGGCCCGATCTCAAGGAAGGCCAGCTAATTATCAACGAAATCATGTATAACCCCTACGGCGACGGCAAAGTCAGCGACGACAGCGGCGAATGGGTCGAGTTGTACAACCCCGCCGACAAGCCCATCGATCTGACCGGCCTCGTCATCAAAAGTGCCGGGGATTCAGTCAAATTCATCGTCCCGACCGGCGTAACGATCGGCGCCAAAGGCTTTGCGGTGTTCGGCACCAAGGCCGACGAAGCCACCAACGGCGGGGTCAAATTGGCGGCGGCGTGGGGCACCGTGATCAAGCTCACCAACTCGATCGACGGCGTCAGCTTGGAGTCCAACGGCGTGCACATCGACACCGTCGCCTACGACGTCACCAAAGGCTGGTCCAATTTGAACGGCGTGGCCCTGTCACTGGCCCAAGACCAACAAGATGGCGTCAAGAACGACAGCGCTGAGGCCTGGTGCGGCGCCACTTCGGTCATGGCCAGCGCCGACAAGGGCACCCCAGGCGCCGCCAACGACAAGTGCCAAAAGGACACCGACAAGGACGGCGTGCCCGACGACAAGGACAATTGCCCGACCATCGCAAATAGCAACCAGTTTGATACCGACAAGAACGGCATCGGCGACGTCTGCGAAGGGCCAGTGCCGACCTGTGGCAACAAGGTGGTCGACAGCGGCGAAGGCTGCGACGACGGCAACAAGCAGTCGGGCGACGGCTGCAGCGCGTGGTGCCAACTGGAAACGACCGTGGTAGCCGGCGGGTTGGTCATCACCGAAATCATGTACAACCCCGCACAAGTGGAAGACGATGTCGGCGAATGGATTGAGCTTTACAATCCCGGCGCGGCGGCAGTGACGCTCAATGGGGTGATCTTGCAAACGGGCACGCTGTCGCCGATTCAGCACATCATCGAAGGTCCGGCCGCGATTGTGGTGGAGCCCAAGGGTTTTGCGCTGTTGGCGCTGAGCGCCGATCCGGCGATCAATGGCGGGTTGCCCAAACCGAACTACGTGTATGGAAAGCTGATTCTGAGCTCCACCGCCGCGACGTTGTCGATCTGGTCGGGCGGCAAAGAGCTGGACAAGGTTGCCTACGGTCCCAGCTGGCCGTTGTTCACCGGCAAGTCGCTGGCAGTGGACCCGACGTTGGCGACTGCGGCGACCAATGACGGTCCGCAAGGGTGGTGCAAAGGCCAAGCGACCTACGGCAAGGGCGATTACGGCTCGCCCGGCGCCACCAATCCGTCGTGCTCCGCCGCCAGCGAGGACGAGGACAAGGACGGGGTGGCCGACAAAGCCGACAACTGCTTGGAAAAAGCCAACCCCGACCAGTTGGACAACGACGCGGATAGCGTCGGCAACGCCTGCGACAACTGCGCGGACGTCACCAACACCACCCAAACCGACACCGATGGCGATGGCAAGGGCGACGCCTGCGAGGACCCCGGTTGCGGCAATGGGGTGGTCGAAAGTGGCGAAAACTGCGACGACGGCAACACCAAGTTTGGCGATGGCTGCAGCACCCAGTGCCAATTGGAGACCCCGATCGGGGTCGGCTACCTGATGATTACCGAGCTGTTGCCGGATCCGTCCACCGTCACCGACGATTTGGGCGAATGGCTGGAAATCTACAATGCTTCGACGACAACGGTGGAATTGGCGGGCCTTGGGGTCAAAATAGGCACTGTGCTCAAGAATTTGCCAAGCGACAAGTCGTATCCGCTGGCAGCCGGTGGCTACGCCGTCGTCGCCCGCAACGGCAACTCGACTCAAAACGGCGGCATCGACGGCGCCATTGTGTTGGTGGGCATGGCTGCGCTGGGCAACTCGGCGGCTCTTGAAGTTCGCTTGGAAGTCGGGGCCAAGGTCATCGACACCGTCACCTACAGCTCCGCCGGCTGGCTGAAAGTGTCCAGTGGAGTCGCGCTGGCTTTGGATCCGAGCTCGGCGACCGTAGGCGGAGATAAACTAAATGATAACGCCGCGTTGTGGTGCTACGCTTCGACGCCGTTTGGCAAGGGCGACAAGGGCACGCCGGGCAAGGCCAACGCCGCCTGCCCCAAGGACAGCGACGGCGACGGCGCACTGGACGGGGTGGACAACTGCCCGTTGGCCAAGAACACGGATCAGAAGGACGGCGACAAGGACGGCATTGGCGACCTGTGCGACAACTGCCCGACCATCCCCAATGCCGACCAGAGCGACGACAACGGCGATGGAAAGGGCAATGTGTGTCAGGACTTGGCGGATCCGGTGTGCGGCAATGGCATCATCGAAGCACCCGAAACCTGCGACGATTCCAACACCACCGGCGGCGACGGCTGCAGCGCCAAGTGCCAAAAAGAGGGCGCGTCTGGCGGCATCGCAGTCGGCGACTTGGTCATCAGTGAAATCATGATGAACGGCAATGGCGGCGCCGGTGATGTCGGGGAGTGGTTCGAAATCGCCAATGTTTCGGGTAAAGACCTTGATCTCAAAGGCATTACCATTGCTGGCAAACCCACAGATAAGCCTATCGAGATCACCTTGTCACTGCCGCTCAAGGCCGGCGAGTTTGCGGTGTTTGGTCCATCGGCCGACCTGACCAAGAACGGCGGCTACAAGCCGGTGCAAACCTATACGCAGTCCGGTTTTCCGCTGTCCAACGACGTCGACACCATCACCATCAAGCTCGGGGCAGTGGTCATCGACAGCGTTTCCTACGACACCGGCGCCAAATGGCCGGCAGTGGCCGCGGGCAAGGCCGTGCAGCTGAGCGGCGACAAGATGGATGCGACCAAAAACGACGTCAAGGAGTCGTGGTGCCACGCCACCGCCAAGTTTGGCGACAAGGCCTATTTGGGCACTCCGGGTATGCCCAACACCGTGTGCGGCGCCGCGGTGCTTGGCAGTCCGGCTAAAGCGGGATGGTCGGCGTTTTATGAGTGGTTTTACGGCCAATAATCCTCGAGCAGCAAGCCTATTGCGGCCAGCGCAAGCGCCACAAACCGCGGTCTGTAGCCCACACTAGGAGCCTGTCGGAAATCAATCGGTTGTGAAATGTCTATCAGATTATACACAATGAATCTATTACGATCCGACAGGCTCCTAGCCAGTCAACTATTCTCAACTGTCCGAGAACTGCGCGGAGTGAATCCGTGCAGTTTCGGACAGTT
>SHZD01000241.1 GCA_009692465.1 Myxococcales bacterium
GTGAGGCGCCTCCGCCGCCGCGCGAGACTCCGCCACCACCGCGTGAGGCGCCTCCGCCACCACGCTATGAGCCACCCGCCCGTCAGGCTCCGCCAGCAGTGCGCGCCGAGGATCGTCCGCCGCCGCGCGAGACTCCGCCACCACCGCGTGAGGCGCCTCCGCCACCACGCTATGAGCCACCCGCCCGTCAGGCTCCGCCAGCAGTGCGCGCCGAGGATCGTCCGCCACCGCGCAACCTTCCCTACAACCCGCGACCCGCACCGCCGGCAGCCGAAACGCCGTCCTCGCCACCACCACGTCCGGTTCCCGCACCTGCTCGGGAGACGGAACCGAGTCGCGAGACCAAACCGCCGCGTGCCGAGCAACCGCCGCCCAACGTGCCGCCCAAACGCAAACCACCACCGCTGCCACCACCGGCGCCGATGCCTGAGGCCCCTGCGCCGCGACGCTAGATTGCAGACGGCGACGGCACCGCATCCCGATCCGGCTGTGCGATTGGATTTTGCCGCCATGTCCTAAATTCGGCGGCTAGGCCGGATCGGGGTCGCGTGCCGAAATTTACCACCGAAATCACCGCGAACCCCGATTTCGGATGCCAGTGCTTTGTCGCTCGCTGTCGCTCGACAAGGAGAAGTGAAGCCCAATGGGCGCGGATCAAGAAATCAGTCCGGCGAACTGATTTCCCGCGCCACGGAAACGGCCTTCGCGGCCGTTGAGCACCAGTTAAGTATGGAGCTGGGGACTGGAGCGCCGACGCAGCAGGCTTGCATTTGTGCAAGCCGAGTCAACCGAGCATGTTGCGCCGAAAGCGGGGAATCGCGGGCGTCTAGCGCGTTGACTGCAGCCGCGGCCTTAATGCACCATCGACAAATTGGAGGTGCTTGATGGCCGGTTTGATGACGTTGTCGCGCTACAATCTGCAGCGGCGGCGGGAGTATGAAGGAGCCACCGGGGATTTTACCCTTCTTATTAGCCACTTAGCGCTGGCGTGCAAGATCGTTTCCCGCGAAGTGGCGCGCGCCGGCCTGCTGGATGTGCTGGGCAAGACTGGCGACCAAAACGTCCAGGGCGAACAAGTGACCAAGCTCGATGTGCTCAGCAATGAGCTGCTTATCGAAGTGCTCAGCGACTTGCCGATGGTCGCCGCCGTGGCCAGCGAAGAAGACGAACAAATCCGCATCACCCGCGCCGGTCGGCTGACGGGTCGCTATTTAGTCTGCTTTGATCCGCTGGACGGCTCGTCCAATATCGACGTCAACGTCACCATTGGGACCATTTTTTCCATCCGCAAGCGCCAAACCGTCGGCGCTGAAGCCACCACCGAAGATTTCTTGCGGGCGGGCAGCGAGCAAGTTGCGGCCGGCTATTGCGTGTATGGCAGTTCAACGGTCTTTGTGTACTCGACCGGTGATGGCGTCGATGGTTTCACTCTGGATCCCAACGTCGGCGAATTCGTGTTGTCGCACCCTGGTATGCGCATCCCCGATGCCACCACTTGCTGGTCGGCCAATGTCGGCAATACCCGCAATTGGCTGCCCACGACGTTGGCATTTGTCGACAAGCTGACCAGCGGCCAAGGGCGCTATGCCAAATGCAGTCTGCGCTATGTCGGCACATTGGTGGCGGATGTGCATCGCAACATCTTGCAAGGTGGGGTGTTTTTCTACCCTGACGACAAGAAATCGCCGCTTGGCAAGCTGCGATTGTTGTACGAGGCCCATCCTTTGGCGTACTTGGTTGAACAAGCTGGCGGCAAAGCCACCGATGGCCATCGGCGAATTCTGGACATTGTGCCCGACGGTTTGCATACCCGGGTGCCGCTGGTCATCGGCAATGGGCCCGACGTCGACTTGTACAGCGCACTGGCGGCAGCAGCATGACCTCGACCAATGCGGCGGCCCCAAGCGCCGGTTTGAGCCATCTGGATGAGAGCGGTCAGGCTCGGATGGTGGCAGTCACCGCCAAGCCGGAGTCGGCGCGCGGCGCAGTGGCGACCTCGACGGTGATGCTGTGCCCAGCCGCATTCGTGGCGGTGCGCGATCGCAGTGGACCCAAGGGTGACGCCATCCAAGTGTCTAGAATTGCGGCGATTTCAGCAGCAAAACTCACCTCGGCGCTGATCCCGTTGTGCCATCCGGTCCGCATCACGGCGGTGCAGGTCAGTGCCAAGCTCGACGAACTGGCGAACAGCGTTCAGTTCGTCGTCCAAGTGACCGCCTTTGACCGCACTGGGGTGGAAATGGAAGCGCTGACGGCCGCCAGCATCGCCGCCCTGACCTTGTACGACATGACCAAGGGCATCGACAAGGGTGCAGTCATTGCGCAGACCAAGCTGGTACGCAAGTGGGGCGGCAGATCTGGCGACTTTGTAGCGCCGTGAATCCACCGGCCACGCAGTCAGAGCCGCCCAACTTGCCAGCGGTGGTGGTGCCTCTGGTCGAGACGGTGCGCCAGCTGACCAGCGCGGCGAGCAAAGCCCTGCGCGGTCATCTTGCGCGAACCCGTCGACTCATCGCCAATCTGGACGACGACTTGCAGCGAACAGGCGCGGCTGAGCAGTTGCAACTGTCGGCTGAGGTGCTCAAAACCCATCTGCCACAAGTCGCCAAGGGCTTGAGCCAAGTGGTGCTGGCCGTGCCATGGCTGCCCGGCCAAACCGTGACCATCGGTCTGCGCCCAGAGCTGTCAGCGCACGACAATCTGCGCCACATTTTCCAGAGAGCCAAGGGGCTTGCGCGCGGAGCTCTGATTGCAGCCGAGCGGCGCGACAAGGCTCTGACCCGCCTAGCCGAGCTGGAGCACTGCCTGCTCGCCCACGGCGCGTTGGTACAGCGTGCACAGCAGTGGCAGGCCGCGAAAGACGGTTCTTTTGAACCCACAGAGCGCCCGCGAACGATCCTGCGCGATGCCCAAAACTGGCAGCTTGGGTTGGCCGCGCTCGGGGTGGTGCCGGTCGGGACCCAACCTGCGGTAGAGCGCCAGCCAGCGGTGGTCAAGGCGAAAGTGCCCAAAGGAGTGGATGTTTTCGTTTCGCCGGCCGGCGCCATTGTCTATGCTGGCCGCAACGCTGCAGCCAACGACGTCGTCGTCACCCGTTTGCTGCGTGGCCGCGACCTGTGGTTTCACCTGCGCGACGGCCGCGGCGCCCACGTGGTGCTGCGGTGTGGTTCCGCGCCGCCGACCGAAGCTGAAAAGCATGCGTGTGCGGTCTTGTGCGCCCACTTGTCGGGGGTTGCCAAGGGCGATTACGCTGAAATTACTGTGTGTTTTGGCAAAAACGTCCGCAAAGTCAAGGGGGCCCCAGCGGGCAGCGTGTACACTGGCGGTGGATCGTCCTTGCGGGTTGTCGTTGCCGCGGTGACAGTCGATGGTTTCTATGCCCGCAGGCATGGCGCCACCACGGAGCGATCTGCAAGCTCAAGCTGATCGCTCACTTAGGAACTGTCCCAGAATAAGTCATTCTGAGACTGGTTCCGTTTGCTTGCTTTGTTGGTCGCTAAGCTCGCGTCCTGAAAGGCCGACTCGCCGCTCCTGTGTTGCCCAGATCGATCGAGTTATTTCAGGACAGTTCCTAAGGACACATCCTTACTTGACCTTGCAGCCCAGGTTTTGCAGCACGGTCACGTAGTATTTTGAAGTCACAATGATTTCGGCACAGCCGTCGCCGTTCATGTCAACGACATCCAAGCTCTTGACATCGGGTGCCACCCGCAGCTCGCTAGCATACTGGGCGAAGCCGCCCTTGCCGTCGCCAAGCCAAATCTTGACCAGTGACCTTTCCTTAACCAACAGCGCTAAATCTTTGTATTTGTCTTGGTTGAGGTCGGCGATCTTGGCATCGGCGATTTGAGTGGGCGCCTCCAGCAAATTGACTTTGGCCTTGAATCCCGCTTCATCTCCGCTCAGGTCCGCTTCGCAATAGCCAACGGCGTTCGAGCTTGCGCACAGCATGTCGGTGGCCAAGTCTTGATTGAAGTCAGTAAACCCGCAGGCTTGCACCGCGTCGCCGACCACGATTCCGTCGCCAAGAGTGATTTTGATGGGCCCTTCTTTGCCGGCGGTGCTCATCAGCGGCGTCACTTTGTTGGTGGCCGCTTGCATCACGAACAGCCCCGGATTGCGGGCCTTGCCATAGGGCGCTACGGCCAAACTAGTGGGATTTCCGTACAATTTGCGGTATTCAACCTCTGACAATTTGTACAGGGTACCGAGGGCATCAGTCCACACCCGCTTGTCGCCGGCAAACGGCACGTTTAGCAGCTTGCCATACTTGCCGTCGCCCTTGAACACCCGGACCCGCGACTCGAGAAAGTTGATTTCCTTGTTGTTTCCGAGGGTGGTCATCGCCACTGCCACATCATTGATCTTGTCGCCGGTAAAGTCGGCAATGGTGACTCCGACTGGGTTGATTCCCGCTGATTGCGCATAGGCAGCGCCAATCGTCAAAGGCTTGGTCGTGGTGTGCGAGTTATCGAGGCCAAATGGCTTATTCTTGTCGGCGCCGGCCAAGAAGGTGAACAAAGACGCACGTTTGAGCGGAGCGCCAAGACCAAAGCCTTTGAGCGGCATGAGTTTGTCCTTGTCGTCCGCGCGGTAATTGCGCGCACACAGTCCGGTGCCTTTTTCGGGGTCACTATTTTCGGGCCCATAGTCATTGTCGACTTCGCGCGTGGAAGCGAACAGATGCTCGTTTGGGCACTTATCAGTCTTGGCCGGCAAGCCCAGATAGTAATCAGCATCGCTGCGAACGACAGCCAGGTCCAACGATTTGGCGATATCACCATCCAAGTCGCCCAACGCCAAGCCGACAGGCGAGCCAAACGATTCAATGGTACCAGCGGCGCAGTCGGTGGTTGTGCCCGACTTGGTCTGCAGGGAAGAGGCGTTGGGATTGAACTCGGCCACCCGCGCCGCCGGCAGCGCCCCGTCTTTGTTGACCCACAAGTGGATGGACCACACGGGAAAAGGCAACGCAGGAGCGCCTAGGGAAACCGGTGGACAGCCACCCGTTAGATTGGGCGGTAGCAACTCCGCCAGTGGTGCATAAATTGACTGCGTAGGCTTACCAATCAGCAATAGGTCAGGTTTGTTATCGCCGGTCATATCGGTAATGGTGCTTAGGCCGATTTCGCAGTTCGCCATGCCGCCCTGCAGTGGCCCAGCCAAAGGCTTAGCGCACAGCTTGACCAGCAGCGGCGATTCAAAACTGCCGTCAGGCAAGCCCTTCCACACCGGCACCCCGTCAGGAGCTTTGTCGACAACCAGCATGTCAACGACTCCGCCGTACACGTCATTATCGAAATCCTTGGCCACCACCTTGGTCAAGTCGCCGCCCATGACCCAACTCGGAGCGCAGATTGGCTGGTTCGCAGTGTCGTCAGCCAACAAGGGGACGATGGTGACGATGCGCCCCGTGACAAAGAGCACATGTGGTTTCTTAGCTTGGCCCAAGGAGGCCGTAGTCATGTCGGTAATGCCGCCTTCAAAGCTCCTCCACCGCCCGGTGACGATGGGGCCATTCGTTTCGTCCACAAAAGTGCCGTTATGGGTGCCCTTGATCCAGCGCACAAAGCCCTTGCTGCTGGCGACCAGCAGATCGGGGCCGTCGTTGCCTTTGGGTTGGCTAAATTCGACTTTGAGGATGCGCTCGGTGTCGACGGCATCGACAAATTGGTAGGCGTCCTGGGCCTGAGCAAACTTGCCGTCGCCAGTAACGTTGCGGTAGCAGGTGACAAAGTTGCGCTTGGAGTCACCCACGCAAATGTCGTCCAGATTCTTGGCGTCCGCCCAAAAATCACCGACTGCAATCGAACTAATCGAGCTTAACCCTTTGTTATTAGGGGTGTGGGTGGAAACGTCAAAGACCAGCGCTTCGCTAACATCGCTCAGCTTGTCGCCCACCTGCGAACATGGCTTAAAATCATTGACTATTTTACATTCTGGCACCAACCGGCCCAGCACCGTAATCAGGCCCTTGTTGTCGGAGGACGCCGCAATGACGAAGTCGTCGCGCCCATCTTGATTGATGTGGGCAATTTCCGCCGTTACAGCTACCTCGTCGATGTGCAGCGCCGCCATGGGCCGAAAGCCAAAGTGGAGGACAGCCGACTTGGCGCCGACGGCTTTGTCCGTCAGTGTTTGATGGAAAAAACCGATCACAGCCGGCACGCCGCCCAATGATCCGACCGCGACGAGGTCATTGACGATGCCGTTCTTATCCAAGTCTGTGACCAACAGTTTAGAAATTTCAATCTTTTTGCCCTTGAATTCAGAAATAGAGCCGAGCTTGTTAGTCTTGACGACCTTTTCGGTTTCAAAGCGACCGGTGCCCTTAAGCGAGCCGTCCGCGGCGGCTTCAGTAAGACCCATGCGCACAACTAAGCCATTGGGCCCGCCAAACACCACATCGAGCACTTGATCGCCGTTCACATCGAACGCGGCGACATCGACGATTTTGCCCCACACAAATTGATCGTTGTCGTCGGTATTGCCCAAGAACGAGGGCTGGCGCAGCACGGTTATGGGCGCGACGATTTCGGTCGGGTTACCGGCATTGTCGACGCCGTTGACCACGATCTCCAGTTCAGCAGTGGCTTCCTTGGTCCGGTCCAGCACTTCTTCAAATGACCCGGGTTTGGTCAACACTTTGATGGTAGTGATGTCACTTTCGCCGGCCTTGCGCCAACCAAGCACGCCGCTGGCAAAATTGGGGTCCAAGATGTGGCCCTTGATCGGGACTATTCCAATGTAAACTGGAGTAAGGGTTGGATTTTTCGGGTCTGGCGGCGGTGGCGACTCGAGCTTGACTCCCGGAGCGCAGTGATCGATCTCAAATTCCAACGGGGCGGAGCCGATGTTGTCGCCTTTAGCGTCGCTGGCATTAATCGATAGACTGACCTTCTTTCCGCACACCTTGTCGGCTGGCAGCTTGTCCAGTTTTTGGGTCGTCAGCGTGCCAGTAAAGGTGTTGCCGGCGGCAATCGTAAACGTGACCGATGTTTCGTTGGGCAGTATCGTGTAGACCTTGGTGACTTTGATGCCCTTGGTTGCGCTGAATTTGCCGGCAACCACGAATTCACCGGCCAGTAGTTTCTTTTGATTTTCAGCGGGTTTAGTTGGAGCCGTCAACGTGACGGTGATTTCGCCGCCAGTGCCAGCCGCCGAGCTGCCGTCCGTTGCACCGTCGGTGCCACAGGCCAGCGCGGCCACCACCACTAGCATGGCCAAAATGATCGGCGACGGTGGTCGCACTATGTTGGAGAACAAGGGGGTCGAGCGCGTCACAACGCCTCACTGCAAGGCGGGACTAGGGCCGCCCAAGGGTCTATTTTCGCCGCATCGCCAGATAGGTCAAGGAAGTTGACGTTGACCTGCTGTGGTTGTCGTGTTTGCGGTCCATGCCAGGGTCGAGGGAGCCCGCGTGGCGAGGGGTCGGCGCGGCGATTGCCCAGATGGTCCGGGCCCTGATCGGGACCGTGCTTTGGGCCCTGATCCAGACCGTCGGTTAGGCCCTGATCCAGACCGTCGGTTAGGCCCTGATCCAGACCGTCGGTTAGGCCCTGATCCAGACCGTCGGTTAGGCCCTGATCCAGACCGTCGGTTAGGCCCTG
>SHZD01000242.1 GCA_009692465.1 Myxococcales bacterium
ATCTATTACGATCCGACAGTCTCCTAGCTTCTCAGATATTCTCAACTGTCCAAGAACTGCCCGGAGTGAATCCGTGCAGTTTCGGACAGTTGCCGCCGTCTAGCCAGACGGCGCTAGGAGCGAGTCGGAATACTCCGACACGCTCCTAGGACAGCTCGATCGATGGACGAGAGCTGCCGAGCGGCAAATCGGCTGGCAAGACGCGCGCTCGGTGACCGCACAAGCCAGCAAACGGCCGTCCGCATAATCGATCAGCCCCCAGTGGTGGTCTAACCCTCGGCCGTAGCGCCGGTTCGGCTTGCCAACCCCGCCCCGCTTCGCTACAACGCCACCGAGCGCCGCTTATCGGTGCGCAGCGGAATTTGACCATGGTTGCCTGCTTTGCTCGTTTAGCCCCCGCCCTAGCGCTGCTGTTGATGTCGCAAGCCTTGGTGAACTGCGCCAAAGAGCCAGTCGCCGCCCCAGCAGGACCGCCGACCACGTTTTGCAAGGACGGCGATCGGGTGTGTAAGGGCAACTATTCCGCGACCTGCACCGGCGGCGGCACGGCCTACGCCTTGACGTTTTGCGGGGACAAGACCTGTCAAGGCGGCGAATGCAAAGACACCTTATGCCCCAAGAATCAACTGACCTGCGACGGCCAGACGGCGGTGCTCAAGTGCCCGGCGGACGGCATGACCAACCCGACCACCAGCCAAAAATGCAAGACCAGCAGCCCGGCTGAAAAGTGTAGCGACGGCGCCTGCTTGCCCAATGCCTGCCATGGCGGCGATGCCACCAAGAAGGCCGACGTCAAATGTGGCGACAAGACCCTGTTTGTGTGTACCAAAGGCGTGTGGGTGCAGACGGTCTGTGGTTCTGTGCAGTACTGCGACACCGCGACTGCGGCCTGCGTCAACCGCGTCTGCACGCCGACGACCCAGCAGTGCAAAGACGCCAAAGTCGCCCAAGTGTGTGACGATCGCGGGGCCGGCTGGGTCGATCAAGTGTGCGCGACCACCGAAGGCTGCTACGACGGCGTGTGCCGGATCACCTTGGCTAGTTCTGGCAATGCCAAAGATGCCTCGACCGGCGGCACCCAAGACGCCGCGGTGGGCGAAGTCAGCGACAGCGTGGCCGTGGGCACCGGCGACACCTTGGTCAAGCCACCCAAAGACATTGATTTCGGCATACCTGACGTCTTCAAGGTCACGATCAGCGCCGGCAAGACTCCTACGGCCGAAGAAAAGGAACTCAATTTGGACTTTCCCAGCGCGAGCTACCTGCCGGTGCTCAAAGCTTTACAAGTGTCTGGCAACAAAGACAGCTTGCTGGTTGAAATCCAGTTGGGTGCCGTCGAAGATTTTCAGACTGGCACCTTTTCTACCGCTGGCGGCGAGGCCGGCGACACCAAAGTCGGCATGAGCGATGGCACCGGCCGCGCGGGCGGGGCCCATCCGTGGCAAGCCGTCGAATACGATATTGAAATCATCACGTTTGAGGATGTCGGCGGTCGAATCGTCGGCAAATTCAGCGCTGAGTTGCTCAACAGTTCAACCAAAAAGAAGGCCTACTTGACCAACGGCACCTTCGATATCAAGCGCAATTGAACACCAGCCCACCAGACCTAAGTCACGATTTGGCCGTGGCGAATCCGCCTGTCAGCGATGCAGTTTTGGCGCCGACCGGCAACGCAACGCCAGTGGCCGCTCGTAAAACCACGTCCGAGACTTTGTTCATTCAGTCCGGTGCGGAGGAAACGCGGGTCGCCTTGCAGTCCGGTACTCAGGTCATTGAACTGCAAGTTGAACGCACGACGGGCCGCGGCTTTTCGGGCAACATCTACTACGGCCAAGTGCAGCGGGTGATCGCCAGCATGGACGCGGCCTTTGTCGACATCGGCTTGGACCGCGCTGCCCTGTTGCACGCCGCCGACGTGTGGGCCACCGACGGACCCGAACGCGATGACGACGACGAAGCCGCCGGCGAGCCACGGCGGTCGTTTCGGCCGATTGGCGAGCTGTTGCGCCAAGGCCAAGCGTTGCTGGTGCAAGTCGTGCGCGAACCGGTCGCCAAAAAGGGCCCGCGAGTGACCACCTTTATTTCGCTGCCCGGCCGCAATGCGGTGCTCCTTGCCCGCGAACCGCAGGTCGGCGTCTCCAAAATGATCGACGATCCGGCCGAGCGAGCGCGGCTGCAGACCATTGCCCGCAAGCACCTGCCACCTGGCTGTGGCGCGATTGTCCGCACCGTCGGCGAAGGGGCGACTGAGCAAGAACTTTCTGAAGATATTGGGTTTCTCGCCAGACAATGGTTCGATATCTTGACGCGGTTCGAGGCGGCGACCGGTCCAAGTTTCTTGTTTGACGACTTGGACTTGGTGCTGCGCGCCCTGCGAGACATGGTCGGGCCGCAGACTGCGGCGGTGTGGATTAGCGATCGCAGTGATCACGAGCGGGTGGCCCGCTTTGTCCGACGCTTTCACCCCGATGCGCGGCCTGAGGTCAAGATTCACGAGGGCTCACTGCCGCTGTTTACCACGTTTGGTTTGGATCGCTGGGTGCGCCAAGCCACCGAGCCCAAAGTCCACTTGCCGTCGGGCGGCGAACTGGTGATTCAGCGCACTGAAGCCATGACGGTGATTGACGTCAACTCCAGTAAGCAAGTGGGGTCGGCGCCGCTCGATGAGGCGGTGTTGGCGCTCAATGTCGAGGCGTGCAAGGCCATTGCCCAGCAACTGCGGCTGCGCAATGTCGGCGGCTTGGTGATCGTCGATTTTGTCGACATGAAGCGCCCCGACGACCGCCGGGCTTTGGAGCGTGCGTTTGCCGAAGAGCTGGCCCGCGACCGCGCCCGGGTGCGGCTGGGCAAGGTCAGCGAATTTGGCACCATACAACTGACCCGCAAGCGCGTGCGCGAAAGCCTAGCCGATCGCTTGACGGAGCCGTGTCCGACCTGCAATACCCGCGGTTTTGTCCGCAGTTCGTCGGATCTGGCGATTGAGACCATTGGCCGGCTGCGGGCGGCGCTGCAAGCGTCCTCGTCGGCCCACACCACGGTGATGCGGGTGCAAGCGCCAGCGCGGGTAGCGGCGATTTTGGGCGATCAACTGGCGGGTTCGCTGCGCGCCCTCGAAAAGCAACACGGTGTGCGCATTGAAGTCAGTGAAAAAGGCGGGCATGGCGGGCAAGTGCAACTGCAAACCGAGCTGGAGCAAGGCAATGGTCAAGCGTTGGCTAAGTAGCAGCACGCGGTTGTCCGTGATGCTAATGGTGCCTGTGTCGCTGGTGGTGTCGGGCTGCGTCAGTGCAGTGCAAGTCGCCCAGACGACCGTGCCCCGCACCGCAAGTGCGCAGGTTGAAACGCTTTTGCCCAGTGAGGCCGAGGCCTTTGCCAGCGCCGGGCTCGATCCGGCCCAGTTGCGCTGTTTGGCCCGTCAGCGCTGGAGCACCACCTTGCGCAGCGACGCTAAATTCACCGCCAGCCAAGTGTTGGACGAAATCGGTCGCCATGGCGTGCAAATCCCAGATGACAAACGCGAACTGGTGCGCAGGCAACTGATCGACACCTTGTTTTGGCGCATGGTGCTGACCCAAATTATCGACGACGATCTGCACAATTTTGGGGCGACCCGGTTGGGCAATTTGACCGACGGCGCTGGAAAGCCACTCTTGTTGCTGCGAACCGCGTTTACCGCCCGGCCTGCGGCCACCGATTCGTGTGTATACAGCCTCGTCGCCACCGCCAAGGTGCGCCACATCGTCAACTTGTACAGCGGACCCATGCCGACCGGGGATTTGGAGGCCAGCGAACGGCAAGTCATCCAAGCCGCCGGCGGCAGTTACTACAGCGCCCGCGACGATCCCCACGGCAATTGGCGCGAAGACCTGCGGCAAGGCGAGGGCGGTCAAGCCCGCCAAACCGCCATGGCGGCAGTCGCTGAGGTGATCAAAACCCAGATCTTGCGCCCCAATGGCGCCGCGCCCAAGGGCAGCGTAGTTATTCACTGTGGCGGCGGAATGCACCGCACCGGCATGATCTTTGGTGTTTTTGAGCGCTGCATCAACAAGACGCCGTGGCCCGAGGTGCAGGCTGGCTATCAGCGCCACGTCGGCTACCGATCACCGAGCGAGCGTGGCGGGTTCGAGGAGCAAAACCTCAAATTCATCGAAGAGTTTGACTGCTCGCTGGTGCCATCGCCGTAAGAGCGCCCCAATTCACCACCGCCGCACAGTTGCGCCGAAAACGGGGAATCGCGAGCGCCCCAAATTCACCACCGAAATTCCCCGCGACCCCCGATTTGGGATGCAGATCAAGGAGCAAGGGGCTTGACGACTTAGGCGTACTTGCGTACGCCGCAAGGAGGAAAGCGCCGCAGCGACGCACAGATGCGCCCAAAGCGGGGGATCGCAGGCGCCCGCCGCCGTTGCCCCACAGTGCGCTTGCGGGTAGCCTTGGGCCCCGATGTCAACTGATCCGTCAGCGCCAGACTCCAAGCCCCTCTCACCGACTGCACCGGTTGCCGTTGGCTCCGCGGCCGATCTTGACAACCCAGCTGGCCAAGCGGGTGCGCTGGACGCTCCGACCGCTTCCTCGTCGATGGCTTGGGCAGAAAGTGGCTTGTTTGACCGGCAGGCAGCGGCAGGACCGGATTCTGATGCCGAGGAACTGCTGGCTCAAGACTTGCCGAAAACGCAGCAGTCCGCAGACCTTGAGGACGCCGATGGCCTCGGTGGCGGCACTGTCCGCTGGCAGCCACCGGTGGGCGCGGTTGCCTCTCATTGCGATGACTTGCCGGGCTATCTGGAAGACGCCGCGACGTTACCAGAGGGCTTGCCAGCGGCGCTCGCTGATCAGGCCGTCGATACTGCTACGGATGAGCAGGCGATCAGCGACTTGCAACAGTTGCCTGCGTCGGGGCATCGCCACGCAGCGTCGACGCAGATTGCGCTTAACGAACATAGCATTGGCCAGCGAGTGGCCGCTTGGGCCGGGCTCATCGTGTTGCTGGCGGCCATTGCGGTGCCGGTGTGGCACGCTTGGAGGTTGGCGGCGCTGGTGCCGACCGACGAGGCGCTGCAAAAGGCCGCTGCTGTAGTCGGTGCAGACTTGCAAACTGGCGATGCTATTGCCTATTTTCCGTCTTGGGCTGCCAATCGGCCGTGGCTTTTTGACAAGCTGTTTGCGCAAAAAGGTCTTGATTACACTGCAGCTGTGGTTTTGGGTGAACCGATCGACGCATGGGATTGTGATGGAAAAACAAGGCTTTGGGTGGTGGCGACCCACAGCAAAGCCGACCAGTTGCTGGTCGCTGGCGCCCGCCAATTGCGGCGCAGTGACGTCGGCAATGGCACAGCTGTCGTGTTGTTTTCACTGGCCAAGTCTACGACAGTCTTTGACTTTTCGCGCCAGCTCAAAGTCGCAAATCACAGCATCGGCACTACCGGAGCGCCACTTGAGCGCTTTGCTCCGTGTGCGTGGCAAGTGAGCGCCGATCCGCGCTATGGCGGCGGCCTGCATCAATGTGGCAGTCAGGAGTGGAAAAACAGCTGGTGGACTCTGCACGAAGTCGGCAATACTCGGCGCTACGGCATTTTTGTACATCCGCCGTTTGAAAATGGGACCTTGCGGCTGCAGTACAGCGGTCTGCCGGCGGGCGACACCATCGCCGGCCGCTTTGGCAACCGGCTGTGGGCGGTCCGCCACGGTGACGAAGGCTCTGCTACCACCTTGCGGGTGGTGGTCGGCGAGCGCCAAGTCTACGTCAAGACGGTGGCCCCTGACGATTTTGGCTGGCATCCATTTTCGGTGTCACTGGGCCCGCAGGACCGCGGTCAACCGGTGGCTTTTGAAGTGTCGGCGGCCAAGGACGCGTGGCGCGAAGCCGTGTTAGACGCCCGCCTGCTAGCGGTCGGCAAGTAGTCCGATGTCCGCTGCGTGGGTCGCCCAGCACCAATTGCTGCGCTGGTACGCGGACAATCACCGCAAATTGCCGTGGCGTCTGGCCCCTGGTGCGGGCCACATCGATGCCTACGCCGAGGTGGTTGCCGAGCTCATGCTGCAGCAGACTAGGGTCGATACCGTCGTCGATTACTTCAACCGCTGGCTCGCGCGTTGGCCCGACTGGCAGGCGTTAGCGGCAGCGGCGCTCGACGAGGTGCTGGCCCAGTGGACCGGCCTCGGTTACTACAACCGCGCCCGCAATCTGCACAAGACCGCCCAGATCGTGACAACTGAGCTGGGTGGCGTCCTGCCGGCCGACCCGGCGGTGCTGGCGCGTTTGCCGGGGATTGGGCCGTACACCGCCGGCGCGGTGTTGTCGATCGCCTTTGGCCAGCCGGTGGCGCTGGTCGATGGCAACGTCGCGCGGGTGCTGTCGCGCTGGTATGCGTTGCGCCACGACCCCATGACCGGGGTCGGCAAGACCCAAGTGTGGCAATGGGCGCATGAGCAGTTGGCCACTGAGGGTCCCGCGCACGCCGATCCGGCCAGCTGGAATCAGGCCCTGATGGAACTGGGGGCGACCCTGTGCAGTCCCAAAACCCCAGATTGCCAGCGTTGCCCGGTTGCCCAGCACTGTTTGGCCTATGCGCAGGGTGTGCAGCACACGATTCCGCCGCCGCGCCAGCGCACCACCGTAGTCGACGTGCAGGCGCATTACCTCGTCGTGCGCGCCCGCGCCCAAGGCCAGCCTGGGGTAGGCGACGGTGCACAGGATCTGGTGCTGCTGGGGCGCCGACCCGATCGCGGCCGTTGGGCGGGTCTGTGGGAGCCGCTGGGTGCGGAAGGGCCTGATGCTGCTGGGCGGCTGGTGCGCTGGGCCCACGATCGCGGGGTTACCCACTTGCAGCCGCTGCCGGCGCTGGTGCATGTACTCAGCCATCGGCGTTACCAAGTCGCAGCGCAGAGCGGCTTGTGGGCGGGGCAGCCCGAAAACTTGCCGCTGCCCGATCTCAGCAGTTTGGCCTACGTCAGTTGCCGTTGGCAGTCGGTGGCTGCAGCTTTGGGCCAGACTTCGGGGCTGTCGCGGTTGGGCCAACGCCTGCTGCAGTCGTTGGTCGGGCCGCAACTGCTGCTGTGAGCGCGGCGCCCGTCAGCTCAGACCGTCGCTGCCCTGAATTGGCGACGGCACACCCCTATTTACAAATCTGCACCGACTTGCCTGCTGCAGCAACTTGCCATGGCCGCGAATTCGGGCATGGTGCGGGGTCGGTCGGCGAGTGCGCTGACCACCGCCACACCAATTAGGAACTGTCCTGAAATAACTCGATCGGTCTGGGCAACACAGGAGCGGCGAGTCGGCCTTTCAGGACGCGAGCTAAGCGACCAACAAAGCAAGCAAACGGAACCGGTCCCACCATGACTTATTGTGGGACAGTTCCTTAGAGGGTGTTTACATTCATTGCCGAAGCGAACGGAAACAGGCGCCCGCAAGGCGAGGCGGAGGCACTCTGACGACTGAGGCGCACTTGTAGTGCGTCGCAAGGTGGAAGAGGGCTGACAACAAAGCATGGCGGGGTCGATGAGTCCAGCGAACTCATCGACGGGTTACGCGCAGCAGGCGTTTGAAGATAAACACCCTC